>CBFGUT010000038.1:0-16227 GCA_965652265.1 uncultured Cellvibrionaceae bacterium | reverse complement strand
CTGAGATTGAGCAGGTGATGCACCAGCGGTTTTTCCTTGGACAGCCGATACACCAGTAGATCGACACTCTGGGGTGCAAACCGGGTGGTGTCGAAATCACTGAATGCCGACTGGTGGCCGGTGTCACTGAGAGCGCGGGCGATATCAAAGCGGTTGCTGATAAACTGGCTGTGCTCGCGAGGTGGGGGAAGCGCAGTCTCCAGTCCGGCGAGATTTTCGTCGCACAGCCACAGGGCACGACAACCCGGTTTCTCGATCACCGCCTCGGCGTATGCTTGACACAACCAGCGGTTAGCGGCGTCACTGTCAAACACTGGCAATTTCCTCCGGGGTCAGCGGGCGGTATTCGCCGGGAGCCAGCGTTGGGTCCAGCTCGATTGCGCCCATGGCCTCGCGGTGCAGTGCAGTTACCCGGTTGCCGGTGGCAGCGAACATGCGTTTCACCTGGTGGTAACGACCTTCAGTGATTTCCAGCAGTGCCTCATGGCTGTCGAGTATGGTGAGTTGTGCGGGGCGGGTTGGCCGGGTTTCGCCCCGCAGTGACACCCCGTCGGCAAATTGCTGAGCACAGACGGAATCGATTGACGAGTTCGTCTTTACCCGGTAGCGCTTGCGCTTATTCGCCGCTGGCGCCGTCAGGCGATGGTTCCAGTCGCCATCGTCGGTGATTAATAGCAGGCCGGTGGCATCCAGGTCCAACCGTCCTGCCACCTGCAGGGGATGATCGGCAGGGATGCCCAGCGCTGTCCGGGAAATTAAATCCAGGGCCGTGCGCCGGTGGGCGTCGCGGGTGACCGAGACCACCCCGGCGGGTTTGTGCAACATCAGGTAGACGGGCCCGCGAGGGAGTAATGGCTGGCCGTCCAGACAGACTTGGTCGCTCGTCGCCAGCTTGTGGTCGGCGTGGGTGGCGATAACGCCGTTGACAAGTACAGCGCCCTTGCGCACAGCCTGCTGCGCCTCGCGGCGTGACAGAGGAGAATGATGGGCGAGATATTTGTCCAGCCGTATCACTGTGCTTGCCACTCCCGGGGCATATGAACCCGCCAGTTGAAAGTATCGATAATGCGCTGCATAGCGGGGCTGACCGGGGTGTCGAGCGTCAGTTGTGCACCGCTCACCGGGTGGGGCAGCGACAGGCGGGTGGCACTCAACATCAACCCCGGTGCCTGAAATTGAGTGGCAAAGAAGCGGTTGTGTCGACCCTTGCCGTGTTTGGCATCGCCGATGATGGGATGGCTGATGTGCTTGAGATGGCGCCGCAATTGATGGCGCCGGCCGCTCAGGGGTTGACACTGAACCAGCGAATAGCGGCTGCTGGGATAGGTATCCACCCGGTAAGGTAGATCGATTTGCGCAAGTGTCTTTAGCTGCGTCAGGGCGGCTTGTGGTTCGTCCTTCGCGGGGCGCTTGATGCGGTCATCGGGGTCCGGACGCAGCGGATGGTCAATCAGCATTTCTGCGGGGGCGAAGCCGCGCACCACGGCCAGGTAGTCCTTGCGGACCTCCGCCCAACCGGCGGCCACCTGTCGGACGATCTCGGGCGACAGGGCAAACAACAGTACGCCCGATGTCGGTTTGTCCAGCCGGTGAAGAGGGTAGACACGCTGGCCGATCTGGTCGCGCAATTGCTGCACCGCGAAAAGAGTTTCGCGTCGGTCTACCGGGCTTTTGTGCACTAACAGCCCCGCCGGTTTGTCGATGGCCACCAGGTAGTGGTCTTGATACACAATCGACAGGGGAACGGCGGCAGCGGTCATCAATAACGACCGCGACTGATTTGCTGCGCCGGCAGATTCTCCCCCTCGCAGCCAAATCCCCACTCGGTCTGTTTTTCCATCAGTTCCTGGGCCTTGGCTTCACAAAAACCCTCCTGATTATTGGCGCGCCACAAAACTTCCGGTTCCTCGTTGTTTTTGCGGTAGCGTACTTCGCAGGGCACCGTCTGGTCCGGTAGCAGGTAAGCCACTTCTATCTCACGTTTCTCACTGTCCTGTTGACACAGGTAGCGGTAGTTTTCACTGCCCATTGCCACCAGCGGCAGACAGGTCAGCAGCAGTGCGGTAAGCCGGGTCATGATAGTTTCTCCCTGTTAACCCTTAATGGCTTTTTCGCCAGAATCTACAGTCTGGTAAATCAGCGTGTTGATGGTCATGGGTCCTACCCCACCGGGAACCGGGGTGTAGGCGGCGACGCGTTCGCTCAGGGGGGCCAGTTCGATATCCCCGAGCCCGCCGGGATGATAACCGGCGTCTACTACCACGGCACCATCCTTGATCCACTCGGCGCGAATAAATTCGGGTTTACCCACGGCGCCCACCACAATATCGGCCCGGCGAATATGCTCGGCCAGATCGCGGGTACGCGAGTGACAGATGGTGACGGTGGCATTGGCGTTCAATAGCATCATGGCCATGGGTTTGCCGAGGATGGGGCTCCGGCCTATCACCACCGCATGTTTGCCTGCCAGCTCGATTTCATAGGCCTCAAGCAGGCGCATTATGCCCTTGGGTGTCGCGCAGCCATAGGCGGGTTCGCCCATGCTCATGCGGCCAAAACCCAGACAGGTCACTCCGTCCACATCCTTTTCTGCAGCGATAGCATCGAAACACAGGCGCTCGTCAATTTGCTCGGGCACTGGATGCTGTAACAAAATGCCGTGGACATTGGGGTTTTTGTTCAACTCGTCGATCTTGGCCAGCAGTTGTTCGGTGCTGGTGTCGCTGGGCATTTCCACGCGAATGGATTCCATGCCGATACGGGCGCAGGCGTTGCCTTTCATCTTGACGTAGGTGGCCGATGCCGGATCGTCACCCACCAGGATAGTGGCGAGGATGGGAGTCTGTCCGCCACTGGCGGTCTTCAATGAGGATACACGGGCAGTGAGTTCCTGTTCGGTTTTGGCGGCAAGCGCCTTGCCATCGAGTAGCAGTGCGGACATGGTGTGGATGGGTCCCCGATTGGTCGTTGAAAGGGCGGCTATTTTCCCACAGCGCAGAGATCAGGCCAAGCGGCAAACATGCGCCAGTGAGCAGAATTTAATGGCTGGGTGAAATACAAGCAGGGGAAATGGGGTGGCTGACGGGGTTCGAACCCGCGACCACTGGAATCACAATCCAGGGCTCTACCAGCTGAGCTACAGCCACCATAGTGACACCTGACCGGTAACCGGCGCGGTACCGAGGTGCTTTCCTGAAAATGAACCACCACACCTGGGTAAGTGAGTGGCACGCCCGGCAGGACTCGAACCTGCGACCATCCGCTTAGAAGGCGGATGCTCTATCCAGCTGAGCTACGGGCGCATGGCTGGCAAGCTGAACCGACAGGCTCTGTGCATTCTGGTCGGAGTGGAGGGATTCGAACCCCCGACATTCTGCTCCCAAAGCAGACGCGCTACCAGGCTGCGCTACACTCCGGTTGTCCCGCTGTGGCGACCACGTTTCAGGAGGTGCGCATGATACCCATGCGCTTAAGGTGCGTCAACGGAAAATAATACGCTATCGACGGAATTACCGGCACGGGCTTGCTTCTGCCGGAGCAGCTGGCCAGAATAGCGCCTTTGTCCGGAAAGCCGAGGGTGGAATGCACAATACTGATTTGGGGCTGGCGATGAAACAGGGGATGCGCAGGCTGGCCGCCGGTGTATCTGTGCTCTCCACCCGGGTTAATCATCAGGAGCGGTTTGCCATGACCGTCTCCTCCGTCACCTCGGTCTCCGATAAGCCCCCCTCGCTGCTGGTCTGCATTAACCAGCAAATCTCGCTGAAGGGGCACCTGGAAGTGCAGGGCTGTGAGTTCGCCATTAATATTCTCTCGCGCAGCCAGCAGCAGGTGTCCAATATCTGTGCCGGTTTTGAATTGGTGCACGATCGTTTCAGTGTCGGGCGCTGGCAGGAAGGACCCGATGCCATCCCCTACCTGCAGGATTCTGAGGCAATTTTCTTCTGTCGCACTGACGCGGTGTTGAGCTATGGTACCCACCATGTGTTGATCGCCCGTATCGAGGATGTGTTAGTGAGTGAGCAGCCCGCCGACCCGCTGCTGTACCACAATGGCGGATATAACTTTTTAGCCAATGACGACCGGTCTTAAAATAACGTTTTGCGATGAAAATCCAGGTCTAATAGTGCACTCGACCTTATCTCCAATATGACAATTCTGTGATATTTTTATGCTTGATTTGTGAAGGTTTTGTGGCTACGGCGAGTTTGCGGTTAAGGAATACTAACTTTTTATGCACATGCCGGTGAAGCTGAACACCGTGACTGTGCCACAGCGTGGGAAGTTTGTCTTAAATGCGGCAATAGTTTTATAAGCTATTGATTATAAAGGAAATAATATAGAAGGTTATTTATTGTCCAATCTGTTGTTCGAGCAGGTGCCATGCGGCTCAAGGTGTGTTTCCCAAAAAATATCCACGAAGTTATCCACAGAAAATGTGGAAAAAGTAAAGTGCTCGTAAATTGGGCATTTTGGTTACAGTGCTCCCAAAGGAGTAACAGCCGGGGTAATGTGTTTGCAAGCGTGTTGCACTTAAAAGTGGCAACTCGGGTTCTATAAACAGGCTGGCTACTACATAAAAAAATTATATAGAAAGGGTACAGTCGCCCCATTAATGGACAAACAGAGGTAGCTATGCAAGAGACAATACAAGTGGCCGTTCTGGGCGGGGGAAGCTTTGGCACTGCCATCGCCAATATCATTGCCGATAACGGCCATAAAACCTACCTGTGGATGCGCGATGAGGAAAATGCGCGCTTGCTGCAGCAAAACCGCGAAAACGCCCGATATTTGCCCGGCTATCCACTGGTGCCCAGCTTACAGGTGACCAGCGATCTCGCCCAGGCGGTGGCGGCCACGGATCTGGTGTTTATCTCCATTCCCAGCCACTCTTTTCGCGAAGTGGCGCGTATGATCAAGCCTTTACTCAAGCCCGGTGCTATAGTGGTGAGCACGGCCAAGGGTATTGAACCGGGCGAGCCGGGCACGTTTACCCTGATGAGTGAGATATTGGAACAGGAATTGCCGGGAGTCGCCATCGGTGTACTCAGCGGCCCCAATTTTGCCCGTGAAATTGTGCAGAAACAACATACCGGCACAGTGATTGCGAGTGAAAATAAGGCCGTGATTCAGTGTGTGCAGGATACTCTCAAATCGCCTACGTTTCGGGTCTATGCCAATGCCGATCGTCACGGGGTGGAATTGGGAGGGGCATTGAAAAATATTTATGCCATTATCTGTGGCATGGCAGCGGCACTGGGGGCGGGACACAACACCCAGGCCATGTTGCTGACCCGCTCACTGGCGGAAATGGGACGCTTTGCCGCAGTGCTCGGCGCCAACCCCATGACCTTCCTGGGGCTGGCCGGTGTCGGGGATTTGATTCTCACCTGTACGTCCGACTTGAGCCGCAACTATCGGGTCGGTTACTCTCTTGGCAAGGGACAACCACTCGACGAGGTGGTGAGGGGGCTGGGTCAGGTAGCCGAGGGGGTCAACACCCTGCGTCAGGTGAGACAAAAAGCCCTTGAGCGGGATATCTATATGCCGCTGGCCACGGCATTGTACGGTGTGTTATTTGAGCAGAAGGCAGTGGCCGATGTGGTGCGCAGCCTGATGCTGGGTGAACAAAATTATGATGTGGAATTTATAGGACATAACCATGAACAATGAAGAACTGAAATCCAATCTACTGTCCGCCGAACACTGGATGCGTCTGGTGTTTATGATCCTGTTTGCCCTGGTGTTGTATGTGGCGGGCTTTGTCATGTCTTTCCTGGTGATCGTGCAATTTATTTTTGCACTGGTCACCGGCAAGGCCAATGTCAACCTTCGCCAGTTGGGTGACTCCCTGTCGCAGTTTATTTATGCGGTGCTGCGGTTTCTGACCTACAACACTGATGACAAGCCCTTTCCTTTTGACGCCTGGCCGACGCCGGCGCCTATTGCCGAAGAGGAATTTGAGGAGGTTCAACCTGAACCCGTCAGTGCGCCTCCCGCGGCCAAACCCAAAAAGTCCAAGGCTGTAAAAACCGAGGCGCCTGCGGCGGACGACAAGGACGATGGCAATAACAAGACCTCTTGATCACGGCGTGCAACTGTGGGTTTTACGCCATGGCCGGGCCGAGCCCTACAACGGCAACGACGCCGGGCGAGCGTTGACGGATGAGGGCCGGGCCCAGGTGGCCGAAGTGCTGTCGCGGCAGCGAGCGCAAATGGATACCCGTGGTCTGGTGATCTGGAGCAGCCCTTTTCTACGCGCCCGGCAGACCGCCGCCATAGCCGCCGAATTGCTGGATTGCCCCATCGCCCGTGAAACCGATTTGCTGTTGCCCGAGGCCAAGCCCTCGCAATTACTGGAGGAGGTATATCGCTCCAGCAGCCACAACATTCTGCTGGCCAGTCACCAGCCATTGGTTTCCTCCCTGCTCGATACCCTGTGTGGTCGGCGTGGAGAGGAACATGCCATGAAGACCGCCTCACTGGCGGCAGTACGCTGCGAGGTGGCCGCTGCCGATATGGGACAGTTAGAGTGGCTGGTGCACCCCTGAAGAGTGGACTTGATGTCCTAGTCGCCATCCTGTGGTGTTTCAAGGCATTTTCATAGAGGTATTTAAAGAAAAGCCATGCAGCCGGTTGCACATGTTTTTAATGCCGAAGGGATCGAGCTCTGTGCCCAGCAGTGGGGTGAGGTTGGGCAAAAACCGGTACTTGCACTGCACGGTTGGCTGGATAACAGCGCCAGTTTTTCAGCGCTGGCACCACTGCTGCGCGGTGTCCAGTTTGTCGCCCTGGATATGGCCGGTCACGGACAGAGCGGGCATCGTCCCGGCACTGCCCCCTACAATATCTGGGAGGATGTGGCCGAAGTGTTGAGTGTGGCGGATACTCTCGGCTGGCAGCATTTTTCCCTGGTGGGACATTCACGCGGTGCCATTGTGGCGGCATTACTGGCGGGCGCCTTCCCCGAACGGGTGCGGAGCATGGTGTTGATCGAGGGAATTTTCCCCATGCCGGTGGAGGCGATGGACGCACCCCGACAGCTCGCCGAGTCTATCATCAAAAGCCGCGAGCTGGCCCGCAAGCCGCTGCGTGTTTATGCCTCGCTGCAGGAGGCGGTACAAGCGCGCGCGCGCGGGCTTTTTCCTCTTGGCGATGATGCCGCCCAGCGGTTGACCCAGCGGGGTGTCAAGGCCGTCGATGGCGGCTATACCTGGAGTACAGACCAGCGGCTGTTGGCGCCTTCGTCTTTTCATTTGACCCGCGGGCAAATTCACGCCTTTATTGATCGCATTGAGGCCAAAACCCGGGTGATTTTGGGGCATGAGGGCCTGCCCAAACTCTACCCGGATTTTCGGGCGGCCCTGGCACCTTACCCACAGCTGGATGTCCAACAGATCGAGGGAGGGCATCATCTGCATTTGGAGGCGCAGGCGCCCCAGGTGGCGGCATTGATTAATGATTTTCTCTAAGGGGTCCAGCTTGGTATTCGGGCGACTAATCACACTGACACTGCTACTTATGACTGGCGTGGCTCCAGCCCATGCCATTGAGCTGAATGATTATCCCGGCGCCCGCCTGGTGTTTTCCTCCCAGGCCGATGTCAGCGACTATACGCTGGCCCTCGGCACTTATCGCAAGGTGGGCGGGATGATGCGGGTTGAACATCAGCGTCTGGCGGGTAAGCTGACTCGCAAGACCTACGAACTCCCCGACAACCATAGCGCCGCGCAGGGGTTTGACTATTTTCTGCGGCAACTGGCGAGTCACCCGCTGCGAGAACTCTACCGGTGCAGTGGTCGCGAGTGCGGGCAGTCCAATCACTGGGCCAATGATCACTTTGGCATCTTGCAGCTCTACGGCCTGGATCAATATCAGTACTATGGCGCCTTTGAGCTGGTGGGCCGCGACAACCTGGGGGTTTATGTCACTCTCTATAGCGTACTGCGCGGCAATCGGCGGGTGTTTGTGCATGTGGAGGTGCTGGAAACCGGCGACAGTGAAAGTTACCGCGTGGCGAGTACGCCGGAGACGTTGTTGCGCCAGTTACAGCGCGATGGCTATATCAGTTTCCTGCGTCTGGATTACACGGATTCCGGCACCAAGGCGCAGTTGGGCGAACAACATCTGGATGCGCTGGCCGCTGCGCTCCGGCAGGGCGATGATCTGATGGTCACGGTGGTGGGGCACAACTATGAGGCCGTGGATGCCGAACAGCGCCGTCAACGTTCTCAGGTGGTGGCGGACAGGGTGCGCCGCGCACTGGTGGCGCGAGGCATTAAGGAGCAGCGCCTCCACGCCGAGGGTCTGGGTTCACTGGCGCCCGCCGGTCGGGGTGACAGCCGTGTGCGCGTGGATATTGTGTTGCAGCCGGGTTCAGCGCAGTAGCGACAGAAATTCCGTGCGCGTGGCCTGATTGCTGCGAAAACTGCCGAGCATGGCCGAGGTTTTCATGGCCGAGTTCTGTTTTTCCACGCCGCGCATCATCATGCACATATGCTTGGCTTCGATAATGACCCCCACCCCCGAGGCACCGGTGATGGACTGGATGCACTCGGCGATCTGCAGGGTAAGCTGCTCCTGGATTTGCAACCGCCGGGCAAACATATCCACGATGCGGGCGATCTTGGACAGTCCCAACACCATGCCTGTGGGGATATAGGCCACATGCGCCTTGCCAATGAAAGGTAGTAAATGGTGTTCGCACAGCGAGTAGAGCTCAATGTCTTTCACCATGATCATTTCCTGGGACTCGGACGGAAAGAGCGCGTTGTTGACGATTTCATCAAGGCTCTGCTGGTAGCCACGAGTCAGAAATTGAAAGGCTTTGGCGGCGCGTTTTGGTGTTTCCGCTAATCCCGGGCGGGAGAGGTCTTCGCCGATACCCTCGATTATTTTGGCAAAATGCTCTTTCATTCCGTCTTCCTCCAATACAGGTATGGGCGGCCAGTGACTCGCATAGACGAAGTCTTATGCGTTTTTTGGCGAAAAGGCGGCAAGATTACGCCATCGCGGCCACGGGGTAAAGATTATACGCGCCCAGGCCCGCTGGGGATGCATGTCGCGGTCGGGGATTTAGCGTACAATGCCGGCTGTTCGGCGCGGAGATGACAGGATTGCAGCCATGACAACAGACCAGACTCAGGTAGCGGAGCTGTGCCGGCAACTGCATACGGTGCGCGATTTTATTCGCTATGGCGCCAGTCAATTTGCCGCAGCAGGTTTGCATTTTGGGCACGGTACCGACAATGCCTGGGACGAGGCCGTTTACCTGGTCACCTATGCCATACATCTGGGTGGCAGCGAAAACCCGCACATTCTGGATGCGCGCCTGACGCAGACGGAAAAACAGCAGTTGCTCGCGCTGTTTGCGCGACGCCTGGAGGAGCGCCTGCCTGCCGCTTATCTGATCGGCGAGGCCTGGTTTTGCGGATTGCCATTCTATGTGGACGAGCGTGTGCTGGTGCCGCGCTCGCCCATGGCGGAGCTGATTGAATCGGCGTTTTCTCCCTGGTTGTCGGCAGCGCCCGACTACGTACTGGATCTGTGCACCGGCAGTGGCTGTATCGGCATCGCCACCGCCCTGCAGTTCCCCGATGCCCAGGTGGATCTCGCCGATATCAGCCCCGATGCACTAACGGTGGCGGCGCGCAATATTCAGCGTTATGAGTTGGACCATCGGGTGAGGGCACACGAATCGGATTTGTTCGCTGGGCTGGAGGGTCGCTGCTACGACCTGATTGTCTGCAATCCTCCCTATGTGGATGCCGAGGATCTGGCGGCCATGCCCGCGGAATTTCATGCCGAGCCGGCCATCGGACTGGGTTCGGGGGCTGATGGATTGGATTTTACGCGCCGTCTGTTGGCCCAGGCGGCCGACTATCTTAACGACGACGGGCTGCTGGTGGTGGAAGTGGGCAACAGTGCCTCGGCCCTGGCAGCCGCTTTCCCGGAACTGCCTCTGCAGTGGGTGGAATTCCAGCGCGGTGGCCACGGCGTGTTCGCTCTCACTCGCGAGCAACTCCTAACAGCCTGTTCGGCCATGGTGGGTGAGGCACACTGACAACTGGCGTATAATCGCCGCCTGATCGACAACAGGATGAATGGGCTATGTCCGGTAACAGCTTTGGCAAACTTTTTACGATTACTTCTTTTGGCGAGAGTCACGGCCCGGCGCTGGGTTGCATTGTGGATGGCTGCCCACCGGGGCTGGCCATTAGCGAGGAAGATCTGCAGCGGGATCTGGATCGGCGCAAACCCGGTCAGTCGCGCTATACCACCCAGCGTCGGGAGGCGGATCAGGTTCGCATTCTCTCCGGGGTGTTCGAGGGCTACACCACGGGCACGCCCATCGGCCTGTTGATAGAAAATACCGACCAGCGCTCCAAGGATTACAGCAATATCAAGGACCAGTTCCGTCCCGCCCACGCCGACTACACCTATATGCACAAATACGGTGTGCGCGACTATCGTGGCGGCGGCCGTTCCTCAGCCCGGGAGACCGCCATGCGGGTGGCCGCCGGGGCTATCGCCAAAAAATACCTGCGCACGGTGCTGGGTATTGAGGTGCGAGGCTACCTGTCGCAACTCGGCCCCATCGCCATCGATAAGGTGGACTGGGATCAGGTGGGGCAGAATCCGTTCTTTTGCCCGGATGCTGACAAGGTGGCGGAAATGGAAACCTATATGCAGGCGCTGGCCAAAGAGGGCAACTCCGTGGGAGCCAAAATTACCGTGGTGGCCACGGGTGTGGCGCCGGGATTGGGTGAGCCTGTGTTTGATCGGTTGGACGCCGATATTGCCCACGCCTTGATGAGTATAAATGCCGTCAAGGGTGTGGAAATCGGTGCGGGCTTCGCCAGTGTGGCGCAAAAGGGGACTGAGCACCGCGACGAGATGACGCCTGAAGGCTTCTTGTCCAACAGTGCCGGCGGTATTCTCGGTGGTATATCCAGTGGCCAGGATATTGTCGCCCACATCGCCCTGAAGCCCACCTCCAGTTTGCGTATCCCCGGCCGCAGCGTAGACGTGCACGGCAATCCGGTGGAGGTGGTCACCACCGGTCGGCACGATCCCTGTGTGGGTATTCGTGCGACGCCTATTGCCGAGGCCATGCTGGCGCTGGTACTCATGGATCACACGCTGCGTCAGCGCGCACAGAATGGCGATGTCAGTCACACTGTGCCGGTGATTCCCGCCGGTCAATCCTGACGCACGGGCAGGGAGTGCCCGATGTCTCCTCTGGACTCCAGCGTCCGTCACCTGCCTTACTGGCGCCTGTCGGGATTTTATGGGCTCTACTTCGCCCTGGTGGGCGCCCTGATTCCCTACTGGGGGCTCTATCTCAAGAGCCTCGATTACCGCGCCAGCCAGATAGGTGTCATTGCGGCGGCCATCATGGCCACCAAGGTGGTTGCCCCCAATGTCTGGGGCTGGCTGGCCGATCGCAGCGGTCGACGTCTGCAACTGGTGCGCCTGGGCGCGGCGCTGGCCTGGCTCAGTTTCGGCGCCCTGTGGTTGGGGCAGGGTTTCGCCTGGATGCTGGCGGTGGTGCTGGTCTTCACCTTTTTCTGGAATGCCATTCTCGCCCAGTTTGAAGTGGTGACTCTGGACTGCCTGGGACGCGACTATCACCGCTACAGTCATATTCGCCTGTGGGGTTCGGTGGGTTTTATTGTCACGGTAATGGGCCTCGGCTTCGTTTTTGATCACTTCTCTATCGGTCTTTTGCCGCTGTTTGTCTCCGCCCTGTTACTGGGACTGTTTTTATTAACCTGCACTCTCTCTCCCGTGGTTGCGCGGCACTCCCAGGCACCCGCCGGGGCGTTTATCCGCCGCCTGGTGCAGCGTCCGGCGCTGGTTTTTTTTACCGTGTGTTTTCTGTTGCAGCTCAGTCACGGGCCCTATTACACCTTTTTCAGTCTCTATCTGGTGGAGGGCTACGGCTATCGTCCCGGCGGGGCGGGGCTGTTGTGGGCCCTGGGAGTGGTGGCGGAAATTGTTTTATTCGTGGGGGTGTGGCGCTATATTGCCCGGCGACCGCTGCGGCAGCTATTGTTGGTGGCACTGGCACTGACGGTGTTGCGCTGGTTGATGACCGCCGTTCTCGCAGAGCAAATGACGGCTCTGTTACTGGCCCAGTGCCTGCACGCCTTCAGTTTTGCCCTGGCCCACGCCGCCTGCATCGAATGGGTAAGGCGCTACTTTTACGGTCCCCTGCAGGGGCAGGGCCAGGCCTGCTATAGCGCCGCCAGTTTTGGCGCCGGCGGTGCACTGGGAGCGGTCTTGAGTGGGTTACTCTGGGACCTGAACCCGGAAGTCACATTCCTGCTGGCTGCCGCTGTGGCGGCCCTGGCGTTTATACTGGTATGGGTAGGACTGGGTAAAGGAGAGGAGGTGTCAGATGGATACACTCAAAGTCATCCTGATGCAGACGGACATTATCGCCGGTGATCCGTCGGCTAATCTGGCGCGCTTCGAGCGCTTGCTGCACCCCGGCGAGGCTCAGTTGGTGGTGTTGCCGGAAGTGTTTACTACCGGCTTTCACCCGGGTGCACGCGACTGTGCCGAGACCATGGGCGGGCGCACCTGTGACTGGCTGCTGGCGCAGGCCGAGCGTCTGCGCGCGGTGGTCACCGGTTCGGTGGTCATGCAGCGCGAGGACGGCTCCTATGTCAACCGTCTGTTGTGGGCAACGCCTGTGGGCGAGCTGGATTACTATGACAAGCATCACCTGTTCCGCATGACCGGAGAGCACCAGCGCTACGCGGCGGGAGAGCGGCGGCGGGTGTTCCAGATAAAGGGCTGGCGGGTGCTGCCACAGGTCTGTTATGACCTGCGCTTTCCGGTCTGGTGTCGCAACCGCGAGGACTACGACCTGGCGCTGTTCGTGGCCAACTGGCCGGCCGCACGTCAGGATCATTGGCGCACGCTGCTCAAGGCCCGGGCCATTGAAAATCTGAGTTACACCCTGGGCGTCAACCGCATCGGTCGCGATGCCCAGGGGCAGGATTATGCCGGGGGCAGTGTGGTCTTTGGCCCGCGCGGTGAGCTGTTGGTGGATGCCGCCATGGAGGCGGGCGGCTTTGCGGCGAGCCTGGATGGGGAAGCGCTCCGCGCCTATCGCGCCGCATTTCCGGCCCACCTGGATGCCGATAAGTTTGACCTTAGTGAGTCACCCTAAGACGAGAGATTACCATGACTGATCAATTGCCTGTCCCTCGAGTGCGTTATCTCTCCTGGCATTGTAGAGGCTGGCGTGTCTTCCGCTGCTTGCTGGGGGGGCTAGTATTGAGTCTGGGCTGGTCAAGTGGAGTCGGTGCCGACACCCAAACCCATGTATTTCTGGCTGGGGATTCCACCCTGTCTATCAAGCCGGTGTCGGCCTGGCCGGAAACGGGATGGGGCATGCCTTTTGCGCATTTTTTTGACCACACTGTGGAAGTTCACAATCATGCTATGAATGGTCGCAGTACCCGCAGCTTTATCGCCGAGGGTCGCTGGCGGGCCATTGTCGATCAGCTTTCTCCAGGCGATTGGGTATTTATTCAATTCGGCCACAACGATCAGTCGAAACACAAGGAGGACCGTTATACTCCGCCCGATACCTACACTGCCAACCTGAAGCGGTTTGTCAGCGATGTGCGAGAGCGGGGGGCACAGCCCCTGTTGCTCACACCTGTCACCCGACGCTATTTTGATGACAGTGGCAAAATTGGCGAAACTCATCCCGTTTACGCCGATCGGGTAAGGGAGGTGGCAGAGCACACAGGGGCGTTACTCATCGATATGGAGGCCATTTCCAGGGAGCGTTTCAGCGCCATGGGGGAACAGGACTCGCGCCTGCGCTTCATGCACCTGGCGGAAGGCGTCCATCCCAATTACCCGGGCGGGATCAGTGACGATACCCACTTCAATGAACTGGGGGCACGCGAAGTGGCACAGTGGGTACTGGAAGAGCTTAAACGGCTGCAACACCCGCTGGCCGAGCACCTGCGACCCCCGCGCTATCCCGTCCCATAACACTCTGTTACAAAAAATCGGCGCCAATCACTGGCGCCTCGACCTGAAAAATCCCTATAGTAAGCAAACGTCTGCAATACTTCCGAGGGTCCATCTTGTCTCCTGTTGTCACTGTTAAACGCCTCTGCCTTTTGTGCCTGTGGTGCGGCGCAATGGCCGTCTTGCCAGCGCTCGCCACCGAGCCCCAATCTTGCAGTGCCGCCACCGACGAGTGTGTGGCCGTGGGGGAGTGGCGGTTCTCTGTAGGGGTAGGCCTGGGGGTGCGTACCAACCCGGTTGTGGAGGGAGACAATCTGCCCATACTGCTGATGCCTGAGGTCAGCTATTACGGCGAGCGTTTTTTCTGGGATACCACCAATATCGGCTTTACCCTGGTGGAAACACCACAACACAGCCTTAACCTGCTGGCGACCCTGGGTCTGGATTACATCTATTTTCGCGACTGGAGCCTGGGTAACTTTGTCATCGAAGGGGGTGCCGGCAATTTTACGGTGAGCCCGGTGCCACCCCCCGGTGGTGTCGATGTCACGGGTAATGACGGCGAGGAGGACAATGCCGGCGATGACCGGGAAGAGGAAATCAATAACCCCAATCCCGGCGACAAGGATGGCCCCAATGAATTTTTCCACAGCCCGAAGCTGGCGTCGTCGGCGCCGGAGCAGCCCTCATCGTCGACTATCCATCTGGATAAGCGGCGCATGGCTGCCCTCGCGGGTATTGATTACAGTTTCTATTGGCGGGGTACGGTCTTCGGCGCCCAGTGGCTACAGGATGTGAGTAATGTACATGGGGGGCAGGAAGTGCGCCTGGGGGTGGATCATCGCTGGCAGCTGGGTGCTTCCCGTCTGGGCATGGCCGCCGGGGCGGTGTGGCAAAGTCGCGAAGTGATCGACTATTACTATGGCGTCGATCCCCATGAAGTGGTGTCTGACCGTGATTTTACCTATTCACCCGGCAGTGCGTGGACGCCCTATGTGCGTTTTGACTGGCAACAGCCGTTGACACCCCACTGGTCCCTGCAGGCGACGCTGCATCACAAATGGCTGGACACCACTATCACTCGCAGTCCAATTGTGGATGGCAAGGGTTCCACCAGTGTGTTTGTCGGGGGGGTCTACCATTTTTAGAAGATTGACAGGAGGTTGGCGCCGGCTCTGGGGCGTGGTTCTGGGATGTGGTGTGGTGTGGTGTGTGCCCCTGGCACCGGCACAGCCATTGCCGGACATTACCTTTTCGGTGCGTCCGCGGCTGTGTGTACTGGCGCAGGGAGAAACCCTGTGCAAAGATGAAATAGAAGTGCGCTGGCAGTCGCCACTGGCGCGTTCCCTGTGTCTCTATAGCGCCGAGCAGACAGAGCCCCTGGATTGTTGGCAAGATACCACCTGGGGTGAATATCGCACGATACTGGAGACCGGCAGTGATATCGAGTTTTCTCTGAAGGAAATGGCCGATAGCGAAGTGCTCGCCCGGCAGGCGTTTGAAGTGGTGCAGGATGACCGGCGCTATCGCCGTAAAAGACGCAACCCCTGGAGCTTTTTTTAGAGGTGCCCAAATGAACATGGTGCTATTGGCCGAGGACGATGAACGTCTCGCCGAACTGGTGAAAGACTATCTCCAAGCCAACGGTTTTCGCGTGGTAGTGGAAACCCAAGGCTACAGCGTCACTCGTCAGATACTTAATCTGCAGCCGGATATTGTGATTCTGGATGTGATGTTGCCGGGCAAGGACGGCATCAGTATCTGCCGCGAGGTCCGCAGTCAATATGAGGGCCCTATACTCATGCTCACAGCTCGCGATGCCGATGCCGATCAGATACTGGGTCTGGAAGTGGGTGCCGACGATTACGTGATTAAACCCGCGGAGCCGCGGGTGCTGCTGGCCCGTATCAATGCACTCTTGCGCCGTACCAATGCGGTACAGGAAGACGAGGAGGACATACTGCACGGTGGATTGAGCATTAACCTGCACGCCCGCGAAGTCAGGCTCGACAACCAGCCGGTGCCACTGTCCAGCCACGAGTATGACCTGCTGGTCATTCTGGCACGGCAACCGGGCAAGGTGCTTAGTCGGGAATATTTGTTTAATGGTATTTGCAATCGTCCCTACGATGGTCTGGATCGCACTGTGGATGTACGTATTTCCCATTTGCGCAAAAAACTCGGTGACAATACCGATAATCCCTCTCGCATAAAAACGGTTTGGGG
>CBFGUT010000037.1:0-16449 GCA_965652265.1 uncultured Cellvibrionaceae bacterium | reverse complement strand
TCATCGGGTTTAGTCTTTCCAGTAATCACATCCATCATGGTGGTTTTGCCGGCGCCATTGGGTCCGATTATGCAACGCAATTCGCCCTCGTCCACATAGAGGTTGAGGTTGTTTAACGCCTTGAAACCGTCAAAGCTGACGGTGACACCTTCCACATAGAGAATGGGGCCATGACTGGTATCCAGTGGGCGGCGAAAATTCGGGTCCCGTTTGGGGAGAGCAGCGCTGCCATAAAGTCTTGCCTGTTTAAGAATGTTCATGGCGTCTCCTCCTTGTGTATGGTGGAGTCATTGGCTTCACTGGTTTCTTCATTAACGGTTTCGCGGGCGGGCTTGGTAATGAGGTTTTTGATTTGCGCGAAAAGTCCCACCAGGCCCTTGGGGAGTACCAGAGTTACCAGCACGAAGAGGGCCCCCAGTACAAATAGCCAAGATTCCGGCGACCAACTGGTAAACAGGGTTTTGGCATAGTTGACGGAAAAGGCTCCCACAATGGCGCCAAAGAGAGTCCCGCGGCCGCCAGTGGCGACCCATACCACCAACTCGATGGAGTTAAGTGGCGAGAATTCCCCCGGATTAATAATACCCACCTGGGGTACATAGAGAGCGCCAGCGATTCCCGCCAACATGGCGGAAAAGACAAACAGCCAGAGTTTGTAGGATTCCACTTTATAACCACAAAAGCGGGTGCGGCTTTCGGCATCGCGAATGGAGACAATCACCCGACCCATTCGCGAGGTGACAATATAGCGGCAGGCAATATAGGCGAGTATTAGCATAAAAGCCGAGGAGACAAACAGTCCCACCCGGGTTCCCTTGGCGGTAATAGCAAACCCCAGGATTTCTTTGAAGTCAGTCAAGCCGTTATTGCCGCCAAATCCCATTTCATTGCGAAAGAAGGCCAGCATCAGCGCATAGGTGAGTGCCTGAGTGATGATGGCGAAGTACACTCCGGTTACGCGAGAGCGGAAGGCCAGCCAGCCAAACACCAGTGCCAGCAGTCCCGGTACCAGAAGAATCATCAGGGCGGTAAACCAGAACATGTCGAAGCCGAGCCAGTACCAGGGTAAGCTGTCCCAATTGAGGAAAACCATAAAATCGGGGAGGATTGGATGGCCGTACTGACCGCGATCGCCAATCTGACGCATCAGGTACATGCCCATGGTGTAGCCCCCGAGGGCAAAGAAGGCGCCGTGTCCAAGCGACAATATGCCGGCATAACCCCAGATTAAATCCACGGAAAGCGCAAGCAGGGCAAAACAGAGAAATTTCCCCAGCAGCGTAACGGTATAGGTGGAAATATAGAAAGGTGAATCGCTAGGCGCGAATAGGTTTAACAGGGAGACCAGAAGGGTGCCCAGGATAATAAACCCCAGCACCAGCATGCCGCCTCTATCACTGAGCAATAATCGTTGTATTAGCATAACTCTCTCTTAGCCTGTAACTGCATTAATCGGCGGCGCGGCCTTTTTGGGGAAAAAGTCCGCGTGGTTTTTTCTGGATAAAAAGAATCAGCATCACCAGCACCAGAACTTTAGCCAGGACAGCGCCAGCCCAGGGTTCCATAAATTTATTGAGGATGCCGAGGCCCATGGCGCCCACCAGGGTGCCCCAGAGGTTGCCAACGCCACCGAACACCACCACCATAAAGGAGTCGATGATATAGGCCTGGCCCAGATTGGGGCCGACATTGGTCAGCTGGGAAAGGGCCACCCCGGCAATACCGGCGATACCGGACCCCAGACCGAAGGTCATGGCATCGACCCAGTTAGCCCGGACGCCCACGGCGCGGGCCATGGCACGATTCTGTGAAACGGCCCGCACCTTGAGGCCGAGGGAGGTGCGTTTGAGGATCAGCATCAAAACAGCAAAGACTATCAAGGCGAATAACAAAATATAAAGCCGGTTAGCGGTGATTGAGAGAACCGGGTTGATGACGATAGACCCGCTCATCCAGTCAGGCAGGATTACCGTGCGGTTCAGTGGCGAGAAAATGCTGCGCGCGGCCTGTTGCAGTATCAGGCTGATACCGAAAGTGGCCAACAGCGTTTCCAGTGGGCGCCCATAGAGGAAACGGATAACACCGCGCTCAATGGCAATGCCTACCAGACCTGCCACCACAAACGCCGCTGGCACAGCCATGGCCAGGCTCCAGGCAATATGGTTGGGAAATAATTGCTGGATTACCCAGGTGGTGTAGGCGCCAATCATCATCAATTCACCATGGGCCATATTGATGACGCCCATAACACCGAAGGTGATCGCCAGCCCAATGGCGGCCAGCAGCAAAACGGAACCCAGGCTCAGGCCAAAAAATATACTTTCCACAAATTTATAAAATTCGATTTTCTGGGCGATGGAATCCAGCGCCTCTGCAGCAGCTTGTTGCACGTCAGCGTTGGAGTCGAATTCCTGCAGGCGGCGCAGTTCATTGCGGGTTTCGCTTTCCAGGGAACCGCGCAGGCTTTGAATGGCGTTGATACGAATAACGGCATCGTCACTTTGTAACTGATGCAGCGCCAGGGCATTTTCTATAACTTTGTTGACCAGGAGGGTCTTCTCCTGAATTTTTCGCTCTCTCAGCAGCTTGACCGAATTATCGTTAATACCTTCCTTGATCATGCGCTGTACTGCTTCGTAGCGGACTTGTGGGTCGCTATCGTCGAGATTCAGGCGAGCCAGGATATCGCGTATCTGCCCACGCAATTTATTGGTCACCGGAATACGGCTGGTTGAAACCGTTTCGGGATCGAGGGTATTCCGAGTAAAAGCGTCCAGCAGGGTCTTGTCCGCTTGCTGGATAATAATCTGGGGCGGTTCCACGTCTTTATTCAGGTAGAGGTTTCCGTCTAATAAGGCGGTTAACACCGATGAAGTCTTGGGGTATCGGGTTTGAGCAAGTTCATCAATAGCATCGCCACGTTTCATCAGGCTGACTGTGGCAATATTCCTGAACTTTTGTGCAAAATCTTCGCTATTGTCTTCGGTCTGTGCCAGGGCGGATGTCGCCATCAACAGCCACAGCCATAGCAATAGGCTGACAGGTTTCCATGGTCGACGATGGGGCGAACTTATGATGATCATAACAACGAGCTCTTGAGTAAACGGTAAAAACGGCCCCTCTCATGATGAGAGAGGCCGATTTTCATTAATGGGCTGCTTCAGCGCCCAGGCATTGCTTGGTTTTGGTGTTGTAGTTGCCGCAGTTAATGGGGTCTGTCCAGTCGCCCACCAGGTCTTTACTGCCTTCCAGGTAATCGGACCAGGCATCGCCGGGTACCAGATCGTCGGTTTTCCAAACGGTGAGGAATTGACCGTCTTCCTGGATTTCGCCAATCAACACCGGCTTGGTGATGTGGTGGTTCTTCAGCATAACGCTGGTGCCGCCGGTAAGGTTGGGAACTTCCACACCAATAATCGCATCAACGACTTCATCGGTAGCGGTGGTGCCGGCTTTTTCTACGGCCTTGGCCCACATGTTAAAGCCGATGTAGTGCGCTTCCATGGGGTCGTTGGTTACGCGCTCTTTATCTTTGATAAAGGCGTGCCACTTCTCAATGAACGCTTGGTTGGCTTTGGTGTCCTCGCTCATAAAGTAGTTCCAGGCTGCCAGGTGACCAACCAGCGGTTTGGTATCGATACCGGACAACTCTTCTTCACCCACGGAGAAAGCGACGACTGGAATATCTTCAGCCGATACGCCCTGGTTGCCCAGTTCGCGGTAGAAGGGAACGTTGGCATCCCCGTTGATGGTGGAAACTACAGCGGTCTTTTTGCCCTGGCTGCCAAAGCGCTTGATATCGGAAACGATATTTTGCCAATCAGAATGACCAAACGGTGTGTAGTTGATCATGATGTCCTCTTTGGCCACGCCTTTGGATTTCAGGTAGGCCTCCAGGATTTTATTGGTGGTGCGCGGGTAGACATAGTCAGTGCCCGCCAGTACCCAACGCTCTACACCACTCTCTTCCATCAGGTAATCCACGGCGGGAATGGCCTGCTGGTTGGGTGCCGCGCCAGTGTAGAAAACATTGCGCGAGGATTCTTCACCTTCATACTGTACCGGGTAAAAGAGAATACCGTTCAGTTCTTCGATAACCGGCAGGACCGATTTCCGAGACACTGAAGTCCAGCAACCGAAAATCACATCTACATCTTCCTGTTCAATCAGTTCGCGGGTTTTTTCCGCAAACAGTGGCCAGTCAGAGGCAGGGTCAACCACAACCGCTTCCAGCTTCTTGCCCAGCAGTCCGCCTTTCTTGTTTTGCTCCTCCACCAGCATCAGAACAGTGTCCTTCAGCGTGGTTTCAGAGATGGCCATAGTGCCGGACAGCGAGTGCAAAACGCCAACTTTGATAGTCTCTTCAGCATGGGTGGTGGCTGTCGAGAGTGACATGCCACAGGCAATACCCAGCACGCCAATACTTTTTGCCAATTTTTTGAAAATCATGGTAGTTCTCCAGGGTTAATGGAATGGTTAGTCCGTCGTGTGCTTCACATATTGCTATGGGCTTTCACCCTTGGGCGCTGCTTGGCTGCTGGCGGCGTGTTGTTGCTCACGCGCACTGTGCAACATATGCAGCGTTATTTTGCGAACCTCCGCCTTGCTGGCTTCAATGTGGGTTTTCAGCATCATGGAAGCTGCATCACTGCGCCGCTTGATGATGGCTCGCAAAATTTCGGCATGCTCCTGGTAGGTGGCAACCAGCCGGGCTTGCTGGGTAAAATCGATTCGCCGCACAATTCTCAATCGTTCACAGACGTCGTGATGAATGCGGGCGAGTTCCCGGTTGCCGGTGGCCTCGACCAGGGTCATATGAAACTGTTCATCCATTTCGCAGACGGCGGGCCCGTTATCGAGCTTTTCACTCTCGGGCACTAGCCATATTTCTTTAAGATGAGAGAGATCCGGCGCCGGCGTCATTTCGCACAGGCGTTTAACGGCCTCCATCTCCAGTACAATTCGCACTTCGTAGAGTTGCTCAAATTGCTCAAAATCAAAGGGTTCTACTTGCCAACCGCTGCGAAAGGACACACTGACAAAGCCTTCCCGGGCGAGGCGCATCAAGGCTTCCCGTACGGGAGTGCGGCTGGCGTGCATGCGCTCCGCCACTTCATTTTCGGTAAACCGCTGAGCGGGCAGCAATTTAAAGTCGAAAATCTCGTTTTTCAGTTGCCGGTATATGCGCTCGGTCAGGTTGTAACGGCGCTCTACAGGTTTCTTGGCCAAAGGTGTCACCTTCATCTCAGTCCTCGAGCACCAGCAGTAAGTCGCCAGCATTGATCGGTTTGCCCGGTTCGCAATGGATAGCACTGACCCGGGCGGCGCGATCGGCGTAGATGGAAAATTCCATTTTCATGGCTTCCACAATCAACAGCGGTTGATCCAATTCCACGGTTTGTCCCGGCTCCACTAGCAATTTCCAGATATTGCCGCTGATATCTGCAGTAACGGCGTGGCCATCCACTTCGGTGGGCGCCACAGCGGGGCTGGCTGCCAGCACCTTGTCCACCGCCTTTTGTTCGTCGGCTTGCCACAGTGCCACCTCCCTGGTAAAAGCTTCTTGCTGTTTTGCCTTGAAGTTGGCAATGCTCTCGGCATTGTCTTGCAGGAAACGCTCATGCTCGGCGATATCGAACCAGGTGTCTTCAATGTCGATGCTGAGCTGGCCCTCGCGAAACTGTTCGCGCATTTCGGTGAGTTTTTCTTCGCTGACCGGGTAGTACCTGACTTGATCGAAAAATCGCAACAGCCAGGGTTCACCGTTAATAAATACCGGACTTTTGAGGAATTTATTCCAAATAGGCAGTGTGCGCCCCACCAGTTGATAGCCACCGGGAGAGTCCATGCCGTAGATACACATATACACGCCGCCAATACCGACTGTGCCCTCTGCGGTATAAGTGCGGGCCGGGTTGTATTTTGAGGTCAACAAACGGTGGCGAGGGTCTACGGGTACGGCACAAGGAGCGCTGAGGTAGACATCGCCCAGGCCGAGAACCAGATAGCTGGCATTAAACAAAACCTCGCGCACTTCATCCACCGAGTCGAGTCCGTTGATACGCCGCATAAATTCGGTGTTACTCGGCAACCAGGGTGCGGTGTCGCGAACCGATTGGCGGTACTTGGCAACCGCTTCCAGGGTGGCGGAGTCCTCGAAGGCCATGGGTAAGTGGACAATGCGGCTGGGCACGCGCATTTTGTCTACTGGCGGCAACTGTGCCTCAATGGTGAGTAGTTGCTCTACCAGATCGCGTTGGTGCAAAATCCGGCTGTCGTAATTGACCTGCAGTGAGCGAACACCCGGTGACAGTTCGATAATGCCCTCAATGGGCTTCGCCTTCAGGGCTTCCATCATCGCGTGTACACGCAAACGGAAACGCAAATCCATCACCAGCGGACCGTACTCCATCAGAATGTATTTATCGCCGGCTTGACGATAGATTACTTCTGGCCGTCCCTCGGCCTCCGGCAGGGCTGCCAGAATACAGGGAGACAAATCGTGTGCCGGTTGGGGAATCGGAAAATCGCCAATGGGTGGCTGTGCCGACAATTCTGCAATCGCTTTATCCTGGGCTTTTTCCATGGCGAGAGCCTGGTCAAAGCTCAACTGTTTAAAGCGCAGTTTGTCCCCCGGCTTGACCTGTCCGACTTTCCATAACTCGGCCTTGACGATGGTGACCGGGCAGACAAAGCCGCCCAGGCTGGGGCCATCTTTGGTCAGAATAACCGGCATATCGCCGGTAAAATTGATCGACCCCACGGCGTATTCGGTATCGTGGATATTGGAGGGGTGCAGGCCCGCTTCACCGCCATCGCTGCGCGTCCAGGTGGGCTTGGGGCCATTGAGGCGGATGCCCAGGCGATTGGAGTTGTAGTGTACTTCCCAGGCGGTGCTGAAGAACATCTCGATAGCTTCTTCCCGGAAAAAGTCCGGGGCACCGTGGGGGCCGTAGAGGACACCGATTTCCCATTCACGCGGCCCTTCATCGGTCTCACTGGCATAACCCGGGATTAACGCTGCAGGGCAGGGCGCCGGTGCATGGGTAGGAGCCGGGGTGGTACAGGCCGGAAGATCGGGTTCGCTCAGGCGCAGCATATCGGCTGCCCGCAAGACACGTCCGGCGTGACCGCCAAACTGTCCCAGCGCAAAGGTGGCGCGGCTGCCCAGGTATTCGGGTACATCAAAGCCGTTGCGTACCGCCAGATAGGTACGGCAGCCATTGACGGATTTACCCACTTCCAGCACCTGTCCGGCGGTGACCGGTACCGGTTGCCAGAAATCAACAGGCTTGCCATCGAGCGTGGCGGCTGAACGACCACCCGTAAGGGCGATAATGGTATCGGTATGGAATTTCAGTTTGGGACCGACAATGGTGAATTCCAGACCGGCGGCCTGTTCGTGGTTACCCACAATACGGTTGGCCAAACGGAAAGCGTAATCGTCCATCGGGCCCGAGGGCGGTACTCCAATCCCCCAATAACCCACGCGTCCGGGATAATCCTGAATGCTGGTATAAGTGCCCGGTTGCAGTACTTCCACCACCGGCGGACGATAAGTAAAACTGGCGAGTTTATTGGTGGCGACATTGCCATCGACAAAAAAATCGGCTGCCACGATTTGCCGCAAATAATCCAGGTTGGTGGCGATGCCGGCCATGCGGGTTTCGTTTAGTGCGGCAATCATTTTGGTGATGGCGTCCGCCCGGTCTTTGCCCTTGACAATAATCTTGGCAATCATCGGGTCGTAGTGTGGAGACACCTCGGTGCCGGTGGCGACCCAGGTATCAATGCGTGCATTGTCGGGGAAGTGCACGTCGGTCAGGGTGCCCGGAGACGGCTGGAAATCGCGCACGGCATCCTCGGCATAGACGCGTACTTCAATGGCAGCGCCCTCGGGCTCAATGGACTGGTCGAGGTCCGGTGCCTTCCCGGCGGCGGTGAGCACCATCCACTCCACCAGGTCCACCCCAGTGCAGGCTTCTGTAATAGGGTGTTCCACTTGCAGGCGTGTATTCACTTCCAGGAAATAAAAATCATCCCGCGCCGGGTCGTAAATATATTCCACTGTACCCGCGGAGCGATAGTTGACGGCCTCTCCCAGGCTGACGGAGGCTGCCAGCAGTTTTTCCCGGGTGGCGGCGGGCAGATGGGGAGCGGGGGTTTCCTCAACGACTTTCTGGTTGCGTCGCTGCAAAGAACAGTCGCGTTCACCCAGTGCCAGAACTTTGCCCTGGCCATCCCCAAAAATCTGCACTTCCACATGGCGGGCGTTGTCAACGAAACGCTCCAGGAAGACTCCGCTGTCGCTGAAAAAATTCTGGCCCAGACGTTTGACGCTCTCGTAGGCTTCCACCAGTGCCGCTTCATTATCGCAGCGGGTGAGACCGATACCGCCACCGCCGGCGGTACTTTTCAGCATCACCGGATAGCCGATCTTCGTCGCCGCCGTTTTCGCTTCCTCCAGGGATTCAAGCAAACCGGTACCCGGTGTCAGCGGGACACCGGCTTTTGCGGCAATTTCCCGGGAGGTATGCTTGAGGCCGAACTCGCGTATCTGTTGGGGTGTGGGGCCACAAAAGGCAATGCCGGCGGCTTCACACTGCTCGCAAAAATCCGCGTTTTCCGACAGAAAGCCGTAACCGGGAATGATTGCCTGGGCGCCGGTCTCCCGGGCGGCGTCGAGAATTTTTTCGGCGCGCAAATAACTTTCCGCTGCACTTTGGCCGCCGAGGCCCACGGCCAGGTCGCAGGCGCTCACATGCGCACTGTTGCGATCGGCATCTGAGTAAACAGCCACGGATTTAATACCCATGGTTTTCAGGGTCTTGGCAATGCGAACGGCAATTTCTCCGCGGTTGGCAATAAGAACAGTGTGCAACATTGATGTTTTTCTCCTTAGGCGTTGCAGGCGGTGGCGGCCGATGATTGCAGGTAGGCTTTCCAGCCGCCGAATTCGGTGATGTCTGTGGCTTTTGCAATGGCCCAGGGCTCACAGATAAACCCTTTTACCTGGCGGCCATCCGCCAGCGTCAAAGTGCCTATGCCCAGTGGTGCCGGAATCAATGCCACAAAGCTGCCAAAGTGATTAACGGGCATATCCCAAAGCTCCACGGCTATGGCTTTACCCGAGTCGCTGGCTACCAATCCGGGTTTTGGTGGTGTGGTGTCGGCGAGTGCATAGAGGCGGTAGTTGTCACTGGTGGAGGTGGTTTCCACCCACTGCGCGCCCCGCTCAGTCAACTGACCGTTGAGAGGCATCCCCGACAGGTGCGCACCTACCACCGCCAGGCGGATATGACCGGTGGGCGGTTCGGTGGCAAGCGCGGTGGGAATAACGGGCAAGGACGTCGCGCCCCGGCGCCCCAGACAGTGGTTTTGCCACTGCTGGCCAAAGCGGGCGAGGGCGTTGTCCTGCCAGGCCGGGGCAATCAGAGTGATTCCAAAGGGAAGACCGTCACGGCGTAAACCGGCGGGAAGCGCCAGTGCCGAGCAGTCCGCCAGGTTGACGAAGTTGGTCCAGGTACCCAGTTGGCTGTTAACCGCGACGGGATCCTCGGCTACCTGTGTAATGGTGGGCAGCCGGGGAGCGGTGGGCACCAGCAGCGCATCCACGGATTGCATCTGTGACTGTATTTCGCGCGCCAGCTCGGCGCGACGGTATTCGGCGCGATAGGCGTCGGTGGCCGAAAAATTGGTGGCCTTGGCAATAATGTCGCGCACTACCGGATTCATGGCCTCGCTGTGCTCAGCCATAAACTCCGCCACAGCGGCGTGTCGCTCCGCCACCCAGGGGCCGCCATAAAGGAGTTCGGCCAGGGTTTGCATGGGGGTAAAATCCATCTCCAGCAATTCCACGCCCAGTGAACGCATTTGCTCGATTGCTGTGTTCCAGGCGTGTTCACTGGCATCATCGCCAAACCAGGGCAGGCTTTTGGGAATGGCAAAACGCGGCTTAGCCGGGAAGCTATAGGCAGGATGAGGCCGCTGCCGAGAATAGGCATCGGCGCCGTCAACGCCCTCCAGCAGGTTGGCAATGGTGTCGGCATCATCCACCGTCAATGCAAAAATGGACACGCAATCCAGGCTGCGGCAAGCAGGCACCACGCCCTTGATGCTGAAGCGACCGCGCGTGGGCTTGAGGCCGACAATATTATTGAAGCCGGCAGGAACGCGACCCGAGCCCGCGGTATCCGTGCCCAGGCTAAAGGGCACCAGGCCGCGCGCCACAGCCACCGCCGAGCCGGAACTGGAGCCACCGGAAACATAGGCGGGATCAAAACTGTTGGGCACAGCGCCATAGGGGGAGCGGGTACCCACCAGGCCGGTGGCAAATTGATCGAGGTTGGTTTTGGCCAGCACCACGGCTCCTGCGGCCTTTAGCTGGGCCACACAGGTGGCATCCTCGCTGGCCGGGTAGGCAAAGGCCGGGCAGGCGGCCGTGGTGGGCAACCCCTCGGTGTCAATGTTGTCTTTCACCACAAAGGGAATGCCATACAGCGGTAAATCGTCCAGCGTTTTTTTCGCCAGGATAGTGAGCTGTGCATCCAACTGCTCGGCGCTGAGAATGGTAATAAAGGCCGGGTCGTCGTCAGCCAGGCTGTCGCGCAAGGCGTGCAGTACTTCTGTCGGTGTTATAGTGCCCTGCTGGTAGGCTTGTCGCCATTCGGCCAGTGTCCAGCCCTGCTGTTCTGTCATTGTCAGTCCTGTGCTATATCATCTTGCATACAAGACGGTATTCAGCAGAAACTGTGCCACCGACAATTTCAGGGCGGGTGAATGGTGCTCTGATGGCTGGGGTAAGTTTTTGATTCAGTTTATAAAAATGCACATCGGTACTTTTTTAAAAACAAGATAAACGAGACAATTGTGGCGGCGGAGCATGATTTTTCGCACCATGAAAGCGCTTTGCGCCGGGGCATGCATTAAAATGGCGCGTTATTAAAAATCGGGATACCTCTATGATCGGGATACCTTTATGAGATCAAGTCGATGGTGGTGGCTGGTGTTGGGCCTCTGGGTGACTCCCACCCTGGCCCAGGACAGTATTTACAGTTGGACCGATGATCAGGGGCGAGTGCACTACGGCGATAAAAAGCCCGAGGACAAGCGAGTGAATACGCTGGACTTGAGCACAACGCCCAGCATTCAGTCTGTCAATGCAAGTGTTATCAACGAATTCCTTCCCGGCCGCTGGCAGTACAATCTCAGCCAGGGGCGGGGCAAGGCGTCGCTGCATTTTCGCGACGACCACAGGGTAACGGGTTCGCTGCCGCTGGATGGCGATGAGTTGCAGGCCTTTCGCGGAACCTGGCGGTTGATAGATGGCTGGATTGTGTTGGAAGTGGTGTTGCTGGACGCCGAACAGGACCCCGAGCGCGCTGTCAATTTTGCCATTACCGAACTGGCCGAACACACCATGGTGCAGACAGCACGCGATGGCAGCAAGACCTACTGGTATTACACCGGGCGGCGGTAACAGAATTGTCGGTGAACGGTGAACGGTGAACGGTGAACGGTGAACGGTGAACGATGGACGGGGAACGGCAAATGAGAAAAGGGAAACGGGGAATGATGAAGAGAGGTTGGATTGTGAACGGGAAAGCACACTTATGAAACGGTCATGGTTGCCGGTTTTTCCCCGCAATGTGTGGTTGTTGAGTATTACACTGGCGCTGGTGATGACCGCCGTGCCGCTGATGGTGTTGATCAGTGGTTTGCTGGGTGCGAGATTGGCTCCGGTGCCGGAATTGGCAACGCTGCCCCTGGCGTTTGCAGTCCTGGGAACGGCCTTTTTCGCCTTCCCGGCGGCTATGTTGATGCGCCGGCGGGGCCGCCGTTTCGGGGGATTCTTTGCATTGGTCTGCTCGCTCCTGGGGGCCGGTGCCGGTGTCTGGGCTACCGAGGGGGAAAGCTTTTTCAGTTTGTTGCTGGCCAGCGTGATGATGGGCGGGGGTATGGCTTTTTATCAGCAGTTTCGTTTTGCCGCCATTGAGAGCATGCCCAGCGCCGCCCAGGCAGGCCCGGCGGTGTCGCTGATTATGCTGAGTGGCATTGTGTCGGCCTTCGTGGGGCCGGAGCTGGGTATTTGGGGGCGCCAGTGGCCGGGGCTGGCGGAGTACACGGGGGCGTTCATATTATTGGCCGGCCTGATTGTGGTTGCGGCGCTGGTGTTCGCCGGATTTAAAAATCCACTGCCGGTGCAGGAACAGAGTTCGGCGCCCACGCGATCCCTGGGCCAGATTGTGCGTCAGCCGGTGTTTTTAATGGCCCTGGCCGCCGCCGCTATTGGCTATGCCGTGATGAGTTTTTTAATGACCTCCACGCCCATCAGTATGCACAATATGCACGGTCATTCCCTCGCGGAGGCCAAGTGGGTGATTCAGAGTCATCTGATCGCGATGTTTCTGCCCTCGCTGTTTGCCGGGGTGTTACAGCAGCGAATTGGCTCGGCACGTTTGATGTTGGCTGGCTGCGGGCTCTATGCGTTGGTCTTGGTCATTGCCCTCAATGGCCAGGCGGTGATGCATTACTGGTGGGCGCTGGTGTTGTTGGGTGTGGGCTGGAACTTCCTGTTTCTGGCGGGCACTACGCTCTTGCCTTCGGCCTATCGGGGCGCCGAACGTTTCAAGACGCAGGCGGTGAACGATTTCAGCATTTTTGCGGTGCAGGCAATGGTGTCTCTGCTGGCGGGTTGGGTGCTCTATCGCTACGGCTGGACGCTGCAGGTGTGGTTATGTGTTCCTGTGGTACTGCTGCTGGCGCTGGCGAGCGGCTGGTATGCCACTCGCCAACCCGCTCCTCAGTCAGCCGGTTGAGGTGCGGTGGGAAAATGGGAGAAGATCTGGCGCACCGCCTCGGCGATGGTGGCGCGTGGGTTTTCCATGTCCTCGCGGCTCAACCGGCCTTCCATCATGCCTTCCCAGATCAACTGCTCGCGTTCGGCATCCACCACGTCAATATTGAGGGTGCCCACCTTGTAGTGGCGGGTATCGGTATGGGAGTGGTGAATGGGCAGGCCGAAATAGAGACCGCTGCGATAGCCGTAATAGCCAATGCTCCAGGACGTGGAGGGGCGCGAGCGCACATCGGTGCGGTTTTCCGTGTTGGAAAAGAAATTCACCAACAGATCGGGATCTTCCTCGCGGTAGATATACCCCAGCTTTTCCATCTCCTGTCGCGCCGCCGCCTTGAAGTGCGCCGTGATCAGGGTGGAGTAGCCGGAGCGGTCTGTGCCCAGCGGGTCTACAAAGGCAAAACTGCGATATGAGTTGAAATCGGCGCCAGTGTCGTAATCCGTGCGCACCTGAGGGCCGCCGGTGGCACAAGCGGTCATCAGCAGGGCCAGGCCGGCGGCCAGCCACAAGCGATGGGTGCGGGCAAGCAGTGTCAACAACATGATATTTCTCCACAAAATTGCAGTATATCGAGATTAGACCCCAAATGCCGCCGGCGGGTTCACTGCGACAATATGACACATTACCCCGGCAGTCCAATTGAGTACAATGGCGGCTGGTTTTGATTTGGCTCCCTAAGACAGGTGAATTCATGCGATTAAAAGCTGTAGCGTTAATAACCGCCGCGCTGGCGGCCACCCCGGCCCTGGCCCACGATAAGATATTCCTGCCCGAGTCCCACGCGCCAGCTGGAGTCATGGCCGACCATATGCACAGCGAAGGGGAGGTCATGACCGGTTATCGCTATCTGCGCACGAGCTATAGCGGTTATTACCGCGGTAGCGATGAGGTCTCGGTGGCGGATCTGGCGACTGCCGGCTTTGGTATGGCGGCAGAGAGCATGACCATGGATATGTTGATGCTGGATATCATGTATGCCCCCACCGACTGGCTGACACTGATGGTGATGCCCATGTACATGCATATGGAGATGGATATGGCCCCCACCGGCGGCGGGCACGGGCACCATATGATGGATATGACTCACGATATGCATGGCGGGCAGCATGGGCACGAGCACAGTATTTCGGGCCTGGGCGATACTCAACTGAGCGCGCTCTTTCGTCTGGCCGGCAATGATCATCATCAATTGATTGGTACCCTGGGGGTCTCGGTGCCCACGGGCAAGGTGGATCGCAAGAATCCCGATGGCAGTTTTGTCCATTACGGTATGCAACTGGGCTCGGGCACCTGGGATATGACCCCTGGGCTGGCCTATACCGGCCTTGCCGGGCGCCTGAGCTGGGGCGCGCAGGCCAATGCGGTCATTCGCCTGGAAGATGAAAACGACTCCGGCTTTGCTTTTGGGGACAAATACCAGGCCAGCTTGTGGAGTGCCGTGAGGCTGGTGGACTGGATGAGCCTGTCGGCGCGGGTTTCCTGGGAAGATCAGGATGCCATTAGCGGCCACTACAACGACGCACACAACCACAGTGCACCGGAAGACTTCCAGGAAAATTACGGTGGTGAATTTGTGGATGCCGCCCTGGGCGCCAATTTTGTGATCACTGGCGGTAACTTTGCCGGGCTGCGCTTCGGTCTGGAATGGGTCAGCCGCGTCAGCGAGGATTACAACGGCTACCAACTTGGCCTGGATGATGGCGTTAACGCCAGCATCTCTTACGCCTTTAAATAGCAAGCCCCTCTATAGCGACAACACCGGGGCAAATTCTTAGCTCTGGAGTTGTCGCAATCTCTGATCATCGCGTTACCTTATCCCGTACCCCGTACCCCGTACCCCGTACCCCGTACCCCGTACCCCGTCTCTCGTTCCCCGTTTATCGCCCCTCACCCATGACAAATGTCACCCCCAGGTCATGATAAATGGCACTGGCAATACCGGGCCGGGCAAATTATGCTCTTATCTTGCAGACTGTTGAAAAACTACCTGCGTTGCCGCTGCGTCGTTAAAATTAGGCTCAAAATGCTCATTTATAAACCCATAAACTCCGCTTTCTCGCCTGATTTTGCCTAGCAGCAGCTGCCTCGCCGACGTTTTTCAACAGTCTGCTTGTCTATTTTCTATGCGGATAAACGACTGTGTCGGGTAAATGTCGCCTGTTTGACCTGTTGCCGATGGCGGTTTGCCAATATCCTGCGGACACTGTATGGAAAAGGTAATCCATGAATAATAAAAGTGAACTCTTGTCCCAACTGCGTATTGATCGCGAACCCGAACCCGAAGGAGCCCCGCGCTGGCCCTGGGTGCTTGCGGCTCTGGTCGTGTTATTACTTCTGGCGGGCGGCCTCTGGGCCCTGTCCTCAGAAGACCCGCTAAGCGTTTCGGTCGAGCGCGCCAAAGTGACCATCGTCAGTGCCGATATGAGCGGTAACAGCGTATTGGATGCCACCGGTTATGTGACCGCACGTCGCTATGCCACAGTCTCCTCAAAGGTTACTGCCAAGGTGATGGAAGTGCTGGTGGAAGAGGGCATGAAGGTGGAAGAGGGCCAGGTGGTGGCTCTGCTGGATGAATCCAATACCCGCAAGACGCTGGCGTTGGAAGAGGCCGGGCTGGCGGTGGCACAAGCCCAGCTGCAGGAGACGCGCGCACGGCTGCAAGAGGCCGAGCGCAGTCTGGAGCGTGTGCGGGAACTGTACCGGCGCGAGCTGGCCAGCGAATCCGAACTCGATGCTATTAATAGCAATTTCAAGTCCCTGCAAGCGCAACTGGCTGCGCGCGAGGCCCAGGTGCTGAGTGCCGAGCGGCGGGTGGAGCTGCAGCAGCAAAATCTGGATGACCTGACATTGCGTGCGCCCTTCACCGGGGTGGTGGTGTCCAAGGATGCCCAGCCGGGCGAGATGATCTCCCCGGTATCCGCCGGTGGTGGTTTTACTCGCACGGGCATCTGCAGTCTGGTGGATATGGATTCGCTGGAAATTGAGGTGGATGTTAACGAGAGCTATATCGATCGCGTGCGCGCCGATCAACCGGTAGTGGCCACGCTGGAGGCCTATCCGGATTGGAAAATTCCCGCGCGGGTGATCGCCATTGTGCCCACCGCCGATCGACAAAAAGCCACGGTGCGTGTGCGGGTGGGCTTTGAAGAACTGGACTCGCGGATTCTGCCGGATATGGGGGTGAAGGTGGCCTTTATGGATGCCGGAGAAAGTGGCGAGGGCGAGGCCCGGGAGGGCATTGTGATTCCCGCCAGTGCTGTGCAGCGCGGCGACGGCCAGACCTTTGTCTTTGTAGCTGCGCAGGGTAAGGCCGAGCGCCGGCCGGTGCAACTGGAAGCACGCAATGCGCGCGAGTACTGGGTGCTTTCCGGTCTGACGCCGGGGGAATCTTTTGTGGTGAATCCACCGCCGGCACTGCAGGCGGGCATGCCAGTGTTGGCAGAATAGACACTCCCAAGAGCGCTGCATGGATGGGTCGCACCACCCTGGGATTGCCACGGAGCCGGAGTCGTTTGTAGGTTGGGTAAGCTCCGCGCCCCCCAACGATTAGGTGTTGGCTGGCGTTGCACTTACTCAACCTACGTCTCGGCGA
>CBFGUT010000036.1:0-17055 GCA_965652265.1 uncultured Cellvibrionaceae bacterium | reverse complement strand
GCTGCCCGATGGCAATGGACTCGACATAGTTGAATATATTCAGCAACACCAGCCGCGTTTGCCGGTGGCAGTCATTACCGCCCATGGCAATATCGATATTGCCATTGAGTCCATGAAAGCGGGTGCTTTCGATTTCATTTCCAAGCCTGTGGATTTAGAGACGCTTCGTAAGCTGGTGAACACTGCCCTGCAGGCGGATAATCTGCCCGTCACGCATAGCTTGAACGAAACTTTGTTGGTGGGGGAGTCCGCGTCCATCAAACGGCTCTCGCAGAGCATCCAAAAACTGGCGCGCTCCCAGGCGCCGGTCTACATCAGCGGTGAATCAGGCTCAGGAAAAGAGCTGGTCGCCAGGTCTATTCATCAGTTGGGTCCACGCCGGGAGCATAAATTCGTCGCCGTTAACTGCGGGGCCATTCCTCGCGAACTGATCGAAAGCGAACTTTTCGGCCACATCAAGGGAAGCTTTACCGGCGCCCATCAAGATAATCCCGGCCTGTTCAAAGCCGCCGAAGGTGGCACTCTGTTTTTTGACGAAGTGGCTGACCTGCCGCTGGACATGCAGGTCAAGTTACTGCGCGCCATTCAGGAAAAGGCCGTGCGCCCTGTGGGGGCCAGCCATGAAATAACCACCGATGTGCGCATTCTCTGCGCCACCCATAAAAATCTGGAGCAAGAAGTCGCCAGTGGCCACTTTCGCCAGGACCTTTTCTATCGGCTCAATGTCATTCAACTGGCCGTACCGCCGTTGCGCCAGCGCCTTGAGGATATTCCCATACTGGCCAACCATCTGTTGGAACGCATCACCCGTGAAGCCGGCACTGGAAAGGTCACTCTGACAACAGAGGCAATGGACAAACTCTGTCGCTATCCGTTTCCCGGCAATGTCCGTGAGCTGGAGAATATCCTTGAACGCAGCTTTACCCTCTGTGATAACGCCGTAATCGACAAGGATGACCTGTATTTGCCGGATAACCAGCCGGATTTTGCCGACACAGCCCCCAATTCAACGAGCTCGTCTAACGATGAGCATTTCCGCCACTGCCTGGAGCTGGGTTCCATTGACGCTTATCTGGAGGAAATCGAAAAAGAGGCCCTTTGCGCCGCCCTGGAACAATCCCGCTGGAATAGAACACTGGCAGCCAAAAAACTGGGTATTACCTTTCGCTCACTGCGTTATCGCTTGAAAAAATTGGGGCTGGATACGGAGGACTAAAAAAAACGGGCCAGTGGCCCGTTTTTTACGATTACCAACACCGATAGGTATCGGTATCCGGATCGGGCGTCTTTGCCCCCAAATGATTGAGCGTAAAGGTGGCGCAGTTGGTGTCATCGGTCTGCGGTTTTTTTGCCGCTGTCGCCGTCAGAGTGTAAGTGGTATCTGTGGCGTTGACCCCAATAGTGTAGAACTCCTCCGGCGAGGTAGTAGCTATATTGCTGTCACACCCCGAATAACTACTGTTCAGTGTGTAACAGCGCTGCATCTGCTGGGCCGCATCATTGAGAGCGGCCTTGGCATCGGCGCGATTGCTCTTGCGTACACTGTTCATATAGGAGGGGTAGGCAATGGCAGCGATAATACCTATTATCGCCACCACGATCATCAACTCCAGCAGGGTAAAGCCTTTTACCGTATATTGATTATTTACTGTCTTCATCTCTCACCTCTGCTTAGCGAAGTTGACGCCAGGATTGCCGGCCATACGCACCGCCTGGGATACAGGGATTAATAGTGGTTAGCTCGCCATTACTCCTTTGAACCACTATCATACCCTTTTCACACTCATCTTCCGGTTCAGGCTCACACTCATCGCCTTCACAGGGAGGCGTATTATTACAATCATCACCAGTACAAGGAACATCCGGCATGATCATATCGGACAATTTCACCAAAGTATCCTCCTCGATGCTCTCCAACTGGTCCTCGGGGTCTTTGGGATAAAGTCCTACCCCCGTCAGCTGCATAATCCAGCTAGTACCACCGAATTCACAGGGTTGATCGGTAGGGATCATCGTGGGGAAGAAAAGAGTGTCAAAAGCCAACACCGCTTTATTCACTACTCTCTCACCCTGTACAGGAAAGTCCACAAACCACCCATTAATATCTTCCGACTCCCAGTCCAGCTCACCATTACGCTGGGCTTCATTGGCTGTACGGGCACCTCCAGTTTGGGTAAGTGTGTTTTGATGCAAGTCCGTCCGTTCCAAGCCACTATTGGAACCAGTATCGGCAATACCATAGAAACTCTGGGTAGCCACATCCTCCAAGAGCATGTCTGACGCACTCATATAGCGACCTGTACCAAAGTAGACCATAATGGACTCCTCCCCCGTATCCGGATCCCGCTTGAAGGGGTTCAGACCCAGAGTTGGTGCAGCTGTAATAGGCTGCCCAGGCGCCGAAAACAATTTAGTAACACTTTTATTACCACCGGGAGCAGACAAATCAAACTTCCACATATTGCCCATTAGATCACCCGCATAGGCATAGCTCACAGTCCAATCATTATTAATCATAAACTCGGGCTCAGCTAATCCATTGTCCCCACCAACACCAGTATCCATGGCATGTATTTCATTAACCCCACTGGCATCCAGTTCGGCAACAATTAATTTGGCCCGGTTGCCACTACCCTGTTTATAACCATTGCCGAAAACAATGGCCCAGTTACCCGTAGGCAGGGGTACAACGGCCGGTTTTCCCAGTATGTAGCCAATATCAGTACCAGAGAATTCATGAATCAGTGAGGGCGCCATGGGATTTGTTACATCCAGCACATAAGCTCCCTCGGCTCCAGCACCGAATGTTCCCACCAAAATGGTTTTCCAGCCGCCCATATAGACATCACTAACCGTGATTTGACCGTCCACAGTAAAGAGATGCTGGTTCAGCACTGACCCATAGTCAGATTCTGTAATCTGCGCCAGTTTGTCGTAGATGCCATTAGGAACATAAGCAAATATCTCATTACCGGTATTAGCATCAAAGGCATGGAGCTTACCATCATTGGCATGTACGTAGAGCATTTCATTAGATTTGCTAGACACATAGCTATTATAGCTGGCACTTCCATGAGTTTCCGGCAGTCGAGAGAAGCCGTAATCCCCTGTTCCAAAATAGACGGGATCGGCATTGACGATATCGCCGAGGATTTCACCATCCTCCCGTTTGCGCAAACCGACCTGATCTTCGCCCCGAAGCCACTTAAGGCGCTTTTCGCCCAGTTCATCAGCATTCAGTGCCAATTGTTGAGCTTCGGTCAGGTTGGACCATTTAAACTCAACGATTTCACTTCCATTTGATGTATAAATATTGCGATTGGTAGCAGTGGGCAGTTTACCTGAAGCCGTCCACACGGGGTCACTGTTGACACCCTCATCATTGAGCCGGAAAGCCCGGATATCGCCATACCACCCATCAGAGTTAAAAATCGCCTGATAAATAAAAGTGTCTGTGGCACGACGAGTAGAGTTAGTGGCAACAGACGCTGAGGAGCCAACTCCTTTAGCGGCATTATCGAGCAGTTTTTTCATGCCCTCCACCAAGTCCCAGGGGTCGACGGCGTAGTGGTAGGGCACTTCCGCATCGGCAGCAGGTTCAGTGCGCTCAGATCCATCCTCATTATCGGCAAAGCCACCCCACTTGGCCGCATAGTAAAGGGGCTGTTCCAAAAGGCTCGCCGAAGAATTGCCGAGACCGTAGGTTTGGGTAATAGAGGCATTTTCAATGTCCTGGCACTGACCAAAATCGCCCGATGTGCAAAAGCAGTCGACACCATTACCACATGAAACCCGGTCATTGAGATAGTATTCCTCGGGAAAGGTATGCACAAAGTTGTGCGTGCCCGAATGCACATGGAAGCCGTCGCTGTCAGTGCCGCTGAGAATATAACCAAAGCCCATGGCCTGAGAAGTGGATTGAGCGATTAAACGTGTGGTGACAGAGACTTCCTCGCTGGTAACCTCATATTCCAGCATGCCCCACATATCCTGGTCGTAGTCACCTCCCTGCTCAGTATCCTCCCAGTTGATATAGGCACTGCCACGATTAACCCCTGCGGGTGCCGTCTCATCGGGAATCAATTTAAAATCTACAATAGCACAGTTAGTACCGTCGCCCACAGCGGGGTTCTGCGCGGAGTTGCGACATGCAGGCAGAATAGTGACTTTACGCCCCGCGGCACCTGGCACAGGCACTTCCACTCGCGGTACGGCGGGAGCCAAAGCCACACCATAGGTTTTGACTTTTTCACGACCGTCCTCAATGCCTTCCACCCGAGCATGGTAAGCGAGGCCGGCAATATGATAGCTGCCCTGGAGCCGCGGTGCATCAGGACAGGTGCCGCGCACGCTGGATAGGCTGCTTACTGTCTTCGCCGTACACAGCTGGTCGTCGTCTTCACTGCCACTGAAACCCACAAAGTATTGCCCCGAAATGCCCTCTTTGGTTCCAATGGTATTAGTAGCTGCATCCACGCTGGCAAGACCAATATCACTGGCTCCACTTAATTCATCGCCATCAAAAGAAGTCGTGGAGGCGTTAAATTGAATCACATTCAAAGGAGCGCAGTAGTTGTCATCGTTGATAGGATCAACCCAATCAATACTTTCCAATACACTTAAGTAATTACTGTCATTGCCCGTAAATTGGCCAGTCGGATTTTCTCTACCGGCCAAATAACGAAGGGATTCCAGGTAAATTTCCGCTTGGGGGTTGCCCCAGTTACTGCAGTTGCCGTTATTGAAGTCCGCCACGCCCCAGGCACAATTATCAGTATTATTGTAATGCCCGATATTATAGTCATAACGTACAATGCGCATTGCATCCAATGTTGCTACAATGCCTGGCCCACCCTCTGCTGGTGAGACAAACTGACCAGTAGCTGGATTCACTTCATCGGAAAAGCTTGTCACATTTTTACGCAACATACCACCCGATTTGTTTTTACTGTAAGACCCAGTCATCAAACCAAATAGAATGGTGTCGTCCTCGCCATATTCTTGCAATAAGCCAGTGGGCTTCCAGTTCTCAGCCGCGTACTGACGACAGCCTTCAAAGTTACCTTCCTCGTAACTGCTACCATTACAAACCTCCACCCTCACATGATATTCCGCTTGGGTATTAGTGGTAATAGCGCCTTTAGCGGGACTTTCCGCACCAGCATCAATTCCCGACCAATCAGGATCGTTAAAATTGTCCCCCTGAGTACCACTAACATCACCGCTCCACCGGCATTGCCAACGTTCATTGCTGGCCCACAGCGTGAAATTGCCTTTTGCCACACGCATCAAGGGTGGCGCCGTGACATCTTGAGAGTCGGTACTGCGAGAGTCAGGTTCAGTCGTATTGCAAAAGGTAACTCCTTCAGTGGTAGAAAAAGGAGTTAAACTACTTAGGTCACTGCCATTGTAATACTTGGCAAAGGAGTGCGCATCCTGAGGCAGAAAAGCTCGTTCCAATACTGTACGCGAATCCGTATCAACCGCTCGCTTACCACCATAAAGAATCTTGCGCACCGTATCCATACGGGTCATGGTAGCCCAGTTCAGAAAGTTGCCGCTCCAATTACCTGAACAATGGTGATTAGAAGCCGCTCCGGAAGAGACGAATACACCACTATTATAGTCATAACACAAATTACTGTTAAAGTAGCCGTAGTATTCGATACTGTTTTTATAAGTAGTATCTGGACCGTCATTCTCCTCAGGATCCAGGTCTGTATAATCATCATAAGCTTTGTAGAACAGCTGGTGATCGTTCGACATATTCAACATCACCACAGGCCGTACCGGTTGGGCCATAAACAAGGGAACCTGACTCAGGTTGACAGCCGTCACGCTGTGTACGGTACCCAGCGACAGGCCGAAGGTGAGCGTGGCCATAGCGGCTTTAGTCGACCACATTTTTCTTAATGCAATTTTCATAATTCCGTCCTCCGCGACCTGACGCGATGGTATAAGACTATTTTTCGATAGAAGTACGCACCGTTGACTGTACAATTACCTGAGTATTTTCATTGCCCCCATGCCCCCGAGCGGTAATGCGGTACATAATTCGGGGCTCCTGATTTTGTACATCCTGCCAGCCCACAGCACTGCCATCAGTTCCCGGCAGCAGGAATATCATCTGTTCCACGGCAAAACGCGGCTTGCTACTGACATCATCAATGCTGCCTGCATATTCAGCCGACAACGTATCCCAATTAAAATCTTCTTCCCAGAAGTGTGCAGAGGGTCGATTAAATGAATGGTGGTAACCCGTAGTGCCAACAAGAGTGGTGGGATTAGATGAGTTCATAACCGAGTCCTCCCCCTCATTGAGAGCCGCCTCTGCCGCTTCAAATGCCACATGGCGGTCACGCATATTGCCCGCCATTTGTTCCTGCAGACCGCTGCCGCGAATCGCCGCCAAACCGATGATAGTGATCAACAACACCATAATCAGACCCACCAGCAAAGTAGCTCCTCGCTGGGAATCCAAGCTAATTTTGGTGATCGGAAGGTATTTCATAGTTTCACCTGTCAATTGATACGGGTCCGAATACCCACCGTACTGGTAAAAACCTGACGAATGCGCCGATCTTCGGCGGTCACTTCTTCGCCACCAAAGGTATATGTCTGCGGCTCAGGGCTCACATTATCGTCTGCACTCTGTACCAGCAGCTCTACCCGAACAGCCAGTACGTTATCCCAGTTACCTACTCCCGCCAGGTCTACATAATTATCAACACGGGCATCGGTATTAGTGTCTATCCCGAACTGTAAATTCATATTTTCCACGCCCTCCAGCAACTCCACAGGGTCATCAAAACCTTCCTTTAGAAATAGCGCGGGGCGCTCCTGAGTATTTTCCCCGAGGTAATAGGTCAGGGTGCGTATCTTGATGATCTCGCCACCCTGTTCAAACTGGGCCGTGGGGGAATTGCCCCATGCCGAAAGGCGATTTCCCGGAGTCATGCTCGCTTGCTTGGCGTGAGCAATATTGACTTTGCTTCCTCCACCCGCTTCCTGCACATTGGTTGCCTGAAAGATTCGGGCCTTGGCGCAGTCAGTCAACACCAGAATGTCTTCCTCGCAAATCCCGCTCCAACATTTATCACCTGTTTTCCCGGTATTTTCGATAAAGAGCTGCCCAGAAGTGAGGTTATTTTTTTCTGTCAAACTGGCGCCACCGCCATTGGCAGTCCGAATAACCAACACTGGTGTTCCATCCAAAGGAGAAATTCCCAATGACTCAGGGGGCGCCATGGTGGCTTCAATCCCTGTCTGAAAATCAACCAAGAAAGCATCAGGGTCATTCAGGGTACTGAAGTAACTGACCGGATTGTAGCGGCTCAGACAGCCCATATAACCCGCCTCGCGAATATCTTTGGAAAGGAATTCCATGGCCAAGCGTCCGGTTTCCTGCACCCGCGAAATACCCTGCTGAGTGCTGAATACCGTCTTGCTGGACAAGAACATCTGCACCACACCGGTCATCAAAATCAGGCCGACAGTAATAGCTACCATCAACTCTACCAATGAGAAGCCCCGCTGATTGGGTCTATTGGGGATGTATTTAAATTCAAGCGTGTTCATATGACTAAATCCGGGTGGTATATGAGAATGTGGTCTCTTCCAGTTCACTGCCTTCTTTATTAGCCGTAGGCTCAGTCCAGGTAATACTGACAGTACATTCACGGTTATTGCATTCCACTTCGCCTTCACCGTTAGGTAAAGCAGCCACCAGCTCATCCATATCACCTTCGCCCAAGGAGGACACCGCGCCCGTGCGTGGTGAATTCACTCGAATCCGATCAATGACATCGTAGGCAATAATATTAGCCTGTGAACGTAAATAAGCACTGCTGTTGTACTGCAGCGAGCGGGTCTGCAGGGCAGCCAGGGCCATCAATGCCGTGGACAGCACCAGTACGGTAATCAGTACCTCGATCAGGCCCACGCCGGATTGACCTTTCCTGTTCATATTCAAGAAGCCTCCGGACAGTCGTTGCGGCGCATACTGATCATTCCCGCGCGCCCGATGGAGATCACCCGTTGACGCTCGCCCACGCAGTCTGTCACATGGGAAGTCAGGGTAAAGGGGTCTTCGCTATTGACCATCAGGCCCCGCCCGTCGTAGCGGACGAATCCGGGGCCGGTCGTCGAAATCACAGCGTTGTCGTTCGCTATCTGGGTGTAACGAATGCGATCATCCTGACTGGCCAGATTAATAGCAGCACCGGTGGCCGCGGCGCTGTCAACCACCACCATCAGGCCATTACCCCAACTACCGCCGCAGTTTGCGCCATCGTCAGTGGGACACACCGTGACAAATCCCCCTTGTCTGATAGCTTCAGACCGGGCCACCTGAAAAGCAGTAATTAGGTCCTCACCGATGGCCTCAGACTGCTGGTTGAGAATCATGGTGCGAAAACTGGGTGCCGCCAGGGCCACCAGAATCGCCAGCACGATGATGGTGAGCATCAGTTCAATCAGGGTAAAGCCGCGCATTCGCTGCATATCCATCACTCTCTCATTCAAGGGGGGGGCAGGCCGGGGTTGACGGACCCAATAGCCCCTTTTATATTGTTTAAAGCTAACACAAGGGCTCTGTAAGTGCTCAAGATTAGCAGATACACGGTCTTCACGGATGAATGAACGGCTCGCCCTGTGAACTGAGGCGCCAGTATGACAGCAAACGCATCCAGGGAGGGATGACTATGGCACATTATCACGCTTCCACTCGCGGTTTTACCCTGATCGAACTGATTACCACCCTTACCGTTCTCGGTATTCTCACAATCCTGGCCTACCCGTCCTTTGCCAACCTGTTGCGCCAGACCCGGGTCGAGAGTGTCACCGAAGAGTTGCAAACCGCAGTACAATTGGCGCGCCAGCACGCCGTCCTGGCCAACAGCCGCGCCATTCTGGCCGCGGCAGAAGAGGATTGGGAGCAGGGCTGGGAGCTCTATCTGGATGATAACCACAATGGTCAGCTGGACCAGAACGAGTCTGTGATCAAAACTGGCGATGCCTTCCACCCGGCAGTCGAAGTACACGCCAATAGGCCGCTGAGCCGCTATATCTCCTACCTGGGTACGGGAGAAAGCCGCTGGGCCAGCGGCTACGGGGGTGGAGCTTTCCAAGCTGGCCGCTTCAGTATCTGCCCCCACGAAGCCGGACCCGGCTATGAATTAATCCTCTCCAGGGGAGGGAGAATGCGCAAAACGGAGATCTCAGAAGAGGAGTGTGCAGAGCTTTAGTGGCTCTGACGCCTATGCGTTCAGCGCAACTCGCGAGGCAGCGAGAAACTGATATTTTCCGGAATGCCCGCCACTTCCTGGGGCACCTGGGCACCGGCGGCCACCAGGCGCTCGATAACTTGCAGCACCAAGGTCTCGGGAGCCGAAGCACCGGCGGTAATGCCTACGCAACGCTTACCTTTCAACCAGGCTTCGTCCACATCGGCGGGGCAATCCACCAGATAGGCCTCGGTGCCACAGCGCTCGGCCAACTCGCGCAAACGGTTGGAGTTGGAGCTGTTGGGTGACCCTACCACCAGCACCAGGTCGCACTCCAACGCCAGTTGTCGCACGGCATCCTGGCGATTGGTGGTGGCGTAGCAGATATCATCCTTGCGGGGTCCTTCTATCTCGGGAAAACGCCGACGAAGAGCATCGATAATCCGGGCGGTATCGTCCATGGACAGGGTGGTCTGGGTCACATAAGCCAATTGAGAGGGGTTTTCAACCTGCAGACGCTCCACGTCTTCCACCTCTTCCACGAGGTAAATACGACCGCCATTAGCCGGGTCGTATTGCCCCATCGTGCCCTCCACTTCGGGGTGGCCGGCGTGGCCAATCAGGATGCATTCCCGGCCCTCTCGGCTGTAACGCATCACCTCGATATGCACCTTGGTCACCAGTGGGCAGGTGGCGTCGAATACCTTGAGTGCACGCTGCTCCGCCTCGCGCCGCACCGCCTGCGACACACCGTGGGCACTGAAAATGACAATCACATCGTCGGGTACTTCGTGGAGCTCGTCCACAAATACCGCGCCGCGTTCGCGCAGCGAGTCCACCACAAATTTGTTATGGACCACTTCGTGACGCACGTAAATAGGGGCACCAAAAACATCCAGCGCCCGATTGACAATATCAATAGCCCGATCCACACCGGCACAAAAGCCCCGGGGATTGGCCAGTTTAATCTGCATAACCCTCAACCTGTCGAGTTGTTTACTGCCTGACTTTGGACTGCGTTCAGCGTTCAGCGTTCAGCGTTCAGCGTTCAGCGTTCAGCGTTCAGCGTTCAGTGATTATTGTATTGAGTGGCGCTGGATTGTTGGGTGGCGCGGAGCTTACCCAACCTACCCCAACCTACGTTCACCGTTCACCTCCTTCAGTGTATCTGCGCAGGTTCAATGGTCAGAATGGCGACCTTGAACACAATATCGCGACCCGCTAATGGATGATTAAAGTCCACCACCACTTCATCTTCATCAAAATCAACCACTACCCCCGGTAACTCGTTCTGCTGAGCGTCGGCGAAGGACAACATCAACCCCTCCTCAAGGGCAAGCCCCGGGTCGAAAGATTGGCGATCAATCCGCTGCACATTGGCCGGGTTATGAGCGCCAAAGCCATGTTCCGGTGTCACCACAAACTCCTCAGCATCGCCCTCGCGCAAGCCCAACAGCTTCTGCTCAAAGCCCTTGAGCAGCTTGCCATCCCCCACGGTAAAGGTGGCGGGATCACCGCTAAATGTAGAATCCACAGTCTCACCGTCAGTGAGACTCAGTGAAAAATGCAATGTCACTGTGGTACCCGGCCCGACTGTCAAATCACTCATTGCCTTTGCCTCGCGAAATCACCAGTGCATCCAGAATCAGTAAAAACGCGCCCAGGGTAATAGCCGCGTCGGCGAGGTTAAATGTGGGAAAGTAATAATCCCGATAGTGCACGACAATAAAATCCACCACATGCCCCAGTGCCAGACGGTCATAGAGGTTGCCCAGAGCCCCGCCCAGAATAAACGCCAACGCCATGGACTCCAGCCAATTGCGCCGGCCCAGGCGCGCAATCCACACAACGAACACCAGGCTCAGGACCGCCGCCAGCGACGAGAAAAACCAGCGCTGCCAGCCGCTGGCATCACTGAGAAAGCTGAAAGCCGCACCCGGGTTATAGTGCAGGGTAAAGTGGAAAAAGGAGGTCAATACCAGTGGCGTATCATACTCCATATGCGCCAGCACCAGCGCCTTGCTCCACTGGTCGAGCAACAACACCAGTGCCGCCAGCAAATACCAGCCAATGGGTGGCCCCAGCCACCGCTTGAATCTCTGATTCATGGCCGCTCCTCAGGCAAAGTGCCGTATTTCACCGGCACCATCGATATTGTCCACACAGCGCTGGCAAATTTCCACATGGGCGGCCACGGCACCCACATCGGCGCGATGGTGCCAACAGCGTGCACACTTGTTATGCACCGAGCGCGATACGGCAATACGCAGCCCCTCGATATCGGTGCTCTCCGCCGCCTCACCTGCGGCAAGGGGGGCCAGTGTTGCGGTTGATGTAATCAGGATAAAACGCAACTCATCGCCCACCTTTTCCAGTATGTGCATGAGCTCGTCATCGCAGTAGAGCACCACCTCGGCACTGAGTGAACCGCCCACCACACCGTCGGCGCGTTTGGTCTCCAGCACCTTGTTCACCGCCGTCTTGACCTCGGCCACCCGCGCCCAGAAAGCATCATCCATTACTTCATTGGCCAATGCCGGCAACTGGTACCACTCGGCAGCGAAAACAGAACCCTTGTGCTCACCCGGTAACTGTCGCCACATCTCATCGGCCGTAAAACTGAGAATAGGAGCGATCCAGCGCACAAAGGCTTCCACCAGATAATAGAGCGCTGTCTGCGCCGAGCGCCGGGGCAGCGAATCCGCCTTGGTGGTGTACTGGCGATCCTTGATGATATCCAAATAGAAACCGCCCAATTCCACCACGCAGAAATTGTGCAGCTTCTGATAAATCAGGTGGAACTGATAATTGTCGTAGGCCGCCACCAGTTCGCGCTGCAGGCTCGCCGCGCGGCCCACAATCCAACGATCCAGCGCCAGCATATCCTCACTGGGCACCTTATCGGTGGCGGGCAAAAAACCGTTGAGGTTAGCGAGCATAAAGCGCGCGGTATTGCGAATACGACGATAGGAATCGGCCGTGCGCTTGAGAATTTCCTCCGATACATGCATCTCGGTACTAAAATCCGTGGCCGCCACCCACAGACGCAACACATCGGCACCCAAGTCATTGATGACCTTTTGCGGCGCCACGGTATTGCCGATGGACTTGGACATTTTGCGCCCCTGGGCATCCACGGTAAAACCGTGGGTGAGCACCGTCTTATAGGGGGACTCTCCGTGCATCGCTACGGCGGTTTTCAACGACGACTGGAACCAGCCGCGATGCTGGTCGGAGCCTTCCAGATACAAATCCGCCGGATATCGCAGGTTTTCGCGCTGACGCAGCACGGCATAGTGAGTGACGCCGGAATCGAACCACACATCCAGCGTATCGGTCACCTTGTCATAGTCCCCGGCATCCGCACCCAGCAGCGATGCCGTATCCAACTCGTACCAGGCATCCATACCGTCTTTTTCAATATGCTGCGCTACTTGTTCAATCAATTCAGCGGTACGCGGGTGCAGTTCGCCTGTCTCTTTGTGCACAAACAACGCAATGGGCACGCCCCAGGTGCGTTGACGGGAAATACACCAGTCGGGACTGGACGCCAGCATGGCGTCAATTCGTGCACGCCCCCAGCCGGGCAACCACTGCACCTGTTCGACGGCATCAGCCACCTGCTGGCGCAAGTGGTTTTTGTCCATGCTCACAAACCACTGGGGCGTGGCGCGGAAGATCAGAGGCGTCTTGGTGCGCCAGCAATGGGGAAAACTGTGGGTGATCTTGTTCTCGGATAACAAAGCACCGCGCTCTTGCAGCAGGGCGTTGACTTTTTCATCTACCTTGTACACATGCTCGCCGGCAAATATTTCGACAAAATCGCGGTAATAGCCATTGTCATCAATATAATTGAGCGTGCCGATACCGTATTGCTGCCCCACCAAAAAGTCGTCCATGCCGTGGTCCGGGGCTGTGTGCACACAGCCGGTACCCGCCTCGGTAGTCACGTGCTCTCCACAAATTACCGGTATCTGACGCGCATAAAACGGATGCTGCAGCAGCGTTCCCTCCAAGGCCTGGCCGGTGGTATGCGCCAATACTTGATAATCGTCCACACCGGTGCGGCGCATCACCGACTCCGCCAGGGCCTCAGCAACGATCAAGCGCTGGGCACCCGCCTGCAGCACCACATAGTCCAGTGCCGGGTGCACGCTCACTGCCTGGTTGGCAGGCAGTGTCCAGGGGGTCGTGGTCCAAATCACCACCGACACCGGTCCACTGCCACCCAGCTCGGGAAACAGGCGCGTGGCATCCGCCGGGTCAGCCAGGGTAAAGGCCACATCAATGCTGAAGGAGGTTTTGTCCTGATACTCCACCTCGGCCTCGGCCAATGCCGAGGCACCCACTACTGACCAGTACACGGGTTTGAAGCCGCGCTGCAAATGACCGTTATCGATAATCCGGCCCAGGGCGCGCACAATATCCGCCTCGAAGCGGTGATCCATGGTGAGATAGGGGTTATCCCACTCGCCCAGTACGCCCAGACGAATAAAGTCCCGCTTTTGGCCCTCAACTTGTCTGGCGGCATAGTCACGGCATTTCTGCCGGAAACTTTTCACATCCACCTTAACCCCGGCCTTGCCCACTTTTTTCTCCACATTGTGTTCAATGGGCAGACCGTGGCAATCCCAGCCGGGCACATAGGGTGCATCAAAGCCGCTCAGGGTTTTGCTCTTGATAATAATATCCTTGAGCACCTTGTTGACCGCATGACCAATATGAATATCGCCGTTGGCGTAGGGTGGGCCATCGTGCAACACAAATTGCTCGCGTCCGGCGCGTGCCTCACGAATGCTCTCATAGAGCTTTTCCCTGTCCCATTGCTTGAGCATTTCCGGCTCGCGCTGGGCAAGATTGGCCTTCATGGCAAAAGGCGTATGCGGCAAATTCAGCGTGGCTTTGTAATCAGTCATGGTCAATTCTTAAGACATCACATTAAAGGGCTGCGCGAGCAAAGTAATCCCGCGCCTGTTGAATATCCTGTTGCAATTGTGCCTGCAGATCCTCGAGGGATGCAAAACGATGCTCCTCGCGCAATTTCTCCACGAAGCAGACTCGCAGGCGCTGGCCGTAGAGGTCACCACCAAAGTCCAGCAAGTGAACTTCCAGCAGCGGCTGCTCTCCGTTGTGCACTGTGGGTCGTACGCCGACATTAGCGACTCCCGGCAACTGTCGCCCGGCCACCTCGGCGGTGACCACATAGACCCCCGCCAAGGGCGAGCGGTAGTGACGCAATTGCACATTGGCCGTGGGCACGCCCAGGGTGCGCCCCAACTGTCGACCTTGCCCCACCCGACCACTGATACAGTAGGGGCGGCCCAACAGGCGCTCGGCTTCCGGCAGACGCCCCTGCTCCAACAACAGGCGGATACGGGTACTGCTGATACGCTCGCCGCCGTCGGTGAGCGTGCAGGTATCGCTGACGTCAAAACTCCAGCGCTCGCCCAGGGATTGCAGCAGCGCGAAATCACCGCAGCGGTCACAGCCAAAGCGAAAGTCATCGCCCACTACCAGGTGGCGAATGCCCAGGCCGTCCACCAGCACCTGCTCCACAAACGCCTCGGCGGTCAGGTGCGCCAGACTGGCGTTGAAATACAGACACAACACGCGGTCCACCCCGGCGGCAAACAGTGCCTGCACCTTTTCCGAGAGACCCATCAATCGCGCGGGTGCGCTCTGCCGGGAAAAGTACTCGTGCGGCTGGGGCTCAAACATAATCACCACTGACGGCAGTGCATGCTGGCGCGCCACCTGTTGCAATTGTTCCAGAATGGCCTGGTGACCGCGGTGAATGCCGTCAAAGGTGCCGATGGTCGCCACCGATCCGTGATGGCGAGGGCGCAGGTTGTGCAAACCACGGATAAATTCAGGGGTTTGAGAACTCACGCTCCACCTCGGTCAAAAACAGACGCGAGAGTATACAGCAGAGCCACTAATGGCGCGAGACGTGGCGCAAATGGCGGGGCCGCAAGCCCACCGCCGCCAGCACCCCTAGATAGACCACGAGCCCGGCGACACACACCACCGCCAGCCGCCACAGCCGGGCCCAGGCGGACCACTCCTGCCACCCGGCCCACTGCCACAGACAGGCGGACAATATCAGCGCCATGGCGAGATTAGCCACCAGCATTTGCCGCCACAGCCGCGGCCAGGCACCGGGCTCGCTGCGCCAGGCGCCGCGGGCTCTGAGACCCTTGTAGAGCAGACTGGCATTGAGCATAGCCGCCAGCGAGGTGGCCAGCGCCAGCCCCATATGCCCCAGTTGCCAAATGTAGTGCAGGGGGAGTGCCAGAACCACATTCAGCAGCATATTCACCCCCATGGCCAAAATACCGATGCGCACCGGTGTTTTCATATCCTGGCGGGCAAAGAACCCCGGTGCCAGCACCTTGATCAGCATAAAGGCCAATAGCCCCAGGGCGTAGGCGCGCAAACTGTGGGCGGCCATGGCGGTGTCCCTGGCGGTGGTCTCGCCATACTGGAACAGGGTCACCAGTATCGGCTCGGCCAGCATGACCAGCGCCACAATGGCGGGCAAGGCAATTAAATACACCAGCCGCACTGCCCAGTCCAGGGTGTGGGCAAAGGCCTCGGGGTCGCGCGCCGCATGCTGGCGGGAGAGATTGGGCAATATCACCGTGGCAATGGCGATGGCAAACACTCCCAGCGGCAGATCCGCCAGTCGCTCGGAATAGTACAGCCAGGAAATACTGCCATCTGGCAGCAGCGAGGCGATGACCGTATCCAGCATCAGATTGATCTGACTCACCGACACGCCAAACAGCGCTGGCACCATCAACCATAAGATACGTTTGACCCCCGGGTGGTTAAAATCCACCACCGGGCGCGGCAACAGGCCCAGTGGCCGTAAAAAAGGCAACTGAAACAGAAACTGCACCACCCCGGCAATCATAACGCCCCAGGCCAGCCCCAGGGCGGGGGCAGCAAACAGCGGAGACAGCAGCAATGCGGCGGCAATCAGCGAAACGTTGAGCAGCACCGGGGTAAAGGCGGGCACCACAAAACGATCGTAGCTGTTGAGAATGGAGCCGGTAAAACCGGTAAGGGAAATCAATAACAAATAGGGAAAGGTGATGCGGATCATCTCCGTCACCAGGGCAAACTTGTCCGGATCGGTGCGGAAGCCGGGCGCAAAAACCAGCGCCACCAGGGGAGCACCCAGTATCGCCAGTAGGGTGACAGACAGTAGCGTCAGTCCCAACACCCCCGCCACCCGGTCCACCAGGGCCTTGACCGCCGCCAGCGGCCCCTGACTGCGATATTCCGACAGTACCGGCACAAATGCCTGGGCAAAGGCGCCCTCGGCAAACAACCGGCGCAGGAAGTTAGGTATTTTGAAAGCCACGAAAAAGGCATCGGCGGCACCGCCGGCGCCGATCGTGTGGGCAAACACCACATCGCGCACCAGCCCCAGCACCCGCGAGGTCATGGTCATGCTGCTGACTCCCCCACTGGCGCGCAGCAACCCGGGGCGAGCGGGCTGGCGGTCGGACGATGGGGATGGCGGTTGTTGCTCTTGCACGGGGACCTCTCTGCCAGTCAGTGCTGGCTATTATCCATATCCCAATGCTTGACAGCCAGCGCCAAAGACAATACTGTATATAAAAACAGTACTCGAGAGGAGATAAACCCATGGCTGTAATCGCCGTCTGGAAATGTGATCGGGATGGAACAATGTTCGAAGATAAAAAAGCCGCCGAGGCGCACGACAAAATGCTGGAGCTGGCCGCCAATATCACCCATTTGATCGAAACTGAACTGCCCGATATTAACGAGTCACACAGCGAAGCGGTGGGCCTACTGCTAG
>CBFGUT010000035.1:0-17125 GCA_965652265.1 uncultured Cellvibrionaceae bacterium | reverse complement strand
CACCCAACGATTAGGTGTTGGCTGGCGTTGCACTTACTCAACCTACGTCTCGGCGATCCCGGAATGAACACCACGTTCTCGTCGGGAGGGCTCTGGCTGTACCGGGCTCTTCGAATCCGAATTTTTACTGTTATCGTTTTAAAACATAGACAAATTAAAAACACAGGAGCAAGGCGTATGACAGAGGCAAATCAGGCGGCCGAGATGCCGCGCGAAGAAACCGCCGGTCGGGGGGAAGTGCTGGTGGAGTTGCGGGATATCAACAAGGTCTATCGCAAGGGCAAGGAGGAGGTGCCGGTATTGTCAAACCTCAACCTCACCATCAAGCGCGGTGACTTTCTGGCGTTGATGGGCCCCTCCGGCTCCGGCAAAACCACCCTGCTCAATTTGCTCGGCGGTCTGGACAGTCCCAGTGGCGGTTCACTGACCATTGCCGGTGAGCGTTTGGATGCCATGAGCTCTGGGCAACTGACGCGTTGGCGCGCCCGGCATGTAGGTTTTATTTTCCAGTTCTACAATTTGATGCCTGTACTCAGTGCCGCTCGCAATGTGGAGCTGCCGCTGTTGCTGACCAAACTGTCCGCCAAACGGCGCAAGCAAAATGTTATGGCGGCCCTGGAATTGGTGGGCCTCAAAGAGCGCGCCAAGCACACCCCCGGCGAGTTGTCGGGTGGGCAGGAACAGCGGGTGGCCATTGCCCGTGCCATTGTCTCGGATCCCGATTTGCTGCTGTGTGACGAGCCCACCGGTGATCTGGATCGCGCCACCGCCGACGAGATTCTGGAATTGCTGCAAACACTCAACCGCGAGCAGGGCAAGACCATTGTCATGGTGACTCACGATCCCCGTGCCGCCGAGTATGCCCAGCAAACCCTGCACCTGGACAAGGGCGCGCTGATCACGGAGGCCTGATTATGAAATACCTGTATTTCATTTGGAAAAACCTGACGCGCAAAAAGCTGCGTACCACGCTGACAATACTGTCCATCGTGGTGGCGTTTATTCTCTTTGGCGCACTGGGCTCACTTAAAGCCGCTTTTACCGAAGGCGCCGATATTGCCGGAGCCGACCGGCTGGTAACCATTCACAAAGTATCACTGATACAGAGCTTACCCTACAGCTATGTCAATCGTGTGCGCAATGTGGAGGGTGTTTCCAAGGTCACCTGGGCCAGTTGGTTTGGCGGCTATTACCAGGAACCGCGCAACCAGTTCGCGCAGATGGCGGTGGATGCCGAGAGCTACTTTGATATCTACTCCGACTTGTTGCACTTGCCGGAAGAGCAGATGCAGGCCTGGCAAAAAAACCGTATTGGCGCAGTGATTGGCAGCAGCCTGGCCCAGCGCTTTGGCTGGGAAGTGGGCGATCGCGTGCCACTGTTCTCCATGTTCGAGCGCGAAGGTGGCAACCGGGTGTGGGAGTTTGACATCGAGGGAATTTTCACCGCCGATACCGGCGCCGATAGCGGCAGCATGTTGTTCCACTACGAGTATTTCGACGAAGCCAAACAGTGGGATAAGGGCACGGTGGGCTGGTTGATGATTGAAGTGGACGACCCGGAAAATGCCGCCCAGGTGGCGCGCGACATCGATGCGCTGTTTGTGAATTCACCGGCGGAAACCAAAACCAGCACGGAGAAGGCTTTTATGGAGTCGTTTATGTCGCAGTTTGGCGACATCGGCACTATAACCAGTCTGATTCTGGCGGCGGTGTTTTTCACCATGCTGCTGGTCGCGGCCAATACCATGTCCCAGGCGGTGCGCGAGCGCATTCCGGAAATGGCCATTCTCAAAACCCTGGGTTTTTCCAATCAGTCGGTGTTGTGGATGATTCTTGCCGAATCGGTACTGATGGCGCTGTTGGGCGGGCTCGGCGGCCTGTTGCTGGCCAGCGTGCTGATCAACGGGGCGGCTGCGGCAGTGGCGAGTTTCCTGCCGGGTTTCAGTATGCCCAGCAGTGTCTGGGTGAATGGTCTGTTGGCCATTGTGATCCTGGGTCTGCTGGCGGGATTGCTGCCGGCCCTTCAGGGCATGCGTTTGAATATAGTGGCCGCACTGGGGAGACGATAATATGAACGGTTTGACACAACTGATTACCGTATGTGCGATGAATATTCGCAATTTGCCCCAGCGGCTGGGTTCTTCCTCAGTGGCGATTTTTGGGGTGGCCTGTGTGGTGGGGGTTTTTATTGGCGTACTCTCCATGGCTTCGGGTTTTCAACGCACCATGACCACGGCGGGCGCCAGCGATACCGCGATTGTGATGCGCTCCGGGGCCACCTCGGAACTCAGTAGCGGTATGGGGTTTGAAGAGACACAATTATTGGCGCAGTTGCCCGGTGTACGCCAAGAGGACGGCGAACCCATGACCTCGGCAGAGCTGTATGTGATTGTGGATATCCCCAAGCGCGCTACCGGTAACGATGCCAATGTGCCTTTGCGGGGTGTTCAGCAGGGTGCCTTTGCCGTGCGCGACAACATTGAGTTTATCGAGGGGCGCAATTTTGTGCCCGGCCGTAATGAACTGATTGTGGGTCGTGGGGCGCATCAACAGTTTGCCGGGTTGGATATCGGTGAGGTGGTACGCCTGGGGCAGACTCAGTGGACCGTGGTGGGGCGGCGGAGTCGGAACTCTGGGCCGATGCCAGCAGTGTGCAGTCCGGTTACCGGCGCGGCAACAGCTTCCAGAGTGTAAGAGTGAAGCTGGAATCCGCCGAGGCGCTGGAGACTTTTCAGGCGGGTATCGATGCCGACCCGCGGCTGGATATGGATGTGCAGCGCGAAACTGAATACATGGCGGCCCAGGCCGAACCGCTAAGTAAATTTATCAAAGCGGTGGGCTACCCCCTGGCGGTATTGATGTCACTGGGGGCGGTTTTTGGGGCTATTAATACCATGTACGCCTCAGTGTCGGCGCGCACACGCGAAATTGCCACCCTGCGCGCTATTGGCTTCGGCGCTTTCCCGGTGGCGGTTTCCACGCTGGTGGAATCACTGCTGTTGGCGCTGGTGGGTGGCGTGATCGGCGCCCTGGTGGTGTTCCTGATCTTCAACGGCTATACCGTTTCTACTATCAACGGTGCCAGCTTTAGTCAGGTGGTTTTCGACTTTGCGGTGACGCCACATCTGATTTATCAGGGTATCGTGGCGGCGGTATTTATCGGCCTGGTGGGGGGCTTTTTCCCCGCTTTGCGTGCCGCACGACTGCCGGTGGCCACGGCCCTCAGGGAAACCTGAGTTGGGGCGCCCGTCCTGTGCCACAGGGATGTAGCACGGGAGCCCGCTAGAGACTGTGACCGCGATATCTCTGCTACACTTACCGGGTTTCCTGACTCTGGTGGGTAATAAGCCCCATGGTACTTTTTATAAAGCCTTGGTATTTAAAGCGTGGGCACTTAAGGGCCTGGGCTATAGCGCTGCTGCTATTGCCGGTATACGCTCAGGTATCGGCGATGGAGGTGCTGGTCACCACAGCCGACGGTGAGCCTCTGGCCAACGCTGTTGTCTGGGCGACGCCGGAGGACGACACCGGCATAGAGCAGTGGCCGGAGATGCACTATGTGATGGATCAGCAGGATCGTCAGTTTAAACCCCATATTCTGCCTGTACCCAAGGGGACCAGTGTCAGCTTTACCAACTCCGATACTATTCTGCATCACGTTTATTCCTTTTCCGCCGCCAAAACCTTTGAGTTAAAACTCTATAAAAGTAATGAGCGCGAGCCGGTGGTCTTCGATCACACCGGTGTTGTGGATGTGGGCTGTAATATTCACGACTGGATGCTGGCTTACATTGTGGTCGTGGATACGCCCTATTTTTCCATTACCGATGCCGAGGGTGTCGCCCGTTTTGAGTTGCCCAACGGTGACTACACGCTCTCTCTGTGGCACGAGCGTTTCAGCCATATCGGCAAGCCGGAAAATCAGGATTTGCAGTATCGCGGGCAATCGCCACTATCGGTCAGGATCAAACAGCCGCTGGTGGCGCCCATGCCTGCTTTTGATACCGACGAGTTCGATGACTATTAATCATGGAGCCGCCTATGACCCTTATCAGGTTCCTGTTAATTGTGTTTATGCTTCTTGGCAGCTACCAGGCAGTGGCACTGGAGTGGCGCGGCATGGCCCAGCTGCGATTGAGCGGCGCGGAAAACCCGCAAAGCTGGCTGTATAAAGGCTCCGGTCTCTATCGGTATGACGCCAGTCATGATGGCCTGGATCTGGGTCAGACCTTGATCAGTCTGCGCCAGGAGGTGTCCACGGCCTGGTCCGCGCATGGTGTCCTGCACGTCAATGCCGATCCGGATTTTTCGCCGGGTTTGACCCAGGCCTTCCTACGCTACAAACCTCTCTCCGCCAGTGATTACGAATGGCAAGTGGATGTGGGCGCTTTTTACCCCGCCATGTCGCTGGAAAACCCGGATATTGGCTGGACTTCTCCCTATCTCTATACCAACTCGGCCATCAATAGCTGGCTGGGTGAGGAGGTGAGAACCGTGGGGGCGGAAGTCTCTTTCAGTCGGCCAGGGCGACGTTTTCGCTCTCCGCATTCGCTGGAATGGCGAGCCGCGGTTTTTAAGGCCAATGACCCGGCGGGCAGTCTGCTGGCCTGGCGGGGCTTTGCCATTCACGACCGCCAGTCGAGCTTCAATGAGTCCATTCCCTTTGCCGATAATCCCGCCTTCGACAATTCGCCATTGCGGCACCAGGCCAATCATGTCTTGCCCTTTACCGAGGTGGATGGTCGTTACGGTTATTATCTGGGCATGCACTGGGACTATTACAAACGCTCCCAGTTGCGCGTCTATTACTACGATAACAATGGCGATCCGGGTGCGTTGAACTACGACACAGGGCAATACGCCTGGGATACCCGCTTTTTGTCCGCCGCCTGGCTGTTCAAACTCACCCCCGAAACCCGCCTGATTATTCAGGCGCTGCATGGCAACACCCGGATGGGGGCTTCGCACGGTGTGGATAATGATTTCGAGACTTTTTTTGTGCTGTTGAGCCATCGTCTCAACAAGCACCGGGTGAGCTTGCGCTTCGACAACTTCGGGGTCGAGGATCTGGACCACTGGTCATTCGATCCCAATGCCAGTGACGGTGACAGCCTTGCACTGGCCTGGCGTTATGACTTTCACCCGCAATGGCAACTGGGCGCAGAGATCACTCACCTGGACGCCAGGGTGGATAATCGCCAACTCTGGTGGGAAGCGCCCAACCATAGTCAGCGGTTGTGGCAAGTCAATCTGCAGTATCGTTTTTGATTGCCGGTCATCACCCCGTCTTCAAGCCGCAGGGAGATTTCCAACCGATTGCAACTGTTGCTCTGGGTTCTTCGAGCACTATGTTCTCCTTTACAATGATGAGGCATGACTCGGTAAAAAGAGGATTCAACCGTGCTGGTCAGCTTTATTGTCAACACTCTGATTGTCGCCACCGTGGTAGGCATCCACTATGAATTTCTGCACTGGCTGACAATGCGTATGCGCCGAATAAGCCTGCCTCACCGGCTGCGCGTACTGTTCGGTGTGGTGGGAGCGCTATGTGCACATATCGTGGAAATCTGGGTTTTTGGCTGTGCCTATTTTTTATGCACCGCGCCGAGGGCTGGGGCACCTTTGAAGGCAATTTCGATGGCAGCCTGCTCGACTGTGTGTATTTTTCCTTCACCACCTTTACCACCCTCGGATATGGCGATATTGCCGCACTCGGCGACATTCGATTTCTGGCGGGGCTGGAATCCCTTACCGGTCTGGTGCTGATTACCTGGACGGCCTCTTTTTTCTTTCTGGAAATGCAGCGCTATTGGGATCGAAACTGACCGGCCACAGCCAATGTAAAGATATGCTTGTGGTAACCCCCAGCGGAGCGATCATGCGGTAGAATCGCGCCCCTTTGCAAACTATCAACCACTGTCCGCCACTCTAGGGGCTCCAGGAACCGCTATGAACCTCACACCGGCCAACTCAGGCCAGACACTCAGTAAAGCCCAGATGTGGCTGATTGAAATTGCACTGGCGGTAGGCGGTTTTGGCATTGGCACGGGTGAATTTGCCACCATGGGGCTGATGCCGGTGATGGCCGAGGGACTTGGCGTCAGTGAACCGATGATTGGCCATGTGATCAGTGCCTACGCCCTGGGGGTGGTAGTGGGCGCGCCACTGCTGGCGATTGTGGGGGCGCGCTTCTTCCGCCGCCATTTGCTGATCGGCCTGATGTCGTTCTATACCCTGGCCAATATCGTCAGTGCGCTGGCGCCCAGCTATGAATCCCTGCTGCTATCGCGATTTGTGGCCGGCCTGCCCCACGGCACTTATTTTGGCGTGGCTGCACTGGTGGTGGCCAGCCTGGCGCCCCCGGCGGATCGCGGCAAGGCCGTGAGCCGGGTGATGATCGGCCTGACGCTGGCCGTATTGATTGGCAATCCCATGGCCACCTGGCTGGGGCAGTCCATCAGTTGGCGCTACGCCTTCGGTCTGGTGGCTGTGCTGTCGATGCTGACAGTGATACTAATCATTATCTACTTGCCTCTGGATAAAATGCAGGTGCGCAATAAGCCGCTGGCGGAAATGCAGGCGTTTAATCGCCCCGCCGTCTGGTTGGCGCTGCTGATTGGCGCCACGGGGTTTGCCGGCGTTTTCTGTGTGTTCAGTTACCTGGCCACCACTCTGCTGGAGGTGACCGGCGTCAGCAAGGGATGGATACCCGTGGCCATGGCCGTGTTTGGGGCTGGTGGCTTCCTCGGCAACCTGGCTGGCGGCTGGCTGTTTGATCGCTTTCAGTTCAAATCCGTGGGCGGGGTATTGCTCTGGAGCCTGGTGGTATTTCTGATGTTCCCCCTGACCACCGGGCATTTGTGGAGCATACTGTTGATGACTTTTTGTGTGGGTACTATCGCCGCGCTGGCGGCGCCCCTGCAGACCCATCTTATGGATGTTGCCACGGGAGCCCAAACCCTGGCTGCCGCCTCCCACCACGCCGCCTTCAACACCGCCAATGCCATAGGCCCCTTACTCGGCGGGCTGGTGATTACCGCGGGCTTTGGCTGGAGCGCCGTCAGCTATGCGGGTGTGGGCACAGCGGTCATAGGCTTGGCACTTTTTATCTGGGCCTGGCGGGGGCATAAGCAGAGCACTTCACAATAAAAATTTGCGTCTTTTTATGAGGGCTTGCGTCTACAGGAATGAAGCGTCCAACCGGACGCCATGCCAAGAGGAGCCCTTCTATGACAACTGATAATAAACCAGCCGCTGCGCAGCGCGATCAGCGGCCGACCCAAAGTAGCCCAGAAAATTGTTGTTCAAGCAATAAGCAGTGTTATTGTTGCAGCCCAGAGAACAACACTGTCTGCTGTGGTAACGGAGACAACAATACCTGCTCCTGCTCCTGCCGATAGTGGCAAACCATTCGCTATACTGAGGCTTGGCCCGCCCGCTGGAGGGGTGGGCCTGCCAATTCAATTAAGTGATTTTTTATGGATTCAGTGAATGTGCCCTGGCAGGCGTATCGGCATGAACTGCTTGGCTTTATTCGCCGCCGGGTGGCGGATGCGTCCATTGCCGAAGATCTGGTACATGAAGTTTTGTTGAAAGCCTATCAGCATCGGCAGGAATTGGCCGATAGCCGGCGCTTGCGTGCCTGGTTGTATCAGATTACCCGCAATACGATAGTGGATTACTACCGTCGGTACCGGCCCGAAGAGGCTTTGCCGGCAGATATTGTGAGTGAGTCACCAGAGGTCGCGATTCAGGCGCAACAGGATTTGGCACTGTGTCTGCGTCCGTTACTGAACCATTTGCCGTTGCATTACCGCCAGGCAGTGTGGCAAGTGGATATTGAAGGCCTCAAGCAGACCGAGCTGGCCGAGCAGTTGAAAGTCTCAGTTTCTACGGTTAAAAGCCGGGTGCAGCGGGGGCGACAACTGTTAAAGAAAGCCATTCTGGATTGCTGTCACATTGAAGTGGACCATCGGGGTCGATTGAGCGAGGTTAATATGGATAACAATGCCTGCCGTCGCTGCTAAAAAATCACCAAGGCTCGCTTGTGGGAGCCTTGGTGGGTGTGAGTCAGGGTTGTTTTTGCAGTTTGAGTGCCAGGCGCTCAACCGCCACTTCCACGCGCTTTACCTCGCGCAGAATGGAAACTCGTCTGGCTTCCATCCAGGTCCATTGCTTCAGGGCGATTTGTGCGCTGAGACTGACAATCAGCCACACACCCCAAAACACACGATCATCCACGGAAGTGGCAATCACAAATTGATAGCCACACCAGACCATGGCGATGGTGACAAGCAGAGTGATAATGCCGATAAGAACTATCCAGCGTCCCAGCCCGCCTTTAAAGGCCCCGATACCCATTTCAACCATTCCCTGGGGATGAATAAGCAGGGGATCCAGATGCCGGGCTTCGTCTTCCAGTTCGCGTTTGATTTTGTCGTCGATGCTCATAGGAGTATCCTCAGTGTGTCGTGGTATTGTCAATTTGGGTTTTTAAACGGTTGCGCGCACGGTTGAGCCTGGACTTGATAGTGCCCACAGGAATTTCCAGTACCGCCGCAATTTCCAGCAGTGACAATTCGTCCAGGTAAAACAGGTGAATGATTTGTTTCTCCAGTGGCGGCAGACGGTTTATCGCCTGCCTTATGTCCACATCCATTTCTCTGGGTGAGTCATCGGCAATCACTAGAGTCCCATCTTCCAGAGCGATGTCGATTTCTCCCTGGCGCTGTGCTTTGCGCAACAGGTCAATACAGCGCCAGCGCACCAGGTTGTACAGCCAGCTGCGAAAGGCGCGCGGATCTTCCAGTTGACGCAGGTTTCTCATCGCCTTTAACCAGGCGTCCTGCACCGCTTCCTGCGCCATATGGGTATCGGCGCAAACCCGGTAGGCGTAGCCCGTCAGCGGCCGCTGGTAGTGGCGATAGAGTTTATCCAGCGCATGCCTTCCCCCCTCTTGAGCGGTAAGTACCAAAAAGTCTTCTTCCGCTTGTTGCATAGCCAGATCCGTATTGATTGTTTGCAGTTAAGACGCCCTACAGGCACGGCAGGTTCATTTATCGACTGAATGTTAGGCGACCTTTCAGGAACCGGGTAATGAAAATGAACTTTGCTTGATGAATTGCTGGTATTGGAAGGTCGTATGGGGTTGGTTGCCAGCGTCAGGGATAGAAGCCTGAACTCAGGGACACAGTGTCGCGGTCAGGGAAGTCGGCATAGAAAATTATGCTTGCTTCAACTCCTGCAACAAACCCTCCAGGCCGTTAAGTTTGATTTCATACATCAGTGCCAATTGCCGGCCCAATTTGTTATCGGAAAACCCCTGGCCGTGAAACCATAGTGGTCCATATGGTAAATTGGGTGACAAAGGAGCACAGCCAAAGCGTTCGGTGCAAGGCAAGAAAGCGCAGGAATAGTGGGGCTCTTTCAAGCTTTCTTAACGCCGCACCGGGCGCTATGGCGACGCGAACTGTTATAGAATTTACCATATGGACCACTCGATAGGGTTCGGGCAGATCAAGCAACTTACGCCCCTTGTATTTACCAAAGGGCATGGTTTGATTGATCGCATCCAACAAGTCTTCGCGGTTCATCGCAGCGATTGTATAAACGCCAGCAGAATCAGCAACGGGCATATGACCCGCACATAGAAGGGCCAGATTTTCCAGAACAGGCTGTGTTCGATATCCATATGGCCCGCTTTTAATTCCTGCAACAATTGGTTGCGGTGCATCACCCAGCCCACAAACAGGCACAGGGCAATGCCCAGCAGGGGTTGGCTGTATTCGGTGGTGAGGGCGACAATGGCGCCAAACAACGGACCCATATTAAAGACAATCACACAGCTGAATAGAAATATGGCGCCGCCAATCAGCAATGCCGCGCCGGTACGCTTGAGGGGGGTACGTTCCACCACCACCGACACGGGCGCTTCCAGCATGGAAATGGAGGAGGTGAGGGCGGCGATGGTCATCAGCGCAAAAAAGGCGATGGCAATCCAGGTGCCTGTGTCGCCCATGGTATTGAATAGTGCGGGCAGTACCTGAAAAATCAGCCCCGGTCCCGCCAGCAACTCCCCGCCGTCGCCATAGATGGCAATACCCTGGGCCTGGGCCACATACATGGCGGGCAAAATCAGCAGCCCGGCAGTAAAGGCGATGCCGGTGTCCAGCAGGGTGACGGCGGCGCCCAGGCGCGGCAGGCTGTCGGTTTTTTTCAGGTAGGAGCCATAAATTAACATGGTGCCCACACCCAGCGACAGAGAGAAAAACGCCTGTCCCATGGCGCTCAACAACAATCCGGGGTCGGCCAACTGGCTAAAGTCGGGAATTAGATACACTGCCAACCCCTCGTTAGCCCCGGGTTGTTGTAAGACATAAATGATCAGCCCCAGCAGAATGATAAATAGCAGTGGCATCAAACGGGTGGACCAGGCCTCAATCCCCTTTTCCACGCCGCGGGCGATAATGGCGGCGGTGAGCAGGGAGAAAATGGCGCACAACACAATATTGCGAGTGGTATGGTCACCCGCCAGCCATTGGTGAAGTCCTTCCACACCAGCCAGTTGCGCCACCGGCTTGCCCAGCTCCGCCAGCATCCAGCCGGCGACAATGGCGTAGAAGCTCAGAATCAGTGCGGCAATTAAGATGCCATAGTAGCCCACGCCTCGGCCCAGTTGGCGGGTGAGTGGGCGTTCACTCAGTCCATCCAATGCGGTAACGATATTGGCGCGGGCGTGGCGACCAATCACCAGTTCGGCCATCAACGCCGGATAGGCCAGCAGAAAGGCCAGCACCAGATAGGCCAACAGAAAAGCGCCGCCGCCATTGCTGGCTGCCTGGGTGGGGAAACCCCAGATATTGCCCAGCCCCACCGCCGAGCCGCTGGCGGCCATCAAAAAACCGATTTTGCTGGAAAATTCGCCGCGCGCCTGTTGCATATCTTGTCCTTATTCATTATTGGCAATTTAGTATCGGCGTTAAGCGCCTTTTGGGTTGGCGCAAGCCGGGGTTGTATGGTGCTTTGTGGGGCCTTCATTGAAGCAGGGATGTTCAATGCAGAGCCCCCAGGGAAGGGTTTATGGCGTGCCCCACAAAGCACTATGCAGCTCCGGCGACTCAGTAAATAACGTCGAAACTCGAGATTCTAGTCTCCGGAGTTTATTGGCTTTTGCCGGCAGAGTCATTAGTATCGGCTTTTCACTTTTTATCACAATGGCGCAGGCGCGCTTATCCTGGGAGGCATTCATGGCGGAGACAATCAAGACCGAAGTACTGGTACTGGGCGGGGGTGTCGGTGGCTATTCGGCGGCTTTTCGCGCCGCGGATCTGGGCCTGAACGTCACTTTGGTGGAGCGCTATCCCACCCTCGGCGGCGTCTGCCTCAACGTCGGCTGTATTCCCTCCAAGGCGCTGTTGCATGTGGCCCAGGTAATCGACGAGGCGGCTCATGGCGATGATATCGGCCTCAGCTTCGGCAAGCCCAAAATCGATCTGGACAAGGTGCGCCAGTTCAAGGAGCAGGTGGTGGGTAAGCTCACCGGCGGTGTTGGCGGCATGGCCAAAGGTCGCAAGGTGCAGGTGATACAGGGCGCGGGCGAATTTACCGGCGCCAACAGCCTCACCGTCAAAGGTGACAAGAAATCCACCGACATCACCTTTGACAAGGCCATTATTGCCGCCGGCTCTTTGCCCATCAAGCTGCCCTTTATTCCCCACGACGACCCCCGCGTATGGGACTCCACTGACGCGCTGGAACTGCCCGAGGTTCCCAAGCGCCTGCTGGTGATCGGCGGTGGCATCATTGGCCTGGAAATGGGCACCGTCTACAAGGCCCTGGGCAGTGAAGTGAGTGTGGTGGAATTCGCCGACCAGCTGATTCCCGCCGCCGATAAGGACCTGATGCAGGTTTACAGCAAGTTCAACAAAGACGCTTTTAATATCATGCTGTCCACCAAGGTAACCGCCGTTAAAGCCAATAAGCAATCGCTCAAGGTCAGTTTTGAAGGCAAGAATGCGCCGGACAAGGATCAGAACTACGATGCCATCCTGGTGGCCGTGGGGCGCTCGCCCAATGGCAAGCTGATTGCGGCCGATAAGGCGGGGGTCGAGGTGGACGAGCGCGGGTTTATTGCCGTGGATAAACAAATGCGCACCAATGTGCCGCATATTTTTGCCGTGGGTGATATCGTCGGCCAGCCCATGCTGGCTCACAAGGCCAGCCATGAAGGCCATGTGGCCGCCGAGGTCATTGCCGGCCACAAGGCGTCTTCCCAGCACCGCGCCATGCCCTCCATTGCCTATACCAACCCGGAAGTGGCCTGGGTGGGGCTGACGGAAAAGGAGGCCAAAGCACAGGGCGTGGAATACCGCACCGCTGTTTTCCCCTGGACCGCCAGCGGTCGCGCCCTGGGTGCCGGGCGCGGCGAGGGCAAGACCAAGCTGATCTACGCCAAGGATAACGACCAGCTGTTGGGGGCCGGTATTGTCGGCCTCAATGCCGGCGAGTTGCTGGGCGAACTGTGCCTGGCGCTGGAGTTCGGCGCCTCGGTGGAGGATCTGGCGCTCACCGTGCACGCCCATCCCACTCTGCACGAAACCGTGGGTCTGGCCGCCGAGCTGGGTGCCGGCAGTATTACCGATTTGCCCAATCCACAGGCGAAAAGCGGCAAATAGGCGGCAAAAAGACAGCAAAGTGCCGGTAATGGGTCCATAATCAAATAGGCGTCAGACGTCAGACGTCGGACGGTATATCCGGAGGGGCTATGAAGAAAGTCGTGGTCACTTTGCTGTTGCTTGTCGCCGGGTTTGGTTTCTGGTTTGGCGAGCGGCTGTACTTTATGCACTCGGAGCGCTGGGACGCGGCCTATGCAGCCCTGCAGCGCTCGCCCCTGCTGGTCAGTCGTGTAGGCCCGGTGACCGACGTGGATGTGGGCTGGATGGGTTTTTCCCGCGGCACCGCCGGCTGGGGTATCTGGGTGCGCCTGCATGCCCAAGTCACCGGCGAGCGGGGCAGTGGTCACTACCGGCTCTATCTGGAAAAGCGCGAGGGCAAAAACTGGGAACTGCTGGAGGCCTCGCCCAAATAACACTCTGGTTAAAAGCTGACCTTTTTGGCAAATAGCGCTACTATGGCGGCTGTTCATTGACTTCCGTGCGTCTATTCGAGGGATTTATGGCAGACGATACCGAGAAAACCATTATTGCCGATAGACCTATAGCCGAGGCGGCCACGCGCAAAATTGGCGCCTATGAGGTGGTCGCCGAGCTGGGGCGGGGCGGTATGGGCACCGTCTACCGCGCCTGGGAGCCCTCTCTCAATCGCTATGTGGCCATCAAAATACTGGCCAGCCACCTGGCGGACGATGAGTCGCTGGTGGGGCGCTTTGCCCGCGAAGCCAAGGCGGTGGCGGCACTCAACCACCCCAATATCGTGCATATTTACACCATCGGTGAGACTGAGGGTCTGCCCTACTTTGTTATGGAGTGTATCGAGGGCGAGACCCTGGCGGATTTGATTCGCCAGAAATCCCGTCTCAGCCCCAAGGAGGCCGCCCGCTACCTGCTGGAAGCGGCGTCCGGTCTGGCCGCCGCCCACGACCGGGGCATTATCCACCGGGATATCAAACCCTCCAACCTGATGATCAATGCCGCCGGCACCGTGAAACTGACCGATTTCGGTATCGCTCAGGCGCGGGACATGGGCGACAAACTCACCACCACTGGCCAGATTGTGGGCACCACCGGCTATGTGAGCCCGGAGGTGTTCAAGGGCCATCCGGTGGATTCGCGTTCGGATATTTTCTCGCTGGGTATCGTGCTCTACGAGATGTTGGTGGGCACCACCCCATTCGATGATCCCAGCCCCATGGGGTTGATGTTGCAGGTGGTGGAGCAGCCGGTGCCGGATGTCCAGGAACTCAACCCCGGGGTGGACAAAGCGCTGGCGGATATCCTGGCGCGGATGACGGAAAAGGATCCGGCCCGCCGCTATCAAACCTGCCACGAGTTGATCGAAGACCTGAAACGTTACCAGGCGGGCAAGCCGTTGGTAAGCCGGGCCGAACACGGCCAGAGTCCGCCCCCCGACCCGGAGCCCGCGACCCAGGCCCCGCGCCGTCGCGCCTGGCCGCTATTATTGTTGCTGGTGGTGGCCAGTGCCGCCGGTGCCGGCTGGTGGTGGGGGATGCCCTGGTGGCAGGAGCGTCAGGCAGCTGTGCAGGCGGCAACAGACGCTGAAACCCTTCCCGCTGGTGGCGAGCCGCTACTAGCGACGGGGGACAACGATACCCCCGACAGCGCTACGGAGTCGGTCGGGGGTAGCGCAGTAGAAGAGGGCGCCGACATCGCGGATGAAACCCTCGGCAGTGGTGCTCCAGAGACGTCTGATCCAGACAATCCCGGTTTGAGCGATGTCGAGGCCCACGCGCTCCTGGGCGGTGACCCAGAGCAGAGTGACATGGGGCTCAGTGACAATGAGCCCGGTGACAAACACACCCTGGCTCTGGCGTCGACGACCGACAAGCCCCGGGGATCGACCCTCGTAGACGATAGCGCACCCCGGGCGGAAGCGGTAATCCAGCCAACCACTTCCCCCACACCCGTGCCGGCACCCACCCATGTGGTGGTGGTGACCGAGGGCGATGCCGGTATTACCGGCGCCATGCAGAGTGAGTTACACCAGAGTTTGCGCGATGCCGGCCATCCGCTGCTGGAGGCGGGTTTTGTGCCGGGTATCAACCGGGTGCTGCAACAGCCCACACTGGATGTAGCGTCCATTCGCGATAATGCCCTGGCCAACGGCGTTCGCTATTTGGTAGTGGCCACAGCCGAGGTGCTGGACGTGGCTTTGCTGGAGTACTACGGTCAGCGCGATACTTCCTACACCACACGCATGGGATTGCGGGTGATTGACCTGCAGAGTCGTCAAACCCTGGGGCAGTGGAGTGAGGAGTACCAGTACACCAATATCAACGCCGGCAACCAGACCCGGCAGACGCTGGCGCCCCTGCTGCGCCAGATGATCGCGGCACTGCCCGACGCTCCCTGAAACTGTGCTGCCATCGGCAGTGGGTTTTGTCAGCGGTCGCTACACTGTAGTGTCGTGACCGCTGTTAAAGAGAGATAGGCGAGAAAAAACCGTGAATAGTTTTGTCACCCAATTGGCCACCGCCGTCGCCGAGGGAGAAGACCTCGAGAGTCTGGTGCCACCTTTACTGGAGTTACTGGAGTCGGTAACGGGGTTGGAGTCCACTTACCTGACCCGCATCGACTCGCAACAGGGTGTGCAGGTCATTCTTTTTGCGCGCAACACCAAGTCCCTCACCATCCCCGAGGGGTTGAGTGTTCCCTGGGAAGATACCTTGTGCAAGCGCGCCCTGGAGAGTCGCCAGACTTACACCGATCATGTCGCCAGCCTCTGGGGTGATTCGGAGGCCGCGGCGCAACTGGGTATTACCACTTACTTGAGCGAACCCATCCATACCGCCGACAATCAACTATTCGGCACCCTGTGCGGCGCCAGCAAAGCCCGGGTACCTCTCAGTGACAATGCCAGTTTAATCATCGCCATGTTTGCCAAATTGATCGCCCGGCAATTGGAGCGCGATCAACTGCTCGCCCGTCTGCAGGCGGAAAATCGCGAGTACAGTCGCTACGCCCTCACGGACCCGCTGACGGGCATTCCCAACCGGCGAGCGCTGACACAAGCCCTCACGCGCGCACTGGCCAATGCCCGCCGGGAAAATACCGCGGTGCACCTCGCGTTTATCGATCTGGATGGATTCAAATCCATCAATGATCAATACGGACACGATGCGGGCGATCGCTTTCTGATTGGTATGGCCGTGGGACTTGAAAATGGCTTGCGCGAGGGAGACTTCGTCGCCCGCTACGGCGGTGATGAATTTGTCGTCTTCGGCCCCGCCGTCGGCAGCGACGAACCCGGCCGCGACGCCATGCACAAACGCTTACAACAGCTCACGCGCGGCGAGTTTAGTCTCGGCGATGAGAACATTGATTACCCCGGTGCCAGCGTGGGCGTGGTGACCTCCCAACCCAATGAAGACCCCGAATCCCTACTGTCACGCGCCGACGAGGTGATGTACCAAATCAAAAAGACGCGGCGCAAGTAGGTAATTCATTGGGTAGCTTTTAATTTGTGGTATAGGTTGGGATAGGTTGGGGTAGGTTGGGTAAGCTCAGCGCCACCCAACAATCCCGCGCCACCCAACGCTCCCACGCCACCCAGTTAAGATATGCTGCATCTCAAAACAGGAAGATAACCACAGGGAGGTTTAACATGCGCTATAGACGCCATTATCTGGCAGGTGGAACCTATTTCTTCACCGTCAATTTATGGGATAGAAGTCAATCCTTGTTAGTCGATAACATCAATATTCTGCGGCAAGCGGTCCGCGATGTAAAAACACAACGTCCCTTCACGATAGAGGCCTGGGTAGTATTGCCAGATCACTTGCATGCGGTGTGGACACTGCCCGAAGGAGACTGCGATTATTCCAGCCGCTGGCGTGATATCAAAAAGTATTTCAGCATGTCCTTACCCGCGACGGAACCTGTTTCCACTAATAGAAGCGCCAGAGGCGAGCGTGGTGTCTGGCAGCGGCGATTTTGGGAACACACGATTAAAAATGACCACGATTTTCAGCAACATGTCGATTATGTACATATCAATCCGTTAAAACACGGCTTTGTAACCCGCGTGTGTGATTGGCCGTATTCCAGTTTTCACCGCTATGTGAAAAAAGGTTTTTATCCTATGGATTGGGGAGCGCAGCATATCGCGGGGGAAGCCCCAAGCTCGTTTGGGGAATAGCGAGAGATCCGTGGCAATAGCAACATTGTTGGGTGGCGCGGAGCTTACCCAACCTACGGTGTAGGCTTTAACCTGCTATTAAATAAACCAAGGTGTTCGGGGCACCATAGTTTGGCCACCATTTGACACCATAGATTGGCCGATTTGCGATATTAACCAATTGACACTACATCCACTATGTAACTTACTTCACGGATCATTTTAGTACCATGAAATACTAATTAGTATTTCATGGGTAAGCGTTCATTCTACGGCGTCATTGACGGCCTTGTAGAGATCTGATCGAAGCGGC
>CBFGUT010000034.1:0-17688 GCA_965652265.1 uncultured Cellvibrionaceae bacterium | reverse complement strand
AAGGTGGTGGTGACAGCGCACCGCTCCGAGGTGGCGGGACGACTTCAGGCGCTGGGTGCCGACCAGGTGCTGCTGCCCTTTGAGGATGCCGCCGAGGTGATCGGCCAGCGTCTGCAGGGGGCCTCAGAGGCGCCGGAATAGCAGGTCCCAGACGCCGTGGCCCAGGCGCTCACCGCGCTTTTCAAATTTGGTGATGGGCCGGAAATCCGGGCGGGGCACAAAGCCCTCGCCGGTATTGGCAAAGCCCTCGGCGGCTGTCATGACTTCCAGCATTTGCTCAGCGTAGTCCGCCCAGTCGGTGGCCAGGTGCAACAGCCCCCCTTGCTTGAGCTTGGGGGCGATGGCTTGGACAAACGCCGGCTGCACAATACGCCGCTTGTGGTGTTTTTTCTTGTGCCAGGGATCGGGAAAATAAATCTGCAGCCGATCCAGGCTGGCGTCGGCGATACAATCTTCCAGTACATCCTTGGCATCGGCCATATACACCTTAAGATTACTCACGCCGGCCTCGGCGGCGGCATTGAGCAGCCGGCCCACACCCGGCGGGTGTACCTCGATCCCGATAAAGTCTTTCTCGGACTCGGCGAGGGCCATTTGCAGCAGTGATTCGCCCATGCCGAAGCCAATTTCCAGAACTACCGGTGCCTCGCGGCCAAAGGTTTTTGCGGGATCCAGCCGGCCGTCAAACAAGCTGAGGCCATAGTGGGGCCAGTGGCTGGCAAAGGCTTTCTTTTGCGCGTCGGTCATGCGCCCGGCGCGAATCACAAAACTGCGAATGGCTTTTTGCTTGTACTGGGGACGGTCGGGGTAGGGGGGTATTTCGGACATCTTCTTTTATCGCTGCGAGGGTGAAAACAGGGCGGCGGCCAGGAGTGAGGCCCAGCCCAGCAGATAACAGACGCCGCCGAGCGGAGTCACTGGCCCCAGCCACGTCAGGCCGCTGAGGGCCAAGCCATAGAGGCTGCCGCTGAACAGCAGTGTACCCAGGGTAAACAGCCAGCCACTGGCGATCAGCCAGCGCGAAGGGTATCTGTCTATCAGCAGGGCCACCAGCAACAGTGCCAGTGCGTGAGTTATCTGGTATTGCACGCCAGTCTGGAAGGCATTCAGCAGCGCCGGTGTCAGCTGATCCTTGAGCCCGTGGGCGGCAAAAGCGCCCAGAGCGACGGCGGTGAGACCCAGAAAGCCGGCGATGGCAATAAACGGGCGTTGCATAGGCAATGTCATCGTACAGGCAAAAAAAAGCCGCGCCCGGCGCGGCTTGGGGTGTTTGGGGCTATGGGCCTCAGGCGGCGGCCAGCATCATGGCCTTGACCTTTTTCATGGCGTTCTTCTCCAACTGGCGGATGCGTTCGGCGGAGACGCCGTACTCGGCCGCCAAATCGTGCAGAGTGGCCTTGTCGTCCTCGTTGAGCCAGCGGCGCTGCAGAATGTCGCGGCTGCGCTCATCCAGTTGCTCAATGGCCTGCTCCAGCCCGTTGACGCTGCTCTCTTCCCAGTTGGCATCTTCCAGCAGTACGGCAGGGTCCTGGCGGTTGTCTTCCAGGTAGTAGGCTGGCGCCACATAGTGATTGTCTTCGTCGGCGCCCTCGGGGGCGTCAAAGGCGGCGTCGAAAGCAGCCAGGCGGCCCTCCATTTCGCGCACGTGTTTGATGTCCACATTGAGGTCGGCGGCCACGGCCTCGGCTTCATCATTGGTGAGCCAGGCCAGGCGCTTCTTGGCGCCGCGCAGGTTGAAGAACAGCTTGCGCTGGGCCTTGGTAGTGGCAATCTTGACGATACGCCAGTTCTTGAGGATAAATTCGTGAATCTCGGCCTTGATCCAGTGCACGGCAAAGGACACCAGACGCACGCCCTTGTTGGGGTCAAAGCGCTTGACGGCTTTCATCAGGCCCACATTGCCTTCCTGGATCAGATCGCCCAGCGGCAGGCCGTAGCCATTGTAGGAGCGGGCGATATGCACCACAAAGCGTAAGTGAGCCATTACTAACTGGCGCGCAGCGTCGAGGTTGCCATTGTAGTAGAGATCGCTGGCAAGCTCCTGTTCCTGCTCCACCGACAGCACCGGGAAACCACTGACGGCCTGGACGTAGGCGTTGAGATTCGCCCCCGGTGTCAGGTTGCCTAGCGGTTGTAGATGTGTGCCCATGGATGACTCCTCATGCAATTGGCCGGACAGTTTAGCACTATGGATTAGAGCCTGCCAATAGCGCAAAGTTCCCCGAGATATGGTGTCTATGGGGTGGTTTTCAAGGGGGCAGGCCGGTGGATTGCGGGTAATAAAGCGGCCTTCCGTGGCCTGGTGTTTATGCTTGAGCTTGAGCTTCGCGGCGAGCTTTCTTTAGCTGGCGCTTCTCCTTGAGAGTTTTCTTAGCGGGTTTTTTCACGTTCTTGGACATGTCGATAATTCCTCAAATCAAAAATAGACCCTATAGTAGTCGCAATCTGTGGACGGATTGGGCTGTAAACATGCAATGTTCTCACCTCCTTTAAGCTTGCTTTTAAATCACACGAATGATTTTAAATTTCATGGATTGTCGCAGCGCAGAGATGGACACGGTATCGCCAGGCCTGGCATCCATAAGTGCGGCTCCCAGCGGAGAAAGGAAAGAGATTTTCCCGGCCTCCGGGAGACTATCTTGCGGAGCGACGACCTGCAACTTGCACACTTGCCTATCTTGCAGATCAAATAAATCTACAAAGCTGCCAATATTGATGAAATCACTGGAATGCTCTGGGTTGGCCACTTCAAATAGCGACGCCAGTTTCATGGGACTGATATTCATGCCCCATGGGCGAGTAATATAAAAGTGGCGTGCACGCGTGTAGATCGAGCGCTTCTGCTCGACGTCTTTAAACGAACACATTGTAAACTCCTGGCCGAGTGGGCCACTGTAAGAGTTAGAGAGTAATGATTAAAAAGAGGGGCAGCCCCAATTAGGAGGGGAAGATGGGGGAGAATCTCCACATAAGAAATCGAATATATGCTGACATGTTGGTAACAAGATCAAATGAACACTGCTGAGAGCCTACCTCATTTGCCCATAAAGTCAAGAGGGCAGAACGGCCGTAAGCTGAACAGCAAAGATGCGGCGAGTGAATGAATCCTTGAAGGCTCGAGTACAGCGGACCCGGCCCCGCGAGCGTAGCGAGTGCTTTGGTTATCCCTGCTGAGCGCGGCAAACTATTCGCTCCGCTCCGGCATCCCTGCCTCTTTAACCTTGGTTGGGCCGTGTCAAGCTGGAGTGGGTACCGAGCTGGGGTAGGATTCGGTGGCTCATGTATAAAAGTGTCGTGATATTCCCCGGTGATCAGTAATTGTTAAACCCCCCTATTATCCTACAGGTCTCTGGGTGTGTTGTGCCCATCTGTTTGTGACTTGTTGTTTGTGTTGGCCGGTTTTTCAGTATTTCTTTTTAGGTAATTTCGAAAGAAGGAAATTATCATCAACGACAATCCCAAAAACGCCAGAAAATAAGAGATCATTATACCTCTAGTGGGCTGCGCGTGAAGTTCGGTAACAAAGGAGCACAGCAAAAATGACCAGATCAAGGCGGAAAAATGCAGGCATAGTGGCGCTATTTCAAATTTTTCCAACGCAGAGCTGGGCATTTTGGCGAAGCGAACTGTTACCTAATTTTGCGCACAGCCCACTAGTTCCCCCGGAAAAATTTAAAGTCACCACATCGATAATCGCGACATCGCGAAGCCCTGATATTAATAGTACATTTAGTGGGAGAGTGAGCAAGCCAAGAATAAATATTCCAGCACACAACTTGAAGTCTATAGCGTCAAAAATGACCAGAGGCAAAGCTGAAAAAAATGCTGCGAATGCTAAGATGGCAGGGATTGCTATTTGGTTATCAAATTCCATTATACGTCCTCATCATGCTCTGCCTGTGAGCTGTATTGTGCCTTGAAATTATTTTTTATAGTGGTATCGACAGGAAATAATGGTGAGTTGATGGTGGTCGATGGCGTAGACCAGACGGTTGGTGTCGTCAATGCGCCGGGACCAGAAACCCGCGAGGCTCTCTTTGAGAGGTTCGGGCTTGCCGATGCCTTCAAACGGGAAGCGTTGTGTGGCGAGGATCAGCTTGTTGATGCGCTTGAGTGTTTTTTTATCCTGTGATTGCCAGAAAAGGTAATCGGACCAGGCTTCCCGCGTCCATGCAAGAATCTCAATCATCCGTCAATCCATGTGGTTGGGTTTGGCCGGCTCGGTATTGCTCTATGGACTTTGCCAGATGAGCGGCATTGGCTGGGCTTTTCAGCAGGTGAACGGTTTCCATCAGACCATTAAACTGATCCAGTGACATGACAATGGCGTCATCGGCGTCCCGCCGCGTAATGATGGTGTAGTCGGCATCACTGACCACTTGGTCGAGGACGCTTTTCAGTTTGTTTCTGGCCTCGGAAAAGCTGATAACTCGCATAGGGGACACCAAACTTGTACTCTTAATAGTACAATTATAACTTGTACAAGTTATAGTGCAAGTGGTGTTTACCTTGGCTCTATCTGCCCCAAGTGGCGACTTACGGCGAGGGCGGCGCCGGCGAGGCCGAGTAGGCCGGTGATCAGCACCAGTTGCAGACTGCTGATGGCGCCGAGGCCGCGCAGGCTGAAGTCGCTCTGGTAGAGTTCGGTAAGACGCGCCACCGGCTCGGCCAGCCACCACAGCCCCAGATTGAGCAGCAACAGTGCCAGTATACCGCCGCCCAGGCCATACCAGAGCCCGGTATAGAGGAAGGGGCGGCGCACATAGGCATTGGTGCCGCCCACCAGCTTGACCACTACAATTTCGTCGCGGCGGTTCTCGATGGCCAGACGGATGGTGTTGCCAATGACTAGCAGCAGCCCCAGCGCCAGCAGCACCGCCAGAAACAGCACCGTGCGGCTGGCCAGCGCCAGCAGTTGCTCCAGCCGTTTGACCCACTGCATATCCAGGATGACGTCTTCCGCCAGCGGATGTTCGGCAAGGGTTGCCTGCAGTGCTTCCAATGCCTCGCCACGGCTGGCCTGGCGAGTTGGCTGTATCAGCAAGACCGGCGGCAGGGGGTTTTCCTCCAGGTCGTCCACCAGGCGCCCCAGGCCCGAGTGAGTGCGGAATTCTTCCAGAGCATCCGCCGGGGAGATATACACCGCCTCGGCCACCTGGGGTGTTGCCAGTAATTCGGAGCGCCACGCCTGAATGGTCTGGGTGTCGGCCTCGGCCCGGATAAAGACGGAAATCTGGCTGGAATCCTGCCAGCTGAACCCCAGTGCTTGCACATTGTGCAGGGCGACAAACAGCGTGGCGGGCAGGGCGGTGGCAATGGCCACCACCAGCCAGGTCATGACACTCTGTACCGGGGTTTGCAGCAGCCGGATCAGGCTGTCGATGGCGGAGGTGCTGTGGTGGGCCTGCCAGGCATTGAGCCGGTCGCGCCAGTGGGTGCGGTGACGGCGGGCGCCCCCTTGTCTGGCAGCGCGGGCTTTGGGGGTGGGGCGGGGCGTCATGAGGGCCCCCCGTCGTGGACCACCCTGCCCTCGGCCAGCCGCAGTACGCGTTTTTGCATGCGCGCGATCAGGTCAATGTCGTGGGAGGCGATCATGATGGTCATGCCCAGCTCATTGAACTGCCTGAACAGGTGCATGATCTCTGCAGAAAGCTCCGGGTCCAGGTTGCCGGTGGGTTCGTCCGCCAGCAGCAGGGCGGGCTTGGCCACCACGGCGCGGGCGATGCCCACCCGCTGTTGCTCACCGCCGGAGAGAGAAATGGGATTCTGGCGCTCCTTGTGCAGCAGCCCCACCTTGTCCAGCGCCGCGCGGACCCGCCGGCCCACATCGGCATCGGTAAAACCCGCCACCTGCAGCGGCAGGGCCACGTTGGCGAAGACGCTGCGGTCGAACAGCAACTGGTGATTCTGGAACACCACACCGATATGGCGGCGGTAGTGGGCAATACTGCCGCGGCGAATGCTGGCGGTATTGCGTCCGCCCACGACTATCTGCCCCTGGGTGGGGCGCTCCATGAGCATGATCAGTTTCATCAGGGTGCTTTTGCCCGCGCCCGAGTGGCCGGTGAGAAATACCATCTCGCCGCGCGCAATCTCAAAGTCCACCCGGCTGAGGGCGTCCTGGCCGCTGGCGTAGCGCTTGCTGACCTGACGGAACTCGATCTTCGCTCAAACAGTGCTTTGATAAAGGGTTTGGCGGCAAAGGGTTGCAGGTCGTCAATGCCCTCGCCTACACCCACATAGCGCACCGGCAGGCCAAACTGACGGGTCAGGGCGAAAATCACTCCGCCCTTGGCGGTGCCGTCCAGCTTGGTGAGGGCGAGGCCGGTAACGCCGGCGGACTCGATAAACTGCCGGGCCTGGCTGACAGCGTTCTGCCCCGTGCCGGCATCCAGCACCAGCAGGGTTTCGTGGGGGGCACTGGTGTCCAGCTTGCCCATCACCCGGCGCACCTTGGCCAGTTCCTCCATCAGGTGGTCTTTATTGTGCAGCCGTCCGGCGGTGTCGGCGATGATGACATCAATCTTGCGCGCTTTGGCGGCGGCGATGGCATCGTAGATGACCGAGGCACTGTCGGCGCCGGTGTGCTGGGCAATCACCGGCACCTGGTTGCGTTCGCCCCAGGCCTGCAGTTGTTCCACGGCGGCGGCGCGAAAGGTGTCGCCCGCCGCCAGCATCACCGACTTGCCCTCGGCCATCAGCCGGTGCGCCAGCTTGCCGATGGTGGTGGTCTTGCCCACACCGTTGACGCCCACCACCAGCAGCACAAAGGGCTGATGACTGGTGTCGATAACCAGTGGCTGCTCCGCGGGTTGCAGCATGTCTCCCAGAGCGGTTTTCAGGGCGGTGAACAGGGCTTCGGGGTCCTGCAATTGCTTGCGGGCCACCTTGGCGGTCAGTTCTTCAATAATGGCCTCGGTGGCCTCGTAGCCCACATCGGCAATCAGCAGTTGCGATTCGATGTCCTCCAGCAGTTCGTCGTCAATTTGCTTGCGACCCAGAAACAGATTGCCCAGCCCTTCGGAGAATTGTCCAGAGGTGCGCGACAAGCCCTGCCGAAAGCGGGCAAACAGCCCCTGCGGCTTTTCCTGGGCACTGGCGGGTGAGGGGCTCGGCTCGGGCTGGTGCTCGGCCGTCGGGGCCGGCGTGTCGTCGTCACTGCCTTTTTTAAAACGTTTAAAGAACATGGTGTGCTTGCTGGCTCTTATCGCTGATGGGTAAAGGCGCTATCCTACCACTTTCATTGGCGGTGGAGTGTAGAGAGTGTCTCGAGGCAGGCCCAGGAAAGCCGGTGCCCGGCAGCAGCAGACGTTGCGTATCATCGGTGGCAAGTGGCGGGGGCGCAAGCTGTCCTTTCCCGAGGTGGAGGGGCTGCGCCCTACCGGTGATCGCATTCGCGAAACGCTGTTTAACTGGTTGGCGCCGGATATTGTGGGTGCCCGCTGTCTGGATTTGTTCGCCGGCTCCGGGGCACTGGGGCTGGAAGCGTTATCGCGCGGGGCCGCCAGCCTGACCCTGGTCGAAGCCTCGGCCCCGGCGGCGCAGCAGCTGCGTGAGCACCTGCGAACACTGGGGGCGGAAAATGCCCAAGTTGTGCAGGGCGATGCCTTGCGGCAGCAATGGGCCGAGGGCGAACAGTGGGATGTGGTGTTTGTCGACCCGCCGTTTGCAGCCCACCTCTGGCAGCCGGCACTGGACAGCTTGGCGACGAATGCACTCTTGGCACCGGGAGCGGTCATTTATGTGGAGTCTCCCCCCCAGGGGGCTTACCGTGTGCCCGAGCACTGGCAATTGCATCGCGAAAAGGTGGCGGGCAATGTCTGCTACCGGCTCTACCACTATCGCCCCGGTGGTAACTAGCCGCCGTTTTTTGTACTATCCCAGCCCCTTTCTCCAGCAGGCGAGGCATGGACTATGCGCAAGGTTGTCTACCCCGGGACGTTCGACCCCATCACCAATGGCCACTGCGACCTGGTGGAACGCGCCTGCCGGCTGTTTGATCGCGTGGTGGTGGCGGTGGCCGCCAGCCCCCGCAAGGCGCCCATGTTTGATCTGGATATCCGGGTGGATCTGGCACGGCAGACACTGGCGCACCTGGATAACGCCGAAGTGCTGGGCTTTGACAACCTGTTGGTAGACTTTGTGCGCGAGCAGGGGGCCCAGGCGGTATTGCGCGGTCTGCGCGCAGTGTCGGACTTCGAATACGAGTTTCAGCTTGCCAATATGAACCGAGCCCTGGCACCGGAGATGGAAAGCCTGTTTCTCACCCCGGCCGAGCACCTGTCGTATATTTCATCGTCCATTGTCCGTGAAATTGCCACCCTGGGGGGCGATGTCAGCCAGTTTGTCGCACCCGAGGTGGAGCTGGCGCTAAAGGCCCATTTGTTGGGGCATGATAAGAACAGCGGGTAAGCATACCGCTTGAAACCGATTACATATGCCGGCATGATGCGCTCCCCACCCATTCCGACAGGACTGATCTATGACCGATAACCTGCGTCTCCAGACCGAGCGCCTGGTGCACTGGCTGCAGCGCGATGCCATTCCCCTGTGGCAGAGCCGCGGTATCGACGCGCACACGGGCGCCAGTGTGGAGCGGCTCTTGCCCGATGGCCGGGTGGATGCGCAGGCCAACCGGCGCGTAAGGGTGCAGGCGCGCCAGGCGTTCTTTTTTGCCGCCGCCGCCCACCAGGGCTGGTGCCCCGAGGGTGAAAAAATCGCTCGCGATATTCTCGGTTTTGCCCACACCTACGCTCGCAATTCGCAGGCGGGCGGAGGCTTTGTCCATTTGCTGGATGCCGGGTCCCAGGTGCTCGATAGCAAGCAGGACCTCTACGATCACGCCTTTTTCCTGCTCGCCTATGCCTGGCAGTATCGCGCCTATGGCGACAAGGACGCGCTGCTGGCCGCCCAGCGGCTAATTCACCACCTGGATGCGCGCTTTGCCGCCGCCAATGGCGGCTGGCTGGAGGGGGACTACGACTATCCGTGCCGTCGGCAGAACCCGCATATGCATTTGTTCGAGGCTTTTATGGCACTCTACGAAGCCAGTGGAGACGCCGCCTGGTTGGCGCGAGCCGGGCAAATGTTTACGCTTTTCCAGACCCGCTTTTACAACGCCGGGGAACAGGTGTTACTGGAATTTTTTAACGATGACTGGTCACCCATGCCCGATACCCTGGGGCGCACCGTGGAGCCGGGGCATATGTTCGAGTGGGTGTGGCTGCTGGACTGGTTCAGCCGCCTGAGTGGACAGCCGGTGGTCGGCTATACGGCAGCACTCTATCGCCGCGCCCTGTCGCTGGGTGTGACCGAATCCGGCCTGGTGCTGGATGCCGTGACCCCCGAGGGTGAGGTACTGCAGTCGGGCAAGCGCTGCTGGGGGCTGACCGAATATATCAAGGCCAGCCTGGTGATGGCCCGCGCCGGCGAGGTCGATGCCGAGGCGCGGGCCGCTCAGGGTGTCGAGACGCTGTTTCACTATTACCTCTCGGCTCCCACACCCGGCAGCTACGTGGATCGCATGGGGGCCGGGGACGAAGTTATCGAAGCCAATGCCCCCGCATCCACGCTCTATCACCTGATGGCGCTGGCGCAGGAGTTGGTGCGCTATGAGAAGGAGAGGTCGAACGTCTGATGTCCGACGCGTCCGACATCAGACTTCAGGCAACAGACTTATTTAGGTACCGGCGCGGTGCTTTTGCGCAGTACAAACTCCGCCGGCAGTATCGCCTCTTCCTGAGCCAGGGGTTCGCCCTCGATTAGCCGCAGCAGCATATCCATGGCGAGCTTGCCGATTTCCTCGGCCGGCTGGGCAATGGTGGTGAGGCTGGGGTCGCAATAGCGGGCGTAGCTGATATCGTCAAAGCCGGCGACGGAAATGTCCTCCGGTACCCGCAGGCCGTTGGCCTTGAAGGTCTGTATGGCGCCGATGGCCATTTCATCGTTGAGGCAGAACACTGCGCTGGGGCGGTCTTTCATGGTGCAAAAGTGCTGGGCGGCACTGAGGCCGGACCAGGTGGTAAAGTCTCCCTCGGTTATGAGGGATTTGTCGAAGGCAATGCCGGCCGCTTCCAGGCTCTCGCGGTAGCCGGCCAGGCGGTCGGTGGTATGGGGGTTGTCCTTGAGACCGGTAATCACGCCGATACGGCGGTGGCCGAGGGAGATCAGATAGTCCACCAGGCTGCGGGCGGCGCCGCGATTGTCGATGCGCACGCGCGGTCCCTGGGTGGTTTCGCAGCCACAGGCGTTGACCCAGGCGATATCGCTGGGAATCACATTGGTCTTGCCCACTTCATCGGGGCGCAACTGGATAATGCCATCGGCCAGGCGGGTCTCCACCCGGCGAATATATTCCTTCTCGCGCTCGGGCTGACCGCGGCTATCGCCCAGCAGCACCGCATAGCCCTTTTGTTGGGCGCGGTCCTCAATAGCGCGGATCACTTCAGAAAAAAATGGGTTGGTAATATCCGGCACCAGTACCACGATGGCGTAGGAGCGAGCCGAGCGAAAACTGCGTGCCAGCATGTTGGGGCGATAGCCCACCTGCTCGATAGCCTGGTGAACTTTCTCGATACTCTTTTTGGAAACCTTTTCCGGGTTACTCAGGGCACGCGAAACGGTGGCGACGGAAACGCCGGCGGCCTTGGCGACTTCGCGAATGCTGGACATAAGGTATTCCGTTTCCAATGAGTGGGTGTCCCGAATATTATCATAGCCAGAGAGGTGCGGCAGAGCGTAAGGGCTGGACATTTCACCTGTAACCGATTACATTATGCGCTTTATGCCGCGTTAGCGCGGCGGGTTGATTGCTCCGGTGACAGGTGCGTGGCAAGATTCAGGCGCGCGGCACTGAAGACGCTGTTTTATCGCATTGAGATAAGGCGTTCAGTCACCAGATCACACAGAAGGTTCTGCGCTCGCAGAGCCTTGGTGCGGACGGGCGTCACTATAAAAACACAAGGTAAAATACATGCAGCTTCAGCTTGCCAGCATTGATATCGCTATTATTCTCGCCTATATAGTCGCCACCCTGGGTATCGGTTTTTGGATATCCAACCGCGCTTCCAAAAACCTGCGCAGCTATTTTCTCGGTGGCAATAAACTCAAGTGGTACACCCTCGGCCTGTCCAATGCCTCGGGTATGTTCGATATCAGCGGCACCATGTGGCTGGTCTACCTGTTATTTGTTTACGGCCTTACCAGCATCTATATCCCCTGGCTGTGGCCGGTATTCAACCAGATTTTTATGATGGTCTTTCTGTCCGTGTGGTTGCGCCGCTCGGGTGTGCTTACCGGCGCGGAGTGGATTACCTTTCGCTTTGGCGAGAGCCGCGGCGCAAGACTCTCACACCTGATTGTGGTGTTGTTTGCGCTGGTGAATGTGATTGGTTTTCTCGCCTACGGGTTTATCGGTATCGGCAAATTCGCCTCGGTGTTCCTGCCCTGGCAGTTGCATGCAGATCCCTACTGGAACGATGTCTTCTACGGCTTAATTATTACCGCCTTGACCACCTTTTATGTGGTCAAGGGTGGTATGTTCAGTGTGGTTTTCACGGAAGTACTGCAGTTTGCGATTATGACTTTTGCCTGTATCGCCGTGGGTGTGATCGCCATGCAGCAGGTGTCGCCCGAGTTGTTGGCGGCGGTGGTGCCGGCAGACTGGACGCGTATCAGCTTTGGCTGGGAGCTCAACATGGACTGGAGCGGTATTCTCGATGCGGCCAATACCCGTATTCTGGAGGACGCCTATTCACCCTTTACCATTTTCTTTGTGTTGATGCTGCTATCGGGTGTGCTCAAGAGCCTGATGGGCCCAGCGCCCAACTACGATATGCAGCGGGTACTCTCGGCGCGTTCGCCCACCGAGGCGGCGAAGATGAGTGGTTTTGTCAGCCTGGTGCTGTTGTTTCCGCGCTATATGCTGATTACCGGCCTCACCATTCTGGCACTGGTTTTCTTTATGGATGAGCTCAATGCCATGGGGCCAGCGGTGGATTTTGAGCAGATTCTGCCCTTCGCCATCAAGAACTTTGTGCCTACAGGACTTATGGGTCTGCTGATCGCGGGTCTGCTGGCGGCCTTTATGTCCACCTTTGCCGCCACCACCAACGCCGCCCCGGCCTATGTGGTCAACGATATCTACAAACGTTATATCAACCCCGAGGGCAGCTCCAAAACCTATGTGCGCATGAGCTATATCGTTTCGGTCACTTTTGTGATTCTGGGAGTGGCTATCGGCCTGTTTGTACCTTCTCTCAACACCATTATCCTGTGGATTGTCAGTGCGCTCTATGGCGCCTACACCGCTTCCAACGTACTCAAGTGGTTCTGGTGGCGATTTAACGGCATGGGTTATTTTGCCGGAATGTTGGCGGGTCTGGTGTTCCTGGTGGGCGTACAGTTGGTGACATTATTATTCGATATTCAGATTAATCCTTTCTGGTCCTTCCCGTTTATCTTTCTGTTCTGCCTGGCGGCCTGCATTGTCGTATCCCTGCTGACCGAGCCCGACGATATGGAAGTATTAAAAACATTTTATATTCGCGTTCGTCCCTGGGGTTTCTGGGGGCCTGTGTATCGGGAGGCAGTTAAAGATGTGCCCGAGTTACAGCGCAATACATACCTGCTGCGCGACTGGGTGAATGTTGCCGTCGGGATTGTCTGGCAAACGTCGCTGGTGGCAGGGTCTATTTTTCTGGTGATCCAGCATTGGCAGGAGTTTGTGATATCCCTGTTGGTAATTGTGGCCACCAGTCTGTTTCTGTGGCGTTTCTGGTGGTGCACCTTGGAGGATTATCCCCAGGATATGCCTGCGCGCTATCGGCCCGTATCCGAGCTGGAAGGCAGTGATCAGCCCACAGGCTGAGGATCGCTGAGCCGCTCGTCCTGGCTGCGAGGAGAGGGGTAAGTTTGACACTGCTTTGTAACCGATTTCGTTCGATAATTTTCAGTGTGTAGTGAGACGTAATTTTTTGCAAAATCCGTAGGATTCTATATTTCATGAGCGACTTTAAAACCCGTGTTAAAAATTTACTGCGCGATCACGAGGACTTTGTGCGTCGTCCCAATGCGCCAGTGGCGTCAGGCAATGGTATTTACAGCCGTTGGCAAAATCCCATTTTGACCTCAGCGCATACACCGATATTCTGGCGCTACGACCTCAATGAACAGAGCAATCCGCATTTGCTGGAGCGTCTGGGCGTAAATGCCACCTTTAATGCCGGGGCGCTCTATCGCGATGGCAAATACCTGCTGGCGGTGCGTGTGGAAGGGGATGATCGCAAAAGTTTTTTTGCCATTGCCGAAAGCCCCAATGGCGTGGATAACTTTCGTTTCTGGGATTATCCCATCACCTTGCCGGAGACTGACCGCCCGGACACCAATGTCTACGATATGCGCTTGACCCAGCACGAGGACGGTTATATCTACGGCTTGTTTTGCACCGAGCGCAAGGACGAATCCCGGCCCAACGATATGTCCGCCGCCGAAGCCCAGTGCGGCATTGCCCGCACGCGCGATCTGGTGAACTGGGAGCGTTTGCCGGATCTGATTACCCATTCGGGGCAACAGCGCAATGTGGTTCTGCATCCGGAATTTGTGGATGGCCAATACGCGCTCTATACCCGGCCTCAGGACGGTTTTATCAGTGTGGGCTCTGGGGGTGGTATCGGCTGGGGGCTCACTGCGTCTATGGAAAACGCTGAAATCAAGGAGGAGGTCATCGTTGACGGCAAGGTCTATCACACCATCAAGGAAGTCAAGAATGGCCAGGGCCCCGCGCCCATTAAAACTGAACAGGGCTGGTTGCACCTGGCACATGGCGTACGCAACACCGCCGCCGGTCTTCGCTATGTGCTCTATATGTTTATGACCGAGCTGGAACGTCCCTGGGTGGTCAGTCACCGCCCAGGCGGTCATTTTATCGCCCCTTCGGGTGCCGAACGGGTGGGGGATGTCTCCAACGTGACTTTCGCCAATGGCTGGGTGGTGAACGAAAAGCAGGAGGTGTTTATTTACTACGCTTCCTCCGACACACGCATGCATGTGGCCACATCCACCGTGGAAAAACTGGTGGACTACTGCATAAATACGCCCGAGGATGGTTTGCGCTCGGCCTTGTCAGTACAGACACGCAACCGTTTGATTGCCAGTAACCTCCAGTACCTGGATCAATTTAAATGATTTCGCCTATGCCTCAACCCCTGCCGAAAGACAAAGCCGCACTCGGCGAGCAGTGGCTCGCTGAGCTTGAGAATATTGGCCGTTGGTGGTTGACCCACGCACTGGATGAAGATCGTGGTGGATTTTACGGTGAGATTACCGCGGATAATACGCCGGTTCCCGATGCGCCGAAAGGTTTGGTGATGAATGCGCGTATCTTGTGGTTTTTTAGCGAAGCGGCACAGTATACCGGTAACCGGAATTATCGGACAGCCGCTGATCGCGCCTTTCGCTATTTGCAGGATTATTTTTACGATGCTGAGTACGGCGGCTACTACTGGTCACTCAACGCCGATGGCAGCGTCTGCTATGACAAAAAGCAGGTCTATGCCCAGAGCTTTGTGATCTACGGCTTCTCGGCGTATTACCAACTGAGTGGGGATGATAAGGCCTTGCGTGCGGCAATGGCGTGTTTTGACCTCATAGAACAGCATTGTATTGATGTTGAAGGGGAGGGTTATTTCGAAGCCTATACGCGCGAATGGGGCAAGATTGATGATGTCCGCTTGAGTGAGAAAGACCTCAACTACCCCAAGACCATGAATACTCATCTGCACATTGTGGAGGCCTATACCAGACTCTACAAGGTGTCGGGCGATGAACGGGTACGCAAGGCTTTAACCTATGGTCTGGACCTGTTCGACCGTTTTATTATCGATCGCGACACTGGTCATCTGCGGATGTTTATGGGCAATGACTGGCGCGACCATTCCACCGAATGGAGCTATGGTCACGACATTGAAACAGCCTGGCTGTTACTCAAGGCTTTAAAGGCGCTCGGAGATGAGCAGCGCCTGCAGCAATGGCTGCCAACCATCGTGCAATTAGCTGAGGTTTGCCTGCGCGAAGCGGTGGATGACAAGGGTGGTGTAATGGATGGCTGTGTCAAGGCCAGTGGTGAGTATCACCGTCAACGTATGTGGTGGGTGCAGGCCGAAGGTCTGGTGGGGTTTCTGACAGCCTACAAACTCACCGGTGAGACGCGCTATTGGAATGTCGTGCAGAAACTGTGGGATTTTATTCAGCGTTATCAATTGGATCGTGACTATGGGGAGTGGCACTGGCATTCAACCCTGGATGCTCCCGACAGGGATCGCGATTACAAGGTGGGTTTCTGGAAAGGGCCCTATCACAATGGCCGGGCGATGATTGAATGCGCGCGGCTGGTGGGTCATTAGGGTGAAGTCCATGCAAGCGTCATTGTCCGCAAAAAAACTGAATTTTTATTTTTGCACCGCCATCTTATGCCTGGGTTTTCTGGCCCTCACGGCCTGTGGTGGCAACACCGGCAATACAGTTACGCCGGCAAGCTCGGTGGCAAGCCCCGGTACAGGCAGCGCTTCCAGTGCCAGCTCCGTTTCCAGCCAATCCTCCAGCAGCGTCACGCCCGAGGTATGCGTCAGCGCTGGCCCGGCACCCGTGGCGGCTGGTTTCGCCGTGGAAAACGGCAAGCTGGTGGATGGCAATGGTCAGGTTTTCGTGCCGCGCGGTATCAATTACCCCTACGCCTGGTATCGCGACCAGCGGGATACCGCACAACAGTTCATGGCTATCCGCAGCACCTGTGCCAACAGCGTGCGCATTGTGCTGGCCAATGGCGGGCAATGGCCGCGGGTCGGCGGCGCCGAGGTGTCGCAACTGATCGACTGGGCCAAGGCGGCCGGGCTGGTGGCGATTCTGGAAGTGCATGACAGCACCGGCTGGGCGGAAAACGCCAGTGCCGCCCATCCGCGGACAGCGGTGGATTACTGGCTGAGCGAGGATATACGCGAAGCTGTTGAAGGCCAGGAGGGCTATGTACTGATCAATATTGCCAATGAGCCGCTGGGCAACGACAAGACCAACGAGTGGATCAGCTTTCATCGGGAGGCCATTGGCGACTTGCGTGCCGCGGGGCTGCGGCACACGCTGGTGGTGGACGCTCCCAACTGGGGCCAGGACTGGAGCAATACCATGCGCGATGGCGAGGGCGCGCAGACACTGTTTGATGCCGACCCCGAGGCCAATGTGGTGTTCAGTGTGCATATGTACGATGTCTACGGCGAGGCCGGCCGGGTCAACCAATACTTTCAGGCTTTTGCCGATAAAAACCTGCCCTTGATGGTGGGAGAGTTTGCCGCCGATCACGGCAGGGATGCACAGGGCCAGGTCAACGAAGTGGCCGAGGCCGCCATTATGGCCGGTGCGGAGTCCTACGGCTTTGGCTACCTGGGGTGGTCCTGGTCGGGCAATACCAGTGACGGCGGCCTGGACTCGCTGGACATTGTGCAGGACTTTGATGTGGCTCGCCCGAGCGACTGGGGTGCGCGACTGATTGATGGCGCCAATGGCCTGCGCGCCACCTCGCGGCCTTGCAGCTGCATGGCCAGTGATTAACTGTCTGTTAAAGCTTCAAACTTTGAGAATAAAACCGAGGTCATTATGTCCAGAGTAATGCATTGTTGGGCGGGGTTGCTTGCTCTATGCCTGCTGGCTTGTGCCGAGCCGGGCAAGCCCCCGGCGGACACGGCGTCCTCCGGGGCCGTGAAAGCGTTCGTGCGCGTGGAGGGCACGCGCTTTTATATGGGCGATAAGCCCTACCGGTTTGTCGGGGCCAATATGTGGTATGGCGCCTATCTTGGCTCGCCCGGGGAGACGGGAGATCGCGACCGCCTGCTCCGTGAGCTGGATCTGTTGCGCGAACGCGGTATCACCAACCTGCGGGTGCTGGCGGTGTCCGAAGCCAGCGAGCTGATGCGCAGTGTCTCGCCGGCCATCCTGCAAAATCCCGAGGGGAATCTGAACGAGGAATTATTACAGGGACTGGATTTTCTGCTGGCGGCAATGGCCGAGCGCGACATGAAAGCCGTGCTCTATCTCAATAATTTCTGGCAGTGGTCCGGGGGCATGAGCCAGTACGTGGCCTGGTTTACCGATACCCCGGTGCTGGACCCGGATGTCACCGGCGAGTGGAATGCCTTTATGGAAAACTCCGCGCGTTTCTATCGTATTGAAGAGGCGCAACAGCTCTACCGCGAGGTTATCCGCAAGCTGATTAACCGCACCAACACTGTCACCGGCATTCCCTACCACAGCGACCCCACCATAATGTCCTGGCAGTTGGCCAACGAGCCGCGCCCGGGCAGCGATGCGCATGGCCGGCCCTTCTATCCGCAGTTTGAAACCTGGATCCACGAGACGGCGGGATATATCAAGTCGCTGGCGCCCCGGCAGTTGGTGAGCACCGGTAACGAGGGCGCCATGGGTACCCTGGGCGATGCCGGGCTGTTCGAAAAGTCCCACCGCAGTGACAATGTCGATTACCTCACCTTTCATATGTGGATCAAGAACTGGGGCTGGTTTGATGTGACTCGTGCCGAGGAGACCTTCGACAGTGCCATGGAAAAAGCCGGGAACTATATGGATACCCATATGGCCATTGCCGGGCGGCTGAACAAACCCATCACCCTGGAAGAGTTCGGCGCG
>CBFGUT010000033.1:0-17735 GCA_965652265.1 uncultured Cellvibrionaceae bacterium | reverse complement strand
GGGCGCCATAGCCATTATCGGCGGCAGCAATACCTGAGGTCAAAGCACCACCACCCCCCAAAGCAGTTGTCAGCGCGTTGGGACCGCCGGTGACAGCGGCGACACTGATGGTACTGGGTTCGCCACTGTTAATATCGCGAAATTCCAGATCACCGCCATTATCAATGGCCTGTACGTTGATAGGCGTGGCGGAACTGAAAATCGCCGCATTGATCAGGTTGGCCACATCCTGCAAGCTGTTGGCAATAGAGTTATTGAGATTCACAGTGACCGTGCCGTTAGCGGAGGCTGGCGAAGAGCCCGACAGAGTCACCTCGAAACTGACGTTGTCGGAACTGAAATCAATGGCGGGTGGCACCGCTACCGCGCCGAAATCCAATGTGGTGGTCGTGGCCTCGCTCTGTCCCACCTGTGCCACCCCGATAACCGCACCGTCGGTGCTAAAACTGCTGCCAATAGTTTCCAACACTTCTTCATTGGCATCGAGATTGAGTTGTGCATCGACTCCGGTCGTCTGCCGCGGCGCCTGGGTGCTGACATCCACCTGCAGATTGCCGAGAATACCGCTGATATTGCCGCTGTCATCGGCCATATAGCCCTGCAAATTGCCACCTGTATTGGTAACGATATAACCGTCCTGGTCGAGCCCAAAGGCACCCGAACGCGTATAGAGTTGATCGCCTTCGTTGCTGACCACAAAGAAGCCGGCGCCATTGACCGCCAGGTCCAACTGGTTATCGGTAAAATTCAGGTTACCCTGGCTAAATTGCTGACGAATCATCTGCAGGTTGACACCGCTTCCCGGGGTGTTGGAACCACTGCCCAGCAAGCTGCTGGCATAGACATCACCAAACTCCGCCCGCGAGCTTTTAAAGCCGGTAGTACTGGCATTGGCGATATTGTTACCGGTCACGCTTAGATCGGTATTGGCGGCACGAATGCCACTGAGTGCGGTATTGAAAGGCATAATCCACCTCTGCTGGGTTCAGGCGCTGTAAGCTAACGCCAGTATTGTTGTTAATTAAAACTAACTTTTTACTAGTTAAATTGAGTCACTTCGCTGATATCCACGGCCCCGACACCGGCGAGGTTCAAAGTAATACTGCCATCGGGGTTCAGCGTGACGCTGTTAACATTGGCACTCAGAGAAGTCTCCAGTTGTTCGGCCTCACCATCCACCTGAGCGTTGACTTCAAAACTGTAATGGCCGGGAGGCAGTGGTTCCTCACCCGCTTGCCAGTCCAGTAAATCGCCATTGACTTCCATATACATGCCGTCCCAGCGGAACACCAGATCGCCTGCCGGCTGCGTGCCCAGGGGCACCTGCCCTACCAGAGAGCCGTCGTCGTTATAGATGCTGAGTGACACATTGGCGGATGACTCGGGAATTTCCACCGAGCCGGCGACAATACCTTCCGGCATCAGCAGGGCTTTATCGGTGGGCACGGAAACCGAGCGCCCCACCAACGAGGAAGCCTGCAACGCCTGGTTGGACATAAAGCTGCCGCTGAAGTCCTCAAACTGTGAGTTCAACCGCTCCAACCCCTCGACGGAACTGAACTGCGCCAGTTGGGCAATAAATTCCGAGTTCTCCTGCGGGCTCAGGGGATCCTGATTGTTAAGCTGGGTAATCATCAATTCCAGAAAGGCCGACTGCCCCAGCTCATTACTTTTGGTCTCGGGCTGCTTGTTATCAATTCTCAAATTGCCGAGAATATTGGCAGCGGTGTTGGTATCACTGACCTGTGTCATGGTGCGTTCCTCACTGCCCCAGCGTCAGCACACGCTGGGCCATCTGCTTGGCGGCATTCATCACTTCCACATTGATTTGAAAGGAGCGGGATGCCGAGATCATGTTGGTCATCTCTTCCACCACATTGACATTGGGGTAGAACACATAGCCCTCTTCATTGGCCAGGGGATGATTGGGTTCGTAGCGCTGCTCATAGGGCGCGTCACTCTCGACGATGCCCTGTACCGACACGCCTGCGCTGGCGGCTTGTTCATCGCCGGCAATGGCACCGCTTTCACCCCATAGCTGATCCCGTGCCAGGGCGGCAAAAACCGGATGCCGTGCACGATATACCTGATTGGCACTGGAACTGGCCGACTGGGCATTTGCCAGGTTGCTGGCGGTGGTATTCAGGCGCAGGCTCTGGGCATTCATACCGGTGCCGGCGACATCAAAAATATTGCTCAAGGACATGGTGGTTCCTCTCTATGGGTTGCCGGCGATTATTGGCCAGTCAGGGCCTTGCTCAGCCCCTTGAATTTACTGTTGAGCAGCGTAAAACTGGCTTGGTAAGCCAGCGCGTTTTTCATAAACTCGGCGTGCTCCACCTGATCTTCCACGGTATTTCCATCCACGGACATCTGATGCGGCGTACGATAGGCCAACGGCAAGTCGCTGCCCGCCGCTCCATTGACAGGTAGATGACCACGGGCTGTCTGAGCGAGCGGGATTTGTGATTGTTCGGCCTTGTTCAACAGCGCCTTGAAATCCACATCCCGCGCCTTGAACCCGGGCGTATCGGCATTGGCGAGGTTGTTGGCCAGCACTTCAGCGCGGCGAGCGCGCAGCTTGAAGGCCTGTTCGTGAACACCCAGGGCACTGTCGAAGGATATGGTCATAACTCACCTGTTGCCGTTTATTACTGTGACGGGGTGATCATAGCAACGGGTGTGCCAAGTGGCAGAAAACTATTTATCTTATTGATTTTATTAGGATTATAGTTGTGGCTTCGACATCTCGGGCGGGGAGAGAGGCGGCAGGCGGCAAGGCTTTACCGCCATTGCCGCCTCCGATTGATCGTTGATCGTTGATCGTTGATCGTTGATCGATAATTATGGCAGAGCCCGGTAGTAGATCCCCGGCTCACAGCGCACCATGGAAAACAGGTGAGAAGCCTGCCCCAAGCCTTCGGACGACCCCAGGAACAGAACACCACCGGGTTTTAGGCTGGCATGAATCTTCTGCAGGATTTTGAGTTTCAACTCGGCATTGAAATAAATCAGCACGTTGCGACAGAAAACAATATCGAACCGCCCCAGTAAAGCATAGGAATCCAGCAGGTTGAGCGCGCGAAATTCAATGCGTTCGCGCAACGGCGCCTTGATGCGCCAGGTGGTTTCACTTACGGCTTCAAAAAACAGCTCCCGCCGTTCCGGTGAAAGCCCCCGCATCACTGACAATTTGTCGTAGAGGCCGGAGCGAGCCTGCTCCAGCACAATGGAAGACAAGTCTGTCGCCACTACTTGCACGCCACGGTGCAAGACCCCCATAGCGCGGCGCTTGTATTCTTCCACCGCCATACTGATGGAATAGGGTTCCTGCCCGGATGAGCATGCAGCGGACCATATGCGTACCGGTCCCTTGTCGTCGGGGCGCTTCATCAACTCGGGCAGCAGTTCGGTTTTCAGGTGTTCGAAGGGATAGACATCGCGAAACCAGAAGGTTTCATTGGTGGTCATTACATCCACCACCTGGTCTTTCAAGCGGCGATTGCTGTTGCTTTTCAAGGCACGAACCAGTTCGCCAAACGTGTGCAGGCCGTGCTCCTCCAACAGACGGCGCACCCGATTAGTCACCAGATACTGCTTGTTTTCCCCCAGGGAAATACCACACGCCTGCTGCAAAAAGGCCCGGAACTCGTCAAATTCCGTCTGTTCCAGGCCATGCTGCCCCGGTGTCAAATGTTTACTCATAACTGTCCTTCGGGCACACCCACAGCCGGTCACATCATTGTTTATCGGCCAGCAGGTCCTCTCCGCTCAAGGCCAACACACGGTCATTGACCCGTCGCGCCAGTTCATCCGGGTGAAATTTGGCCAGAAAATCGTCGGCTCCCACTTTTTTCACCATAGCACTGTTGAAGACCCCGCTTAAAGAGGTATGCAGAACAATGTACATGGATTGCAGCTTGGGGTTGGAACGCACTTCGGCGGTGAAGGTATAGCCGTCCATCTCCGGCATCTCAATATCGGAAATGATCATCACCAGCTCCTCGTAGGGATCGCGTCCCTCGGCAATCAGGCTTTTCAAGTAGTCGAGTGCCTCCTTGCCATCGATCTTCAGGGTGGTTTTGATACCCATGGACTCCACCACGCGCTGGATCTGCTTGCGGGCAATGGTCGAATCATCCACGATCAAGACGTGCTTCTCCACCGCGCGTTCGCCAATGCCGGCATCCACCACACCTTCGGTGATGTCTTCTTTTACCGGCGACACCTCCGACAGAATTTTTTCCACATCGATGATTTCCACCAGCTGATTGTCTACCTCGGTGACCGCCGTCAGATAATGTTCTTTACCCGCCCCTTTCGGTGGCGGATGGATGTCGCTCCAGTTCATATTGACAATACGGTCGACACTCTGCACCAAAAATCCCTGCAGGGTACGATTGTACTCGGTAATAATCACGAAGCACTCGGCGGGATTTTCCAACTGACGTCGGCCAATGGCCTGGCTGGCATCGAGAATAGGCAGGGTACCACCGCGGATATGAGCGACGCCGCGCACCACACTCGCCCGCCCCGGGATCTCGGTGAGAGGGGGGCATTGCAGGACTTCCTTGACCTTGAAAACATTGATGCCATAGGTTTGTCTGCCATTGAGCCGGAACAGCAACAGCTCCAGGCGATTTTGTCCCACCAGCTGGGTTCGCTGATTGACACTGTCAAGAACACTGGCCATAAACTGCCCTCACACCGTCATTGCCCATAGGCATTTTTCTGTCATTATTCATTAAAATCATACTATTACAAGCACTTTCTAAACTGTAGCCTCAACTTCGGCCACACCCCCTCTATTTAAGGCACAGACTTTGCTTGAGGACTTCCCATCAAACGATAGCGGCTGAAAACTGACACTCTTTAGCCCTGAGCGGGGCAATCTCGCTAGCCACGTTATTCAGGATAGGACACAAATGACAGCTTATCGCGGTTTTTATCCATTCTTTATCTCGCTGATACTGGGCCTGTCCGCGCCAGCACTGGCGCTGGAGGATATCCGCCAACTTGAGCAGCAGGTGACCCGTTTTCTGGAAGGGCAGTATGATCAGACCGCCAAAAAAGTGACAATTGAGGTTAGCCGACTGGATCCTCGCCTGCGTCTGGCGGCCTGTGGCGAGCCCCTGCAAATGAATTTGCGTGACCAGAGCCGCAGTGGCGGTGCCGTCAGCGTACATGTGAGCTGTAATACGCCTCAGCCCTGGGCCATCTATGCCAGCGCCCAGGTGGATCTGTACCGCGATATTTTGGTGGCTAAACGCACCATTGCCCGCGGGGAGCGCCTGCACGAGGGTAATATCGGCCTGGAACTGACGAACACCAGCTTGCAGCGCCAGGGATACCTGATCGACCCGCATCGCGCCAAGGGCCAGCTCGCCAAGCGCAATATCCGCCCGGGTGAAGCCATTCGCCAGGGTTTGCTGGAAGAGCCCATTGCCATCGATCGGGGCCAGACGGTCAGCCTGGCCGCCAGATCGGGGGGGATTACCGTGGTCACTCAGGCGGAAGCGCTGGCCAGTGGCCGCGTAGGTGACCAGATTCGAGTGCGCAATATCAGCTCGGAGCGCATTATCTCTGCCCGGATCGTGGACGAGGGTACTGTTGAGGCCTCCTACTGATGGGCTTCCAGAAACACCAGATGGTGAGAATGTGCACGAGCACACACAAAGACAACTTTTTTATTAAAGTTATATCAACCAGCGCCGATAGCAGATGCAGGCGTACTTTATACCGAGTGCGCACATGGGCATTGCCGGTCCTTGTCGGCAACAACACGTTGGGATGACTTATGGCTATTGATACCAGTAACACCTACAAACCTGCCGGCCCCACGGCCAACCGCACGGGCAGCGGCAATAGCGTGCCCCCGGAACGCAAAACAGCCGAGGGCGACACTCGCGAGGACGGCGTCAAAGCCGGCGATACGGTGGCGCTGAGCCCGGAGGCACAGAACCTCAGCCGCCTGCAGGAGAAAATTGACGCTGCCCCTGAGGTGGACAGCGAGCGCGTGGCGCAAATACGCCAGGCCATCAGCGAAGGCCGCTTTGAAATTAACGCCGAGAGACTGGCCGCCGCCATGCTCGACCAGGAGGATTTACTGGGCTGACAGCACGGGTCCCAACGCCCGCGCCAATGACCCCCTTAATCGACGTGCCCATAGAACGCCCCTTGCCCGGGCCAGAGAGGTATAGATATGTCCATCAATCCGCAATTGACTGCAGCCATGCTGGAGCGTGACCTGGAGGCCGCACAATGCCTGCGGGTGTTGCTGGAAGAAGAGCGCCAGTTGCTCGAACAGCGAGATCACCAGTCCCTGTCCAAATTGATAGAACAGAAAAATATCCATATCGGAGTGCTCAATCACCACGCCAACGAGCGCCAGTCGGTACTGGAGAGCCTGAATATGACGTCCGGCAACCGCGACTGGGAGAAGCTGCTGGCCAGTGACCCCGCACTCCGTGCACACCTGCCGCTGTGGCAAACGGTGAAAGACACCGTCCTCGAATGCCAGCGTCTCAACGATGTCAACGGCAGGTTGATCAATCGCTCCCAGCAAACCCTGGTGAGACTATTGAACCTGGTCCGCGGTAAAACCGCCGCCCCTCAGCTCTACAACGCTGCCGGCGCATCCACTCACACCCCTTCCTCTCAGACCCTGACCCGGGCCTGAATCAGGCCCCTCCTCAGGGGGAGGCGGCCACCTCGCCTTGGCATCCCCCGGCAAAGCCCCTACAATACGCCCCTTCTCACGTTGTGATCCCGAGGCTGTGGCTATTCTATGCCACCGAGTCTGACTGCCCGGCCACACGCGAATCACCAGCCCCGGTAGCTCAGTAGGATAGAGCAGCCGCCTCCTAAGCGGCAGGTCGGACGTTCAAATCGTCTCCGGGGCGCCATTTTACGGCCTGTTATGAACCTGATTCTGCTTTTCCCCCAGGATTTTGTCACGCCGGAAACGGCGCGCCTGACTGATCGACGCCGAGTGGAACATATTACCCGGGTGCTGGGGAGCCAGGTGGGCGACACCCTGAAAACGGGACTGGTGAACGGCAAGATGGGGCCGGCCGAAGTGCTGACCATTGCGCCCGGAGAGATCCTGCTCAGACCCCACCTGGAACAGGCACCACCGCCTCCCTGCCCCATTGATGTGATACTGGCGCTACCGCGCCCGCAAATGCTGAAAAGAACCCTGCAAAATATCAGTTCACTGGGAGTCAAGCGGCTGGTTTTACTGCAGAGCGCGCGAGTGGAAAAAAGCTACTGGCAGAGTCCACAATTGCAGGATGACGCCATTCGGGAAGCCCTGGTACTGGGGCTGGAACAGTGCGGCGACACACAACTGCCCAGCATTCACATGGCCCGCCGTTTTCGCCCCTTTATGGAAGACCAGCTGCCCGACCTGAAAGGCGATTGCCAGGCCCTGGTTGCCCACCCCTACGCCAGTCTGCCCTGCCCCACTGCCGTTACCCGGGACACACTGCTGGCCATCGGCCCCGAGGGCGGTTTTCTGCCGGGCGAGGTGGAGGCGTTCGCGGCAGCGGGCTTCCAGGGCGTAACCCTGGGACCGCGCATCCTGCGGGTAGAAACAGCAGTGACTTACCTGCTCGGGCGCCTGTCTGCCTGAACCCGTCCCTGGACCTATCCGTTCCGCTGTTCTGCACTGTGCAACAGCATTTCAAAAGCACTCAAGGTCACCGGCTTGCTGAAGTAAAACCCCTGGTAGGAATGGCAGCCGTAATCGCGTAACAGATCGAGCTGTTGCTGCTCCTCGACGCCCTCGGCAATCACTTCCAGATCCAGCAAGCGACCCATGGTGACAATGGTTTCCACCAGTATGCGATCGTTAAAGTCCTCGATAATATCGCGCACAAAGCTCTTGTCGATTTTCAGGGCCGACACCGGCAAGCGTTTCAGGTAACTGATGGATGAATAGCCGGTGCCAAAATCGTCGAGGGAAAAACTGACACCTCGGCTGGACAGCAAGCTCATGGTTTCAATCGCCTCGTCTACTCGCTGAATCACAATTCCCTCGGTGACTTCCATATCCAGTGAACGCGGCGGCACCCGGTAGCGCTCCAGGGTGGCGATGACGTCACTGGCAAACAGGTCGCGGCGGAACTGACGCGGACTGATATTGATACTCAGGCGCATGCCCGGCCGCCAGATCCCCATCTGCTGCCAGCGTTCCAATTGCTGACAGGCCTGCTCCACCACCCACTGCCCCACTTCCACAATTAACCCGGAAGCTTCCAACACGGGGATAAACTCGAAGGGAGGGACCACCCCTTTTTGTGGATGATGCCAGCGCAGAAGGCCTTCGGCCCCCATAATCTGGCCGGTCTCTACATCCACCTTGGGTTGATAATGCAACTCAAACTGATCCCGTTCCAGCGCGCGGTGCAGGTCACCTTCCATGACGAGTTGGCGGCTCACCTTGTCGGCCATATCTTCATTGAAAAACTCGATGGCATCCCGCCCCTTCTCCTTAACCTGATACATGGCGGTATCGGCATAACGCAACAGCTCGTGCACGCCATTATCTTTTTCCGGGTAGACCACCACACCCACACTACAGGTAATGCGTAGCTCCATGTCCTCCTGGTATAGGGGGTGGGAGACAATCGTGCGCAGTTTTTCGCTGATCTCGCCGGCCCGGAGTGCGGCCACTTCCATATCGGGGTCCAGTACCGAGAGCACCACCACGAATTCATCCCCACTGAGACGCGCCACCATGTCCTCATCGCGCACACCGTGCACCAAGCGTTGGGCCACTTCCTGCAGCACCCTGTCGCCCACGGGGTGGCCGAGAGAGTCATTGATATTCTTGAATTTGTCCAGGTCGATAAACAACACCGCACCATAGTAACCGTGACGCTGGGCACGGCGTATTTCATTATCCAGCCGCTCCACCAACTGCAGACGATTGGGCAAGCTGGTGAGCGCGTCGTGATGGGCCATGTACTCCATTTTGGCCTGGGCATTTTTGCGCTCGGTGACATCCACCGACACCACCAGAGATACCACTTCGTCATAATAATCCAGCGGCATCATATGGGTTTGTAGGAAAAGCTGATTACCATCGGCGCCGATAAAGCTCTCTTCAATCACATCGACTTCTTCGCCGTGCTCGATAACACGCAAATCATTGCTCAGCACTTCTTCGATATCCAGCACCGAGTTTTTCAGGAGTTGACGCACATGAATATTGCGCATTTGCTGCTGACTGAAACCGAGGGTCTCCGCCAGGGATTTATTGGCAAAAAGGTAGTAGCCATTGCGGTTGCGGGCTCCAATCATCACCGGCAGGCTGTCGATAATCTGCCGCAAGTGCTCCTCGCTTTTGCGCAGGGCCAGCTCCACCGCCCGTCGCTTCGCCAGTGACAGCTCCACCACGTCCAGCAGTTGATTACTGCTGGTAATCAGTGTCGCCAGCTCGTCACGCCGCTTGGATGATAGAGGCGTCAGGCGCTGCACACCCGGCTGATCCGGATCAATGGTTTTAATTTCGCTGGCAAGACGTACCAGGGGTTTGGTCAGCACAAAATAGAAAGCCACAAACAGAATCAACACCAGCAGCAGGTTGCGAAATATACCCACCACCAGATTGATTTCCGAACGCGCGTAAAAACCCGCCAGTGCGGCATGAAGGTCGACGCTGAATCGCAGAACGCCCGCTTCACCCCCTGTATACCCCGGCACTAACAGAGCGCCGGTGTAGGTCTGGGTCTCTTTTTGGGTGAGCCGGGTTAAAAAACTATTAAAATCCTTGTCCCGCGGCTTACTCGCTTGCGCCAGCAGGTTGTCGCGCTCATCGAGAATAACCACGTCGTAGATAAAGTCGTAATTGAGCAGGCCTGTCGCCACCTCGTTGGCGAGGGTGGTATCCAGCGTATGGACGGCGCGAGCCGCCGGTGGCGTGGCCACCTCGGCCACACGATTGATTAATTGCTGCAGATCTTTAAGCTGAGACTGGTAGTCGATATAAACCTGTACCGAGCTCATCAAAAAACTCAATACAAAAGCGACAATGATGCCGAGCTTGGCAAGCTGAAAGGAAATACTTTGTGAAAAAGACGGAACTTTGTCTCTCATTATGTGTTCCATTCCCCGTATAGTCTGCCCGCTCCGGGATTGTCACTGTAGCCCGCCGGCTCTGCCTCCACCGAGGGCTACAGCGTCTGCTCCAGCGCCCTGAAGGGCAAATCCACCGCGGCCGCCACCGCCTTGTGCGTCACTGCCCCCGCGTGCAAATTGACACCTGCCGCCAGGTGTGGGTCCTCAAGCAACCGGCCGCGCCCCTGTTCAGCGAGGGCGGCCACGTAGGGAAGTGTCGCATGAGTCAGCGCCGCTGTCGACGTCCGCGCCACGGCACTGGGAATGTTGGCCACACAGTAGTGAATGACCCCCTCTTCACGGTATACGGGATTTTCGTGAGTCGTGGGATGCGAAGTGGCAAAGCAACCACCCTGGTCTATGGCCACATCCACCAGCACACTATCCGGACGCATCCGGGCCACATCCTCACGCTGGAGCAATCGAGGGGCCGCCGCGCCGGGCACCAACACGGCCCCCACTACCAGGTCAGCTTTCTCCACTCTCGCCAGCAGGGAGTCGCGTAAAGCGAATTCACAAACCACCTGACCGCGAAAAATCGTATCCAGATAACGCAGACGAGGCAGCGATGTATCGAACACAGTGACCCGCGCCCCCAGCGCCTGGGCCATGCGTGCCGCCTGCAGCCCCACCACGCCACCGCCGATAACCACCACCTCAGCCGGAGGCACGCCCGGCACGCCGCCTAGCAACAACCCACGTCCACCCTGGGTGGACTGCAAGTGATAGCAACCCGCTTGTATAGACAGACGCCCAGCCACCTCAGACATGGGCGTCAACAGTGGCAGTTCACCACCCTTCCCTGTCACAGTTTCATAGGCAATGGCAGTGACCCCGGTATCCAGAATCTCGCGCGCCAGCGCGGGTATCGCCGCCAGATGCAAATAGGTAAACAGCATCTGCCCTTCGCGCATGAAAGGCACTTCCTCCCGCTGGGGTTCCTTGACCTTGACCACCAGTTCAGCGGCCCAGGCCTCGGAGGCAGCCTCGACCAGCGTTGCGCCGGCGCGACGGTATTCCTCGTCACTGAAACCGCTGCCCATACCGGCACCGGCCTGTACTCGCAGGCGATGCCCCGCCGCCACCAGTTCGGCAACAGCGCCCGGGGCCAAGCCCACCCGCGCCTCGCCCGCTTTCACTTCTGTGGGAATACCGATATCCATAGACACCTCATCGGATCAGTATAGAACAGCCGCCAAACCCACATTGGGGCCACCGTGACATCAGCGGTGGGGTCGGGGTTCGTAGAGATTGACCACGGGGATATTGCCCGTTGCTTCAGGGGGGGCGGTACTGGCCTGTAAACCGACAAAATCAAACAACCGGGTATCGGCCAACTGCGAGGGTGCCACATTGCGAATAGCCGAGAAAATGGTCTCGGTGCGTCCTGGATATTGCCGTTCCCAATCTTGCAACATTTGCTTGATGACCTGGCGCTGCAAATTCTCCTGGGAGCCACACAGGTTACAGGGAATAATGGGAAACTGTTTGTACTCGGCATAGTCCGCCAGATCGGTTTCCTTGCAGTAGGCCATGGGGCGAATCAGCATATTGCGGCCATTATCGGCGAGCAGCTTGGGCGGCATGGCCTTGAGTTTGCCACCATAGAACAGATTGAGGAACAGGGTTTCGATAATATCGTCGCGATGATGCCCCAGGGCAATCTTGGTGGCCCCTATGTCATCGGCAAAACTGTACAGGGTGCCGCGACGCAGGCGCGAGCAGAGACCACAGGTGGTTTTGCCCTCGGGGATAATCTCTCTGACAATACTGTAGGTGTCTTTTTCGATAATATGAAAAGGCACACCCAGTGCGGTAAGGTATTCGGGCAGCACATGCTCGGGAAAACCGGGCTGTTTCTGGTCCATATTCACCGCAACCAGCTCAAAGCTAACCGGTGCCGTCTTCTGCAGCCCCAGTAATACATCCAGCATGGCGTAGGAGTCCTTGCCTCCCGATAGACACACCATCACCTTATCGCCTTCGTCAATCATCTGGTAATCGGCAATGGCGCTGCCTACCTGGCGGCGCAGGCGTTTTTGCAGTTTGTTGAACTCCAGACGCTGGCGGCGAGTGGCGGCGGTCATATCGCATTGGCTACCGGGGTGATTCATAGCTGGCTCGTTTTAAAGATCATGGGTCCGGGGGAGCGCTATTGTACGGAGTTAGCAAGGGCGCCCACAAGTCTGACCCCGCGCCAGGGCGGTCATCTCCGGTAGACAAAGCGGCAGCGGTTTGCCGCTCAACAAGCCGCAGACCAGCCGCGTGAAGCCCAATCCTGCGGCAAACAGCCTGCGACACGCCATGGCACACCGCTTGCTATATCTATCAGTAAGCCAGTGAAAAGCTGCGATAGAGACCCCTTGCCTCCGTAGGAAATTGTTATGTTGTTTCAGGCACTCGCCCACCAACTCAAAAAGGTTATGACAGCGGACAGCGACGCCCCCCTGGACCAGAGTCCGACACCGCTATCGGCTCCCCAGGCCGCGCCCGACTACACCCCGCTCTTACATCTGCAACAGCGACGCCAGCATCTGGAAGTGTCGGTGGAAGGCCAGCGCCAGAGCTACCAGAGTGTCATCCTCGCCGTGGATAGTGAGCGGGGTCTGCTCTGGATTGACGAGCTCTTTCCCGCCCTGCCATCACTGCCGGCGGGAATCGGACTCACCCTGCGCCACCATCGCGGCGGTGAGGTGCTGACACTGCAGTCCCCGCTGGTGGCCCGGGGCCTGGACTACGGCGTTAACGCCCTGGCACTGTTGCTACCGGATGAGCTGCTGTACCTGCCGCGTCGTCAGCATCCGCGCTTCGACCTGCGTTCGGCCCGTCTTGGGGTCTGCATACGCCCCCTGGGTGAGGCCCAGCGCCAGGGCACGCTGATTAACCTCTCCCTGGGCGGCATGCGTCTGGCACTACCGGGGAATCAACTGCACGGCCTCAAACGCGACACCCTCTTGCCCTATTGCGAGTTTACCCTGCCCAACCAGACCCGTATCCGCTGCCAGGCCGTGGTCAAGGCCGCTCGGCTGGAGCGCCAGCCCTATCGCCACACTCAAGTCAGCCTGGCTTTTGCCGATATGATGTCTGACCGCGAGCGATTGGCGTGCTATCTTCAGTATTTGCAACAGTGCCCGATTCGCGGTGCCCAGGCGGCCTGACCGCCGCTCCATATTGCACTAGCTTTAAATAGGCCAGCCGGTGTGAGGCTGCGCTAAGGATGTACACATGCGTAACAACGGTCCGGTCACCGGTCGTGAAGTACCGGTCAAAACCGGCGAAGAGATTGTCTCCTCCACCGACACTCAGGGGAATATTCGTTTCTGCAACGATACCTTTTGTCGGATTGCCGATTTTGCGCGCGAGGAAGTGCTGGGTGAGCCCCACAATATCCTCCGCCACCCGGATATGCCGGAGGAGGCTTTCGCCCAGCTCTGGCAAGCTCTCAAACGTGGCAAGCCCTGGCTGGGCGTCATCAAGAATCGCTGCAAGAACGGTGATCACTACTGGGTGAGCGCCTATGTCACCCCCCTGAGTGACGGCAAGCGTATCACCGGTTATGAATCCGTGCGCACGCGGGCCGAGCCTGAATTGATCGCGCGGGCAGAAAAGGCCTATACACGCCTGCGCAAGGGCCAGCAGCCCTGTCCCCGCCTACTGCAGCTCTGGCATCGCCTGGGCAGCACCCTGCTCACCGCCCTGGCCGCTTTTGCCGTGATGGCGCTGCTGGGCTTTGCCAGTGACGTGGGTACCGGCTACTACGGGGGCGCGCTGGTGGGGGCGCTCATTTTTGGCGGTGTGGCACACTGGCTGTTGCGACAGCATACCGGGCTGGCGCTGAACGAGGCGCGCCAGACCCACAGTGACGCCCTGGCGGCCTATATCTTCACCGGCCGCTGCGATATCACTGGCGAAATCCGCCTGGCGCAGATCGCCTTGAGCGCCCGCCTGCGCACCGCCCTGGGTCGCTTTCGCGCCTCGGCGGGAGAACTGCAGCAAACCGCCCAGCAAGCACGCCTGCAGGCGGAAAACACCTTTACCAACATCGCCCGCCAACAACAGGAAACCGCCAGCGTCGCCCAGGCCATGCAGCAGATGTCCCTGGCGGTCCACGAGGTGGCCAGTGGCGCCACCGAGACTTCCGGCGCCACCCGCGATGCCATCAAGCAGGTGCAAACTGGCGACCGGGTGATTCACGAAGCCAGCAACGCCATCACCGAACTGTCTACCACCGTCAAAAACCTGGACTCAGTACTGGAAAGACTGACCGAAGGCAGTGTCAAGATCGCCAGTGTGGTGGATGTGATTCGCGGCGTGGCGGAGCAAACCAACCTGTTGGCTCTCAATGCCGCCATCGAAGCCGCCCGTGCCGGCGAGCAGGGCCGCGGTTTCGCGGTGGTGGCCGACGAAGTCCGCACCCTGGCACAGCGCACCCAGGAGTCCACTGGCCATATTCAGTCGATTATTGGCGAGCTGTCGGAAACCACCGAGGCCGCCGGCACCAGCATGCACCACTGCCTGCAAATGGCGGAGCGGAGTGTCATGGAGATGGACAATGTCAGCCGGGCCCTGAAAGCCATCGCCAGTGCCGTGGAAAGTATCGACCAGATGTCCCACCAGATTGCCGCCGCCGCCGAAGAGCAATCCGCCACGGCCACGGATATCGAGGACAATACCCGCACTATCTCTACCATCGCCGAACACTCCCAGGAGGAAATCACCCAGGCCAATCAACTCAATCAGAAGATGGCGAGATTATCGTCCGAGCAATTCGATTTAGTGGAGCGATTTAATTGACGAATTGCCGTACTGGACACTGGAGCTTTTAATCGCTAGCGTAGCGCTTTTTCTCCATCAAGAGCGCTATGACTAGATTACTCCCGGGAACACCACTCACCGCTGAAGAAATCCTGCAACTCGACAGGGCCCACGTCTGGCATCCCTATTCGTCGCTGACGACACCCTCACCCATCTATCCGGTGCGCTCGGCCAAGGGCGTTACCCTGACACTCAGTGACGGTCGAACCCTGATCGACGGTATGGCCTCCTGGTGGAGTGTACTGCACGGTTACAACCATCCGGAGATCAACCGCGCTATCGAAACCCAGCTCCGGCAAATGAGCCATGTGATGTTCGGCGGCCTCACCCATGAACCGGCAGTGCGTCTGTGCCAAAAACTGGTGTCACTGACGCCGGCCGGACTGGACAAGGTGTTCCTCTCCGACTCGGGCTCGGTGAGTGTGGAAGTGGCCATGAAAATGGCGTTGCAATACTGGCACTCACAGGGCAAGCCGGAAAAAACCCGGTTTGTCGCCCTGAAAAACGGTTACCACGGCGACACCTTCGGTGCCATGAGTGTGTGCGACCCGGTCACCGGGATGCATCACCTGTTCAGTCACACCCTGCCCCAACATTTTTTTGCCGACCCCCCGGCCATCGGTTTCACCGACCCCTGGCGGGAAGAGGACCTCGACAGTCTCAAGGCGCAGTTGCAACACAGCGATGAGATAGCTGCATTGATACTGGAGCCAATCGTCCAGGGCGCGGGAGGCATGCGTTTTTATTCCGCCGAGTATTTACGCCGTGCGCGCCAGCTCTGTGACGAACACGATGTCCTGCTGATTGCCGACGAAATCGCCACCGGTTTTGGCCGCACCGGCAAGTGGTTTGCCTGCGAGCACGCGGGCATCAGCCCCGATATTATGTGCCTCGGTAAAACGCTCACCGCCGGCTATTTGACCCTGGCCGCCACGCTCTGCAACAGCCGCGTCAGCGATGGTATCTGCAGTGGCGAGGCGGGTGTATTTATGCACGGACCCACTTTTATGGGAAACCCCCTCGCCTGCAGCGTGGCGCTAGCCAACATCGCCCTGCTGGAACAGGGAGACTGGCCCGGCCAGGTGGCGTCAATAGAACAACAACTCAAAGAAGAACTGGAGCCCTGTCGATCACTCCCGGCGGTGGCCGATGTGCGCGTGCTGGGCAGCATTGGTGTGGTGGAACTAAAACAGGCGCAAACCCTCGATGACTTGCAACCCGCATTTGTCGAACAGGGCATTTGGGTGCGCCCCTTCGGCAAACTCGTCTATATCATGCCGCCCTATGTGATCGAGTCGCATGAATTGCGCCAGTTGACTCAGGGAATTTACCAAGTGGTCAGAGGTCTGACGTCTGACGTCTGACGTCTTTTCAGCGCAATCCCACGGCCCGGCGCAATTTTTCCATCAATGGCTGGCTGTGCTCGCGCGCGCGCTGGGCGCCGTGTTGCAGAATCTCCTCCACATGGGCGGGCTTTTCCAGGAGCGCATAATAGCGCTCGCGCGCCTCGCCCAACTGACCGTTAATTAACTCAAACAACTGGCGCTTGGCCTCGCCCCAGGCAATGCCATCGGCAAACGCCTGACGCATCTCGGCAGTCTGTTCCGCCGTAGCGAAGGCCTGCCACAACTGAAACACGGTGGACGTGTCCGGGTCTTTGGGTTCACCCGGTTCCAGCAGGTTGGTTTTGATTTTATTAATGTGCTTTTTTAATTGTTTTTCCGGCAAAAACAGCGGGATGGTGTTGTTGTAGCTTTTGCTCATCTTGCGGCCATCCAGCCCCTGCAAAACCGCCACCTGATCGTCCACCACCGCCTCTGGCAAGGTGAAATGCTCACCGTAGAAGTGATTGAAACGTGCGGCAATATCGCGCGCCATTTCAATATGTTGAATTTGATCGCGTCCCACCGGCACACGGTGGGCGTTGAACATCAGAATATCCGCCGCCATCAGTACCGGGTAACTGAACAGCCCCATGGTCACACCATAGTCGGGATCCTCACCGGCTTCGCGGTTGGCATCCACCGCCGCCTTGTAGGCGTGAGCCCGATTCATCAGACCCTTGGCCGCCACACAGGTGAGTAACCAGCACAGCTCGGGGATTTCCACGATATCCGACTGGCGATAGAACACGGCCCGGTCGGTATCCAAACCCAGCGCCAGCCAGGTGGCAGCGATTTCGCGCCGCGAGCTTTCCACCCGCTCGGCATCCTGACATTTGATCAGGGCGTGGTAGTCAGCGAGAAAATAAAAGGATTCCAGTTCCGGGTCGCCACTCATGGCAATGGCCGGCCGAATAGCGCCTACGTAGTTTCCCAGGTGAGGGGTGCCTGTCGTGGTAATGCCCGTCAGTATGCGTTGCTTGCTCATAATCTGCTCTTTATGGGTCTATCAGTGCGGGCGCTATGATACCGATTAGTGGCGCCTATGGCACCTCCCCTGTCAAATCCTCAACCAACCGCCGATAGTCCGGCAGCAGTGAATCCATGCCGAAGTGGGCCACCGAGGGCACATCCGGCCAACGGTCCGCGTGATAAAGGCTCATAAGCATTTGCAGTTTCTCCGCCAAGCATCGGGCATCGGTGGGTAAATCGCCGCTGACGGGATAGCAGTGATCGGCGGCAAACCACTCGGGATAGACCTGGTGTGCGGGCAACAGTGGCAGGCAACCGGCCGCTACGGCCTCCAGTACCGACAGCCCCTGGAAGTCATGATCGGCGGTGGAGAGCACCAGGTCACAGCGCGCCAGCAACGCCCGATAATCCGCCCGGGACTGCACAAATCCCCAGGTGCCGAGG
>CBFGUT010000032.1:0-17782 GCA_965652265.1 uncultured Cellvibrionaceae bacterium | reverse complement strand
CGGGGGTAAATTTGTCCAGAGTAAAATAGAATGGCGGGTGGTCAAGATGGGGATAGCGTTTACGGGCGCGCTGCCCCGGTATTTCGTGTCCGTTCAGGTAGAGTTTCACCTCGTCCGCATTGCTGAGTACAGGCAGGGTAAGTGGTGAAGTTGTGTCCCAGAAACTGGCGATAAAGACCATGGGTCCGCACTTCGGAAGCGCGCCGCAGTCATTCGCCGAGCGCTGGCTACGAAAGAAGTGATAGGTGAACTTGGGCCGCCGGTCGATACTCATAATGCCGGATGTTTCTAGGTCGTTGGCGTAACCGCGATTGTAGTCGTACATAACCCAGTAGCCGTCGCCGATGGCAGGAGTATTAAAGTTATCGTTGTGCGCCTCCATCACATTGTGCAACTGTTGCTGTAGCCGGACTTCGCCATCCTCCAAGCGTTGTCGGCTGGAACGTTCCGCCTGTAGCAGGTCGCTCCAGTTGTGCTGATTAAGGCCCGCGTTCATGGCGTAGTATTCCCAGTCGCCATATTCGGAGACGATATACGGCTTGTTAGGTGGCTCGTAGTGGCTCAGCCGGTGCTGGCGCGCCTGCAGATAGATGTCATATCCCTGCTCCAGCCAGCCGGCGGCGTAGACATGCCGGCCGGGGTATTCGCGGTGCACTGTTTCCACCAGTTGGTCAACTAAGGGTGGCGGCATGTCCGATTCATTGAGTGAACACTCCCAGGCAAATACCGACGGGTGATTGCGGTCGCGGCGAATCATGTCCTCGCAGGTTTGTATGACCTGTTCGTTAAAGGCCGGATCATCGGAGACATATTGCCAGCCCAGGATAGCATCGATTAACACCAGGCCCAGTTCATCGGCGGCTTCAATAAACGCGGTGGCATGGGGATAGTGGGACAGGCGCACATAGTCAAAGCCGGCCGCCTTGATTCTTTCGGCGTCGCGATAATTGGCGGCATCCGAGAGCGCGTAGCCGATATAGGGATACTCCTGGTGCCGGTTGATGCCGCGCAGAAAAAAGGGCTCACCATTGATTAGCAACTCGCCGGATCGGGCTTCGTAGGAGCGAATGCCGATACGGGTATGCTCCTCGTCCACAATGGCCTGGCTTTTTACCACGTAGGTGGTGAGGTCGTAGAGGTGCGGATGACGGGGATGCCACAAATTCGGTTCGGGCACCGCCAGGAGAGCCCGGTGTTCCGTTTCCCGCTCAATGGCGAATGCCTTTGATACCTGGCGAACCACCAGCTTGTTCTGATAGCGCAATTCGTGAATCACCTGGACATCGGTGTTTTGACCGTGATTGAACACATGAGTTTGCACGGCGATTTCGGCAAAATCACTGCCAACCTTGGGAAAGGTGACAAATACACCACCTGAGGCGGGACGATTGGCTGTGACCGCGGGTGCTACATGTACCGGGTTTTCCACGCGCAACCAGACGTTACGATATAGGCCACCGTAGGTGGTAAAGTCCAGATCTTCCAGCGGCTTGGGGCCGGTCCGGGGATTATCGCGGTTATCGAGTTTTACCAGGATGCGATTGTCGCCTGCTTTCAGGTGTTCGGTCAGGTCTGCCGTAAAAGGCAGGTAACCGCCCCAGTGCTCGGCCACGGGCGTGCCATTGATCCACACTTTAGCCACACGCATGGCGGCTTCAAAATCCAGGTAAATGTGTTTGCCCTGCCACTCTGGCTGGTATTTCAATGTGTACTGGTACCAGGCATCGCCCTGCCAGAGATCGTTAACCAGTAAGGGTTCAAGCCGGGGAGTATGGGGCAGGGTGACGGGCTTCCAGTGTTGGAAATGTTTCACGTCCTCGAGCTGGGTTTGGGTGTTGGTTTTGTAAAACAGCCAACCCTTATTGATTTTAATTGGGGTGGTAAAAGTGCTTTCCAGACGCTCGGGTTCGGCTGCCGACTGTGCATACAGCAAAGAGGGCAGTACCCACAGGAGCAGGCAATAAGCGATAGCACACAGCTTTTTTACGCATGGCATGGGCGGACTCTTTTTTATTCGGTCTGATAAAATTGCAAGGCGGGCAGGGCTTCGTTGTCGTTGGCGGCATCGAAGAAAGTGGCGTTTTCCCAGTGTGAACCCTGCCCCCAAAGCGTGTCGCAAGCAGATGAAATCCAGGCCGGCTCCCAGTAAATAACACCCATGCCGCCAGCACTCCGGACTATTTGTGACAGGTCCTGGAGGTAGCGCAATTGTCCCGCTGGCGTGGCAGGGTAGCCTTCCAGCAAGCTGTCCGGCCCGAGAATATTGCTGGCATTGTCCACATCTACAAATCCCCAGGGATAGGCGGTTTCCACCACCATCACATCTTTTTGGTTCTCAGTTATCAGTTGGGCAATGGCGCCCCCGAGGTTGTCTAGTTTGTACTCGGACCATTTGCCGTAGTAACTCAAGCCGATAATATCGAAGGCATTGACGCCGGCCTCGCGGGCCGCCGGAAACCAGACGAGAGCATTTTCCGGCTGGGCAATGTGCAGCAGGGTTTTTATGCGGGTTTGATATGTTGTATTGAAATCGTCTACAGCCTTGAGGCCCTGGTTTAGCAGAGTGGCGTTGCGAGACCAGTTAATGGGGGCTTCCTGCATATCACTTTCACGTTGCAATATCTCGGCATTGATTTCGTTGCCAATTTGCACATATTCCGGCAATCGTTGCTGATGAAACAGGTTGAGCAGGGTGTCATAGGTGTATTGATAAAGGGCGTCGCCCAGTGCCTCTGTGTCGCCGTGCAGGTGTTCCCAGGCGGCGGGGATAAACTGTTTATGCGGGTCGGCCCAGGTATCTGAGTAGTGAAAGTCCAGCAGCACTTGCATATTGTGCTTGTGAGCTTCGCCAATAGTACGGGCGACGTCGTCGAAGGTGGAATAGTCGGTCCAATCCGGATCGTGCCACAGGCGCACCCGCACCAGGTCGTTTCCAGCCTGGGCAAAAAGTTGATAGGGGTCCATGACTTCGCCATCGAACTGGTAGTGGGCACCACAGTCGAGCATTTCGTTGACGTAGGATAAATCCGCACCCAACAGAAAAGTATCGGCCTGCGGGCGAGCGTTATCCACGGGGGAAGGATTGGTTGTGGATTCCTGGTTTTGGCTGGTACCACTGCAGCCGGCCAGGCATATTGCCAGCGCCACCCCGCAGACGAATCTTCGCTTGGACATACTTTTTCCCCACAAAGCGGACGTCCCTGTCCGCCGTCTCCCGGATTAATACTTAAAGGTGAAGTCGAGCATATAGCTGCGACCATAGACATCGTAGCGGCGCAAATCCAGTTCGTTGTTGTTCTGGGTCAATACCAGGGGTTCATTGTTGAGGTTGTTACCCTGCAGGCGCACCGAGAAGTGATCGTTAATGGCGTAGGAAACACTCAGGTTGACGCTGGTCTGATCGGACAGCCCGCGTAGCTCGGAGCCGGCCCATTCAAACCCGGTGGTGAAGCCGGAGTGGTACTGCCAGCCCAGGCGGGCGTCGAAGCCGTAGTTGCTATACCACACATCCACGGTGGCGGTGTGTTCGGCCACCCCGGCCATGGGATAGGGGTGGCCGGCTGGCGCCAGTTCCTCAATGTCGGTATCCACATAGGCATAGTTGGAGTAGAGGCCGAAGCCCGCCACCAGCGGTGTCTGGAAGGTGATTTCGGCACCTTTAATCGTACCGCCTTCGGCGTTAGTGGGAGCCCAGATGCTGGCGGGTTGCCCGCTGGTTTCAATCTCGAAAGTGTCGTAGCCGATATAGCCATCCAGGTCTTTATGGTAGAGCGCCAGGGCGAACAGGGACTCGTCGGCGAAGTACCACTCGTAGGCAATATCGATATTGGTGGCAGTAAAGGGGTTAAGCAGGGGGTTGCCGGCATTACCCTGGAAGCCGCCAGCCGTGGTTTCCGTCAAGTCAATATACTGTCCGGCCCGCAGCTCATCTAAAGGCGGTCGGGAAATGGCTTTTGACAGGCCAAAGCGCAGGGTCATTTCCTCGTTGAGGAAAAGGTTCAGCGTGGTACTGGGCAGGGTTTCGGTGTAGCTGTTGGCGATGTATTCGCCATCAAGACTGAAGCTTTTGGTCTCTACATCGACGACGCGCACACCAATATTGGCGTTGTATCCGAGGTTGAAGAGAGTGCCCATAAAGTTGAGCTTGGCATAGGCAGCCTGATTGGTCTCATCGACTTTCCAGTAAGACGCGGCGTCTACCGTGGCTAAGTGGTCAAAGTCGACGCTGCCAAACAGCATGTTCGCCGCCTCGGCGTAACTGGGGGCGTCAAGGAAGGGGGAAGTATCGAGCGCGCTGACAGTGTACGAACTTAAAAATCCCGGTTCAAAGTCGGCGATTTGGTACTGGTCGCCCGTGTTGCTGGAAATGTTGTAGTTACTCCAGATCACTTCTTTTTCGCGGTCGGCGTGGCGCACACCAAAGTCGATGCTCTCCAGGTGAGAGCCACCGCTGAAAGCATAGTTCACATTGATTTCAGCCGCCGTTAGTGTGTCATTCAGCGTTGAGCCTTCATTGAAGTCGTCAATACCCAGGCTTGCGGTTTCAGGGGTGGCCGAGGGCGAACCTGCTGGAACGGACACCGAGGGCTCTTCGCGCAGATCGTACGCAAAGGGGTTGCCCCAGGAATCGAGGTATAAGGCGTGCCAATAGTTTTCCCGCTCGGCATTGGAGTGAGAGAGGTCGATATCTATCAGCCAATTTTCAATAGCGCTGATTTCAACATTAAAGCCCTGTGAAGTCACCGAGTTTTTCTGATCGTAATCGGCCAGTACATGGCGCACATTACCGGTGCCCTGATTGACGCTGGCGGCTACCGCGTAATCGCCCACCAGGGTGACATTGGCGTAGCCACCGGACTGGCCGTTATCCCAGTTGCCTATATCCTGATACCAGGTTTGGTTTTGCTTTTCCGACATATCGAAAGCGCTGTACATGGCATCGTACTTGAGGGCAAAGCCCTCGCTGGGGTGAAACTCCAGCACACCCATCACGCCGTCGCGCTGGGTATCCAGTTGTTTGACTTCGGCCTGGGCACCCCAGGGCACATAGCCAAAGTCGCCACTGCCAGTCAGGTCGCCGCCGCCCGCAGGCATATTGGGCTGATCGCCCCCGGTATTGAACCCCCAGCCCTGCAGGGAGGGGTAGGCATTCTTTTGTTGCTGTGAGGCAAAACCCAGGGCGAAACCGAATTTATCGTTGACCGATTGAATGATGGAGCCACTGAAGCGATTGCCGAGCGTATCGTAATCGGGAATGTCTTCACCGCCTTCGTATTCCACTACGCCGGCGCGCAGGGAGAGGGTCTTGCCACGATGCGATAACGGCGAGACGGTATCGAGATTTACGGTAGCGGCAATACCCCCCGAGGTGAGGTCGGCCGACTGAGTCTTGTAAACCTGTACCTGTGAAATCAGCTCGGAAGGATATTGTTCAAAACGGATACTGCGGCCGGGTTCGGAGCTGGCCACCTCCCGGTTATTGACGGTGCCCAATACCATGCGTGGGCCGAGGCCACGAATGGCGGCCTGGCTCTGATTGCCCCGGTCGCGCGCACCATTGACGCCGGGCAGGCGGGTCAGGGCGTCGGCGATGGTAATGTCCGGGATGGAGTCAATGTCGCCCAGATCCAGGGTTTCCACCACATGTCGGGATTCGCGCTTGACGTTCAGCGAGTCCTGCAGGGTTTGGCGAATGCCGGTGACCACGACCTCTTCCACTGGCAGGGCTGACGGCTCGCCGGTGTCTGCTGTGTCCTGGGCGAGGGCGCCGACACTGCGCAGTCCGAGCAACAGGCCCATGGTCAATTGGCTGGCATGGCTCATGGTGGCTGGATATTTCATAGTTTTCTCCCGATTATCTTTATTTGAAGGGGCAATCTGTTTGGCTGGTATCCCCCGAACCCTGCATATTGTCGTGCCAACCTGGGTAACGATGGGGAAATCGTTTACCTCAGGAAGGGTAAACGCTTTCCCTATTGTTGTAAAGTCGAATTTGAGTGACTTGCATATCAATTACTTCTTAAAATAAAAGGCCTTATTCGGCCCTTTACATTTTGATGTGGGAGGCGCGTGGGGTCGTCATCAGTTAAAAGTCAAAAAATTCATTTAAAACAGCCTATTGAAGGATATTATTCAAAGCAATGTGAGCTTGTTTTAACGCTGCCAGTACCATAGATTTCGCTAAACCAGCAATGCCGGTACCCAGATTGTTAGGTTGCAGGGTGAAAGGGTTTAAGGAATAGCCTGGTAGGGCTTCGCCGATCCGACGAGGGTAAATACCTCTGGAAAGCGTTTACCCTTTTTGCTATAACTGCTACCAATAGCGGCAGCCGTGCAGGAGAGTTCTGGGCCAGATGGTCGCAGGGATAGCTCCTCCCTAAACGACAAGCCTCAATCACGCGAGAAGTACAGACCCGCAATGATCAATCAACAGCGCATTGTGCTGGGCGCCGGTTTTTTTGCCATTTTTTTTGTGGGGCATGGGATTGGGGCACTGGCAATTCCTTACTACCAGATGACCCTGGGCGTGGATCCGTTTTACCTGGGTGTGGTATTGACCCTGCCGGTTTTGCTCTCGGCGGTGATCAGCCCCTGGGTGGGCAGGGTAATAGAAAGGCATCAGACCAGTGCCCGCCGGCGCCGGGAATTTATCCTGGTGTCGGGCTGGGTGTGCGCCTTTAGTTTCGGCTCCATCTGGATGGCGCCTCGCACCTGGCACAGTGATGTGATTGTGTTGTATTTGTTGCTGACATCCGCGGTGTTTTTCACCGCCGCCACTTTTCTGACGATTACTATCCGCTGCCTGGCTTATGAGGCGACCAGTGACAGTCAGGGTATTACCCACGTCATGGGCTATACCACGGTTTTTGAAAAGCTGGGCTCGATTTTATATTTCTGGATGTTTCCTCTGGCGCAATGGGGGCTGTTTTACAACGTGCACCAGGGCGTTCGCTATGTGGGCTGGGGCGTGGCCATTGTGCTGATTGGCTTGTTGGCCACAGTGGCCGGGCTCTACGGCAAGGCGCCGCTGTCGACGTCCGGTGGTGAGCTTCGGAAGGTGGAGCGACTGCGGCAGCCATTAATACCCGCCTACCAGCGCCAGCTCAATGGGTTGTTGATTCTGGTAGCGTTGCAATTCGGGGTGATCGGCCTGTGTGTCAGCATGGATTTTTATGTGCTGGTTTATTACGTGAGTGCGGGGGATATTGCCGCGGGTGCCACCTGGAAAGGGGTTTTGTCCACCGCCTATGCCGTCATGGGCCTGCTGACCATTCCCCTGGTGGTAAAGGCCAGTGATCGCTATGGCAAGAAGCGCACCCTGATGGTGATTTATCTGGTCAGTGCTATCGGCGGGGCCGCCAAATGGTTTATCTACACACCGGGGAATGAAGCCTGGCTGCTGCTCGATGCTTTCCTCGGCGCCTGGGTGTGGACGGCGATGAGTACGATTATTCCCTCGCTGCTGGCCGATCTCTGTTATCTGAATCGCCAGCAGACTGGTGAGTTTCACGATGGAGTGGTGGTGGCCAAACACAATTGGGCGCTTAACCTGAGTTTGGTGTTTGCCTTTATGCTGTCGGGTATCGTATTGCGAAGCATCGGATTTGAGGCGGGTGCGGGTGGTCAACAGGCCGGGGTTACCCTGTATTCCATGCGTGTGCTGCTATCGGTGGGTAGCGTTATTTTCAGTCTGCTACCGTTGTGGGTGGTGTGGAAAATTCATATTGTCCGAAACGAGAATAGTGAAGACGCTGTGGCGTTTGGCTAAAAGGAGTGGATGTGGTTACGATTAAAGATGTGGCTAAAGTCGCGGGCGTTTCAACGGCCACGGTTTCCCGGGTGGTCAATGACCAGGGAAAAGTCGGTGAGCAGTGTCGCAAGCGCGTCAAAAAAGTGATCGAGCAACTGGGCTATCGCCCTAACAGCTCGGCTCAGGCGCTGGTGCGGCGCGAGCTGAAAATGGTGGGTGTGATTACACCGAAATTGTCCATGACATTTTTTGGTACCTTGGCCGCCGGTGCCGAGGAAATGGCGCGTGAGCAGGGCTATAGCTTGATGATGTGCAACTCCCTTTATGAGACCCAGTCTGAACTGGACGCGATTGATTCGCTGCGCCGCCAGGGATGCCAGTCGATTATTCTGCACAGCGAATATTCGGACGATGAACAGTTGATTGCACTTGCCAACGAAATTCCGGGACTCGTGTTGATCAATCGCTTTATACCGCAAATTGCCCAGCGCTGTGTGTGGTTTGATAACTTGTCGGGCGCGCAACAGGCGACCAACTATTTACTCGACAGGGGGCATGTCAATATCGCGGTGATCAGCAGCATCTATCAAAACGGCGATCCCGCCGATCGCGTGGCCGGCACCCGCCAGGCTTTGGGTCGACGCGGACTGTCGCTGAATGAAAAACTGCTGGTGGAATCCACAGCCAATATTGATGGCGGCAAGGAGGCCGCGGAGCAGATCATTGCCACCGGCGAGCCGTTTAGCGCCATTGTGGCCTATAACGATTTAATGGCGATTGGGGCCATGCAGGCTTTGCACCGACATGGCATAAAGGTGCCGGACGATGTGTCGCTGATCGGCTTTGATAATCAGCCAATCGCCCGTGCCGCCATTCCCTGCTTGACCACTATGAATTACCCGGTGGAGGAGATGGCGCGCTATGCGGTTGAACTGTCTTTAATGCTGGTGCGCCAGGAGCATTCACATACCAAGCAGACGCATTTGTTTATCTCCGATTTGATTGAAAGGGAGACGGTGCGGGATTTGAATCGCCTGACTCGACCGGGTGGCTAGGGGACATGCAGTTGCTTTCCAAATCCCAGCTAATGGCTTACCGCCAATGCCCAAAACGCCTGTGGCTACAAATCCATCGGCCGGAGCTGGGCGAGCGGGAGGCGGGGTTGGATTTTCGCCTGACGGCGGGTGTTCTGGTGGGTGAAGTGGCGCGGCGGGTGTTTGATCCGGCGGGGGAGGGCGTGTTGATCTCTGCTGCCACGCTGGAGGAGCGGGTGGCGCGCACCAGGGCAGCGATGGCTGAGCGGCGGCCGGTCTTTGAGGCGGCGCTGGTGACGGAGGGCGCCCAGGTCTGGGTAGATCTATTGTTACCCGAGGGTGATACCGCCTGGCGGTTGGTGGAGGTCAAATCCGCCGCCTCCGTCAAGCAGCATTACCGTGACGATCTGGCGATTCAGGCGCATGTGGCGGAGCGGGCGGGTGTTGTTTGTGCGTCCGCCTGCCTGGCCACCATTGACAACGGTTGGGTGTATCCGGGGCAGGGCGATTATCGGGGGTTGTTCAAGCTTACGGATTTAACCGCCGAGGTGACTGAACGGCGCCAGGAGGTGGCGAACTGGCTGTCGGATGCTCATACAGTGATTGCCAGCGATCGCGAACCGCCTATAGCGACCGGCCCTCACTGTCGCTCGCCCCACCCCTGCGAATTTTACGCACACTGCAGCGCCCAGGAGGCGCAGCCTGAGTTTCCTATCGACTGGTTGCCGGGCTCCTTAAAGCGGCGGGTACGGGATTTTATTGACGCCGAACAGGTGCGGGATATGCGCGAATTGCCCGATCACCTGCTCACGCCGTTGCAACAACGGGTGAAAGACACGACGCTGACTAACGGTGTGTATTTCGATAACGAGGCCACGCAGACTATGCTCGCGCAGCAGGGGCTGCCGGCCTGGTTTCTGGATTTTGAAACCGCGCAGCTGGTCATTCCCCGCTGGCCCGGTCAGCGGCCCTATACCCAGGTGCCTTTTCAGTTCAGTCTGCATTGTATTGCCGATAACGGTCAGTTACAGCACACGGATTTTCTGGACTTGAGTGGCGATGATCCCTCGCTGGCCTTTGCCGAGGCGCTGGTCTCCGCCTGTGGTGATACGGGTCCAATCTATGTCTATCACCGCGCCTTTGAAGTGGGGCGGGTGCGCGCTCTGGCGGAGCGCTTTGGGCATTTGCGTGAGCCACTGTTGGCGCTGGCCCGGCGCATGGTGGATCTGTTGCCGATCGCCCGCGAGCATTATTACCACCCGGCCCAGCAGGGCAGTTGGAGTATCAAGAAGCTGTTACCGGCGGTGGCGCCAGAGCTGGACTACAGCCAGTTGCAGGGTGTGCAGGACGGCAGCATGGCCATGCAGGCCTATGTGGAGGCGACGGCCGAGGGTGTCGCTGAGGCGCGGCGTGAACAACTGCGCGAACAGTTGCGGGCCTATTGCGCGCTGGACACCCTGGCGATGGTAAAAATCTGGGAAGTATTCGGCGGGCGGGAAGTTCTGCCGGTAGGTTCTCCGGGCCCGGAATAGCCGCGTTTACAACTGCGCCTGCAGGCGCTCCAGCTCCTCGGCAAGGCTGTTTTCGGGCAGGGTGACGCCCGCGCGGCGATACCAATAGGTGGCATTGGGCAGGTCGCCTTCATCCCGGTGCAGGTAACCGTGGATCTGACAGGCGAGGCTGTCCTCGTGATCCTGTACCAGCGTGTGGGCGCCGTCCCAGTCGCCGGCCCGGATCAGCGCCAGTGCCTGGCGGTGGTAATCCTGGCTCATACCGCTTCCCCCCGGTCCAGCGCGCCAATATCCAGGAAGGGCGAGGCGTCGATATGATGGGCGTCCATCATTTCCGCCACCCGCTGCAGGCTGGCGATAATCATGCTCTGCTCCCATTCACTCAGCGACTTGAACTTGCGCACAAAGTCCTCCTGCAGGGCTGTGGGTGCCTGCTCCAGGACCTTGGAGCCCTTGTGGGTCAGCTGCGGATAGACTTTGCGCTTGTCCTGCTGGGAGCGCACCCGGGTCACCAGCTCGCGCTTTTCCAGGCGGTCGAGGATGGTGGTGACGGTGGCCTGCGACAGGCTCATATCCCGCGACAACTCGCTGATGGTCATATCGCCTTTGTTATGCAGGATCTGCAGCACCAGCAACTGCGGGCCGGTGACATTGGCGGTCTTCACCAGCCGCTTGGAGTGCAGGTCGGTGGCGCGAATGACCCGGCGCAGGGCTACCAGTACTTCTTCTATCTTATCCATGGCATTCATAGTCTTTAAAAGGTCGAAATTATAGGCAGCTTTTGCGCTGAGTCCCAGATTGTCCGGGTAAATCCTCTCAACATTCTTTCCCATAGGCTTCCTCTTGGTCGCGTGTCTGGACTTCGGAATATGTTTAGTGTACTATAGATTAAAACTTAGTTCACTAAGTATTATTCAGTGATATGACAGTGATCTGAGTGGCGTTAAAGCGTGGATAGGGTTGAATTTCAGCAGATATGCACAAATATCGTGCGATATTCAACGATTCTGGCGTTAATTAACTCTTTAGAGGAAGAAAGATCTGCCATGAGTGGCACCGACAACATTGACTTTCGACACCCGACGGCCGAGGACGGCTACACCGTCAACCAACTGGTGGCGGCCAATCCGCCTCTGGACCCCAACTCGGTCTACTGCAACCTGCTGCAATGCTCCCATTTCGCCAAAACCGCCATCGCCGCCTTCGAAGGTGAGCAGATGCTGGGTTTTGTATCGGGGTATCGCCCGCCGGAAACGCCGGAGGTGCTGTTTGTGTGGCAGTTGGTGGTGGACAGCCGGGCGCGCGGCAAGGGCCTGGCCAAGCGCTTGGTAAAGGCCCAGCTGCAAGGCGAGGGCTGTCGTGGCGTGACGCATATTCACACCACCATTACACCGGACAACGACGCCTCCTGGGGCGTTTTTAAAAGCCTGGCGCGCGATCTGGATGCGGAGTTGAACAGCCGTGTGCACTTTCAGCGCGACACGCATTTTGGCGGGCAACACGACGACGAACACCTGCTGGTGATCGGCCCTTTTTAACCTACTGTCATTAACGAACTGTAACAACCTGTTATTAAGCTTATTAACTCACCACTGCTCAGAGGTCAGCTATGAAAATTTTTGAAGAAATGGAATCGGAAGTTCAATCCTACGCACGGTCCTTTCCGGTGGTATTCAACAAGGCGAAGGATTGTTACCTGTTCGATGAAAACGGCAAACGCTACATCGACTTTCTGGCGGGTGCCGGGTCGCTGAACTACGGCCACAACAACGACAAGCTGAAAAAAGCGCTGTTGGAATATATTGAAAACGACGGTATCACCCACGGCCTGGATATGCATACCGAGGCCAAGGCCGAGTTTCTGGAGGCTTTTCGCAATAAAATTCTCAAGCCCCGCGATCTCGACTACGTGATGCAATTTACCGGTCCTACCGGCACCAATGCTGTGGAAGCCGCGCTGAAGATCGCCCGCAAGGTGACCGGCCGCAACAATGTGCTGGCCTTTACCAACGGTTTTCACGGCGTCTCCCTGGGCGCGGTAGCGGCCACGGGTAACCAGCATCATCGCGGCGGTGCGGGAGTCTCGCTGAGCGATATTGACCGCATGCCGTTCTGTGGCTATCACGGTCGCGATGTGGACACTGTGAAAATGATCGACAAACTGCTCTCCGACCCCTCCAGCGGTATCGACAAGCCGGCGGCGGTAATCGTGGAAGCGGTACAGGGCGAGGGCGGTTTGAATGTGGCCACCAATGCCTGGCTGCAGGGTATCGAGAAGCTGTGTCGCAAGCACAAGATGCTGCTAATTCTCGATGATATTCAGGCCGGTTGTGGCCGCACGGGCACCTTCTTCAGTTTTGAGCCCTCGGGTATCAAGCCGGATATCGTCACACTGTCCAAGTCGCTGAGTGCCTATGGCCTGCCGCTGGCGGTAGTGCTGCTGAAGCCCGATTCCGACCTGTGGAAGCCGGGTGAACACAACGGCACTTTCCGCGGTAACAACCACGCCTTTGTAACGGCCACTGCGGCCATTAACGAATTCTGGTCCGATGACAGTTTTGCTAAGGACATTCAGAAAAAAGCGGATCTGGTGACACGCCGGTTCAAGAAAATTATCGACACCCACGGCGAGACGGTATTTCGTCTCAAGGGACGCGGCCTGATGCAGGGCATTGACTGTCGCACCGAAGAGCTGGCCAGCAAAATTTGTGCGGAGGCCTTCGATAACGGTGTTGTTATTGAAACCTCGGGCAACCACAGCCAGATCGTCAAGTGTTTCTGCCCGTTGACCATTGACGAAGAAGCGCTGAACGAAGGTCTGGATATTCTGGAGAAGAGTATTGCCAAGGTTATGGCCAAAGAGAAATTGAGCGAGGCTTCCTGAGAGAGCCTACGGTAACAGGAGATAGAGTGAATGATTGTACGTAGATTGAAAGACGCCGAGAAATCCAGCCGACGTATTGTGTCAGAAGGGTGGGAGAGTACCCGTCTGGTGCTGAAAAATGACGGCATGGGCTACTCGTTCCATATCACCACCATCTATAAGGATGCCGAGCTGCATTTGCATTACCAGAACCACCTGGAATCCGTGTACTGCATAAGTGGCAAGGGCTCGGTGGAAGTGGTGGAGACGGGTGAAGTCCACGAGATTGAGCCGGGTACCATCTATAACCTCAATCTCAACGATAAGCACATTCTTCGCGCGGAAGAAGAGCTGAAAATGGCTTGTGTGTTTAATCCGCCGCTGAATGGTAAAGAAGTGCACAATGCCGACGGCGCTTATGAGTTGGAGGCGGAAGAAGTTACCGATTGATGTGAGAAAAACTCGGGTTTTGATTTTCACACACTTAAAGGGTAAAGAGTCAGCATGACGCATACAGTAGAGAAAATTGGCGGCACCTCCATGAGTGAGTACGAGGCGGTGCGGGACAATGTGATTTTAAAAGGTGGCCACAGCAAGGATATCTACAATCGAATTTTTGTGGTTTCCGCCTACGGTGGCATGACGGATCTGCTGCTGGAAAACAAGCGCAACGGCAAGCCGGGTGTCTACGGCCTGTTCGCTAGCACCGACAACGAGGATGACTGGCAGGGCGCCTTTGCCGACCTGAAAAAGGAAATCTACAGCATTAACAAGGATCTGTTTGGCAAATCCTCACTGGGTCGGAAAGCCGACGAGTTTATCACCGAACGGCTCGACGATGCCGAGCGCTGCCTGAAAGACTTGCAACGCCTGTGTCAGCATGGCCATTTCGAGCTGCAGTCTCACCTGTATACCGTGCGCGAAATGCTCGCAAGTATCGGTGAGGCCCACAGTGCCTGGAATATGGCGCATTTGCTGGAGCGCGACGGTATCAATGCGCGCTATATTGATTTGTCCGGCTGGCAGTCCAGCGAGGCACTGCCTCTGGACGAGAAAATTACCCAGGCCTTTGCCACCGCCGACTATGACAACGAAATTTTGATCGCTACCGGCTATGCCCATTGTAAAGAGGGCCTAATGGCGACCTTTGACCGTGGCTACAGTGAAATGACCTTTAGTCGAGTGGCGGTTATTACCGGCGCTAAAGAAGCTATCATTCACAAGGAATACCATCTGAGCAGTGCCGACCCGCGCATGGTCGGGGCAGACAAGGTGGTGCCTATCGGGCGCACCAACTACGATGTGGCCGATCAACTGGCCAATCTGGGGATGGAAGCAATTCATCCGCGAGCGGCCAAGGGCTTGCGTCAGGCCGATATTTCTCTGCGTGTGAAAAACACTTTTGAGCCCGAGCACTCGGGCACCTTGATTACCGGCGACTATGTCAGTGACACGCCGCGCGTGGAGATTATCGCCGGTCGCCGCCATGTTTACTCCATCGAGCTGTTCGATCAGGACATGATGGGCAATATTCACAAGTACGACTCCAATGTGCTGCAAACCATTGCCCGCTTCAAAGGCCATGTGGTGAGCAAGGATATCAATGCCAACACCATTACCCACTATGTGGGGGCCAGCCTGAAAATTGTCAACAGGATTCGCCGGGAGCTGGAAGAGCTCTATCCGGATGCGGAAATCAATACCCGCAAGGTGGCGGTGGTTTCCGCGATTGGCAGTGATATGAAAATCCCCGGCATGCTGGCAAAAACCGTTTCGGCTTTATCCGAGGTCAATATCAGTATTCTCGCCATGCACCAGTCCATACGCCAGGTGGATATGCAGTTTATCCTGGATGAAGACGACTATGAGGAGGCTGTAAAAAGCCTGCACCGTTGCCTGATTGAGGTTCATGATCACGGTGACGCCATATGCGCGGCCTGATACCAGGGCTGCTGGTCATTGTCGGGTTGTGGTTCGCAGGTCTTGCCCAGGCCCAGCCCGATTCCAGTACAGCCGATGCCGCAACAGAAAAACAGGTGAGGGCGAGTGTCAATCAGTTGGAGGAGCCGCTATACAGCCCCTTTATTGAGCGCTATGTGTTGTATGAGCTCAAGCAATTGCGCGCCGATATGGCCCAGCAGCGCATCGAGTTGACCCAGCAGATTGTCGACCGGCAGATAGAATCCGTGGACCGGGGTGTCAGTTACGCCACTAACACCATTACTTACTTTTTCTATCTGATTGCGGCTGTCAGTTCGATTCTGGTAATTGTGGGCTGGACCTCCGTGCGCGATATCAAGGAACGCATGAACAAAATCGCCGATGAAGAGGTGGGTAAGTTGGTGGCGGTGTATGAAAAACGCTTGCGCGCTATTGAAAAACAGTTAACCCAGAAGACCCGACACATCGACCAGAACCGCGAGGAAATTGAGAAAACCCAGGAGATTCACTCACTGTGGCTGCGCGCCGCGCAGGAGACGGTGCCGGCGAGCAAGATCGCTATTTACGATCAAATATTGACACAGCGCCCCAACGACTGCGAGGCTTTGACCTACAAGGCCGACGAAGTGTTGGAACTGGGGGAGGTGCAATGGGCCATGAACCTGTGCCACCAGGCGCTGGCCATTGACCCGGATAATGCCCATGCGTTTTATCAATTGGCCTGTGCCAATACCATGCTGGGCAACCTGGAGCAGGCGATTCACTACCTGCGTGAGACACTGGAGCGCTCGGATACCTACCGGCATACCATTGACGAGGATACCGCGCTGGAGCCTTTACAGGATTTACCCGAGTTCAAGGAATTGCTTTCGTATTGACGGAACGTTAAGCCACGTCCTTGTGGGAGTTGACACGGAGGCGGGGTCGGGTAGCCTGTAGGTTGGGTAAGCTCCGCCTCGGCGGTTTTGGAAGAACGCCATGCCTTCTTTGAGAAGGCTCTGGCAACACCGGGTTCTTCAAACCGGATGTTTACTTTGTGCAGGCGGTATAGCGCAACAACAATAATGCAAATGGGATAACTATGTTTGAACGGATGGCTGACAAGCTGGGGTTGAGTGCAATCCCGCAGATCTTTTTTACCGCGGTTATCTGTGTCGCGGTGTTTGTGGGTTTTGCTATCCCGTATAACCAGCAATTTGCCACCTTCTTTGACCGGCTGGGGCAATTTACCTTCGTTAACTTCGGTTGGTTTTATATTCTCAGTGTCAGCGGTCTATTGCTGTTTTTGATTTGGGTGGCTGCCAGCCGCTACGGCCGTATTCGCCTGGGGCCGGACGACGGCCTGCCGGAGTACAAGACCCTGACCTGGTTCTGTATGCTGTTCGCGGCGGGCATCGGTACGATTCTGATGTTCTGGGGTGTGGCCGAACCCATGTCCCACTTTGCCAACCCGCCCCACGATGATGTAGCCGCGGGAACCCGCGACGCTGCGCGCCTGGCCATGCAAATTTCCATGTTTCACTACGGGTTGCATACCTGGACCATTTTTACCTTGCCGGCTCTGGCCATTGGCTATTTTACCTACCGGCAAAACCTGCCCATGCGTATCAGCAGTGTTTTCTATTCCGTGCTGGGTGACAGAATTTACGGCCCACTGGGCTGGACCATCGATATTATCGCGGTACTGGGCACTTTATTTGGTGTGGCGGTATCGGTGGGGCTGGGTACTCTGCAGATTAACAGCGGCCTCAATTATCTGGTGGACCTGCCCATTAATTATGTTTCGCAGATGTTTATCGTCGCTGTGATTACCCTGGTGGCGACCATCTCCGTAGCCTTGGGGCTGGATAAGGGGATCAAGCGTCTCAGTGAATTCAATATTTTTCTGGCGCTGGTGGTACTGCTGTTTATCTGGGTGGGTGGGCCCACCCTGTTTATTACCGCGGGTGCGGTGCAGAATGTGGGCATGTATCTGCAGCAACTGCCGTGGATGTCTTTCTGGACTGAGGCCTACAGCGAGGGCCAGTGGCAGCGCGCCTGGACGGTATTCTATTTCGCCTGGACCATATCCTGGGCGCCCTATGTGGGTATTTTTATTGCCAGAATTTCCAAGGGCCGGACCATCCGCCAGTTTGTAGTGGGCGCGCTGGGTGCTCCCCTGTTGTTTACCTTGATCTGGTTTTCAGTGTTTGGTCTGGCGGCTATTGATCTCGAACTCAATCAGGGGGCTGCTATTTCCGCCGAAGTCAGTCGCGATGTGTCGGTGGCGCTGTTTGATTTCCTGGGTTACTTCCCCTGGTCCACCGCTCTGTCGGTCTTGGCACTGGTGGTGATTGTGGTCTTTTTGACCACCTCAGCGGACTCGGCCGCGTTGGTGGTGGACTTGCTCTCGCGCAAAACCGGCCAGGCCTCGAAAACCGGGCAACGGGTTTTCTGGACTTTGTTGCTGGGGCTGGTAGCGGGCACGCTTCTACTGGGTGGCGGTTTGACTGCCCTGCAGAATGTGATTACCGCGCTGGGCTTTCCCTTTTGTGTGCTGTTGGTGTTTATGGCGGTGTCGCTCACGCGCGCGCTGCACGCCGATTATCTCGGTTACTCCATGCGCGAGTTAGCCAAAGGCGAAGTACCACCCATTAGCCCCATGGGGTCCATGCCCCACGATAAAAAAGATAAAGAGTAAACA
>CBFGUT010000031.1:0-17897 GCA_965652265.1 uncultured Cellvibrionaceae bacterium | reverse complement strand
CTCACCGCTTCAGGATCGACTACAATTTTCATGAAAGTTTATGGGACAGCAGTGAATTAACATACAGGGAGCACTACCGATGGCTCGTTTTCTCTTCGTTCTCTGGTCAGTCCTGGCCGCAATTCACCTCAGCGCCACCCCCTTACCCACCGAATACTTTGCGCAACTTCCCGATGTAGAGCGCGTCACTCTCTCACCTAACGGCGAAAAACTGGCAGCCGTGGTCCGTGTCGATGTGGAGGATATGCAAGGTACCGGTGTCCAGGTAACCGATCTGGAAAAGGGCGAAGCCGATATGGTGTTCTTTTCCGATAACACAGAATATTTTATCTATTCTGTGCACTGGAAGGATTCTCGCACCTTGCTGGTTCACTCCTACTCTCCCTCGCGCCGGGATGAATGGACTAAATTTGGCTACGCGCGATTTAACACTCGTGACACCCAGCTGATGATCATTGATACCGAAACTGGGAAAATGAATACGCCTTTTAACAAGTTTTTTCTACGCAAGTTTCCCGTTTTGCCCAGTACTCTGGACAGCATTGTGGATACCTTACCTGAAGACCCTGACCATCTGTTGATGGTATTGCCCTCTACCACCATTTATGGCACCCCGGCTGTATACAAAGTCAATATTCGCAAACAACAAGCGACAGTTGTGCATGAGGCAGTCGAGAATATCTATGGCTGGGGCACTGATCGCCAATCCCGTATACGCGTAGGTTATTACTTCAACGATGGCATGCATAAAACACTGCTGCACGACCTGAAAACCAATGAATGGCGTGAATTATGGCCCTACGAAACTTTTTCTGAAGATCAGGTGAGTGTCGCCGGCTTCGGCCATGATCCCAACGAGCTGTTTATCTACGCTTACCACAATGGCAGGCTGGCGCTATTTCGGGTGGATCTGCAAGACCCTGAGTTAAAGCGTACCCTGGTATTGGATCACCCGGAATACGATATTACCGGCGGCTTGATCTACTCCCCGTCGCTTGAAAAAGTGATTGGGGTTTCAGATGCCGGAGGCGAAGGAAGTTACTTTTTTGAAGAGACTTTGCAATCACTGAAAAGAGGCATTGATAAGTTAATGCCCGACTCCTCCAATCATATTTACAATTTAACTGAAGATCTGCAATCCTATTTGTTGTATACCTCCGGCCATCGGGAGTCGGGCACTTATTATCTCGGGAAACGCAACCCCGCCGAGTTGGAGGCGGTCGCGTATCGCTACAAAAACCTGCCGCCCGATGTGCTTGGACCTGTGCGTGATTACCCTTACCAGGCTCGGGATGGACTGGCTATTGAGGCTCAACTGACCTTGCCACCCACGGGCAAAGACAAAAACCTGCCCACCATTATGTTTCCCCATGGTGGGCCCCATGCCCGCGATACGGCGGCCTTCGATTACTGGGCCCAGTTTTTTGCCAACCGCGGTTACGCGGTACTGCAAATGAACTTTCGCGGCTCCGCGGGCCAGGGGGTGGAATTTCGCAATGCCGGCCTGCAAAACTGGGGCAAGGAAATGCAGGACGATATTGAGGACGGCGCACGCCAGTTGATTAAGGACGGCATCACTGACCCTGATCGCATCTGTATCGCCGGCGCCAGTTACGGCGGCTATGCGGCTTTGATGGGCGCGGTCAAGACACCCGATTTTTACCAGTGTGCCATCAGTGTCAATGGCGTTAGCAATGTCTTTGATTTAGTGCGCGACAATCGCAATTTCAGAGCCAGCTATAATGTAGCCGATCAACAAATTGGCAAGCTGGGCACAGACCTCAAAGAGGTCTCCCCTGTCAATCACGCCGACAAAATCAAGATTCCAGTACTGCTTATCCACGGCGACCTGGATAGACAGGTGGATATCAAACACAGCGAGCAGATGCGCGATGCTCTGCAAAAGGAGGATAAATCGGTCACCTTTCTGTCGCTGGCCAACGAGGACCACTACCTGTCTAACGAGCAGAATCGGCTTGAGACCTTCCGCACCATGGAGCGATTTCTCACGCAACACCTGCCGGTAGAGAGCGAAGGCAAGAGTCCAGACTAACTTAGCCAGTTCGGACCCGACCGAGATGTCTCTGCATGCTTGCGTATTCAGGGGCATTTCGGTTACCTTGGCGACCTCTTTAGAGGAAGCCAGCCACCACCATGACAACCGCCGCACTGATTCCCGCCGCCGGCAATGGTCTCCGGCTGGGCGAAGGCCCTAAGGCCTTACTGCGTTTGGGAGACCGGACCTTACTGGAAATCGTGGTTGCCAAGGTACGCCCCTTGGTAGATAACGTTATCGTGGCTGCGCCGACCGCCTATCAGGCTCAATTTCGCAGTTATGTGGGGACAGATGTTCAGGTTATTGCCGGGGGAGAACAGCGACGCGACAGCGTCGAACAGATGCTGGCCGCCGCCGATGCCGATACAGTCCTGATCCAGAACGTCGCCAGCCCCTTCGCCTCAGCGGCCCTGTTGCAGCAGGTCCTGAAAGCGGCTATTCACCAGGGAGCGGCGGGTGCCTTTTACAGCCCCAGCGTGCCCGTTGCCAAAATCCATCAGCACCGGGTGGATCATTATTGGAATCGCACCGAAGCCGGCTATTTTCAAACCCCCCAGGCTTTCTCCCGGGAAATTTTGCTCGCGGCCCATGATCGCGCCGGCAGCCAGCACTACCAATCCACGGCCCAGTATGTAATAGCGGCGGGTTTTGAAGTGGTGGCTATTGCGGGCGAGGAGGAAAATATAAAGATTACCTCCGAACTGGATTGGCAGATTGCCAGAGATGTTATCGCGCCCCGGCTGGGCTTGTACAATCGCTAAAGCCGGTCAAACTATTCATTGGGAGCCTATCCATGAACAACCCTCTGCAAAACCAGTGGCAGCAAATCATGGGCCGAGGCGTGGAGGCCTTTGGTCGCAACAACCCCGGTGAAGCGGCGACACATTTTCGCGAGGCCACTCGGCTTCTTCCCAATGCGGCTGCCTCCTGGGTCAACTTATGTACAGCATGCATAGCACTGGAGCAGCATCAGGAGGCCATAGAGGCCGCGCAAAAAGCGATTTCCCTTGAGCCTCGAATGGCACCGGCACATATGATGTTGGGTGACGCCATGCGGGAATCCGGTCGCCAACAGGAGGCTGCCAAGGCCTACCAGCAGGCCGTCGATATCCAGGAGAATCCGTTGGCGCTGAATAAACTGGGCTGCGCCCTGCGGGAGGAAAGGCAACTGGAAAACGCCGAAAAACTCTTCCTGCGCGCGCTTGAGTTGGACCCCCGCTACCCCTCAGCCAAAGTCAACCTGGTGACCAATGCGGTAATTCAACAGCAGATGTCGCTGGCACGAGAGCGGTTGGAAAAGTACAAAGGGCAGGCCTTTCCCCCGGCTGAGCAGAAGGCCTTTAACGAGGCCGAGTTGCTACTGACCGAACACGACCGGCTTGCACCGGCACTGCAAAAGTTAGCAACGGAAGGTGACCGCCAGACCTTACAGCGGCAATTGGCTGAGACACCAGAAACACTGCTAACGCTGGATCAACTCGTTTACGACCCTATTGCCCGTTTTGCCGAAAGTGCACGCCTTCTCAGCGATACATCGCCAACCCCAGCATACTACCTGCCCGACCCCTGGCTGGAAATTGAGGGGCTGTTTATGATTCCGCTGGTGGACAGCAGCGAATCCTTCCGGGCTTTCAAAGACCGCAAGGGTGAGGATGTTAAGGCGAGCGAGTTGACAGAGTCACACAATATGGTCGCCAGTATCGAGCGCGCCCGACAAGATCGTCACCAGCTGTCCGATCCAATCCAGGCTGAAGTCGCCATCCGTCATTGGCAGGCCTTGGCCACCCACAACCTTGAAGGCTTTATGCCGGGGCACTTCAAGTACGCCAACAACGTCCTGCAGTCCGACCGATTGATGCCGCGGGCGGAAGCCACGGCGACAGCGCAAACTTTCCGTCAGTTTATCGCCGAGTGTTACTGCAACCTGCCCCCGGGGTTGCCCCGGGCAGCATTGGTACTGTTCGCCATTATTGAAATTCACCCTTTTGTGGACGGCAATGGCCGCACCGCCCTGACCTGGATGAACCGCGAACTGGAGTGGGCAGGCCTGATGCCCGCCGTATTCACTCGGCCCATGGGACTGCGGGGGGAGCTGGGCAAAGCGCGGCGATATGTCCGACGCAACCCCGGGGATATTACTCCCCTTCTGGACGCCATTCGCGCCGGTCAGGCACTGACCGGCTCCATCGCCGAAGATCTGGAAATTACTCCGGCGATTCCGGCCGACCAAAAGGACGCGTGATCAATACCAGCTTGGGCAATAAGGTCAGCGACCCCACAATAGCGGCAAACATGGCCAAGGCGGTCAACAAGCCAAAATAAATGGAGGGGATAAACTGCGATAGCGCCAGTATCGAAAAGCCGACGATAATAATCACCGCCGTGTAATACATCGCCCGGCCAATAGAGGCGTGCGAGCGGTGCATGGCCTGTACATAGTCACCAGATTCCGCCAACTCGTTGCGAAAGCGATAGAGATAGTGAATAGCGTGATCCACCCCCACCCCCACGGTAATCGCGGCAATGGTGATAGTCATCATATCCAGGGGCACCCCTGTCAGCCCCATACCTCCCAGCACTACGCTCGCCGCCAGTAAATTGGGCAGCAGGGAAATAATCGCCACCGTCAGGGAACGAAACAGCACCAGAAACATCAGCATAATACCCACAAATACCGCACCCAGTGTCACGATTTGCGAGTGAAACAGGCTTTGCAACATATTGTTATACAACACCAGCATGCCGGTAAAATGTATTTGCTCGGGTGCCAATCCCAACTCATCCTCGGCGTAGCGACGGATCTTTTCCACCAGTTCCGCGCGCTTGAGTTCGGGGCTGGTTTCCTGCACCCGCAGGGTAATGCGCGTCTGCCCGTGTTCGTCGGATAAATAGGGTTCAATCAAGAAACCGCGAATATCTTCCGAGAACATGTTGCGCATCACATCCAGTTCAAAATTATTCAAACGGCCGCCATTGATGTCCCTCGCCACCTCATACATGATGGCCAACGACTGTACCTTGCCAACCTCCGGCAATGACTCCAGGTAAGTGTGCAAGTCGCTGATGGTTTCCAGGCCCACGGTATTGAACCAGGCGCTACTCTGGGTTTTTCCGCCCGGTTCGGCAAAGGGGTCGCCCTCACCAAAAGGGTCATCCTCTTCGAATTCGCTACTGGCCTCTGAGGCAAAGAGATCCTCACCCTCGAACCCGAAAGGATCCTCTGCGGTCTCGACCGGATCAGTATCGAGGGTATCATCTTGCTCAGTTTGCGGACTGTCGAGAATAATATCCAGGCTGATGGTCCCCCCCAACTGCCGGTCGATAACCGACATACCCTGGTAGATCTCGGTATCTTCGTGGAAATAATCGATAAAACGGTTTTCCACCTCCAATCGGGTCATGCCGTAAATGGCAACGCCCGCCGCCAACAGTGCCACTGCAATCACCAACCGGCCGTGACGCTCGGCGACGCGGGAAAACCTCACCGTAAAGGCGCCGGAGTTATCGCCCTTGTCTCTGGGCTCCCCCTTGGGCAACAGCATCAGCGCCGCTGGCAATACGGTAAAGGCGAGCACCAGCGCAAGAGAGAGGCCAATCGTCATCATCCAGCCAAAATCAATGACCGGACGAATATCACTGACCACCAGCGAGACAAATGCCACAATGGTCGTCAGGGCAGTATAGAGACAGGGCTTGGCCATCTGCTCCACTGTTGCCGCCACCAGCTGGTGTTGCGCCCAATCGGGATGACGAGCGTGCAGTTCGCGGTAGCGCACCACCAGATGAATAGTGATCGCCAGAGTCATAATCAACAATAGCGCCACAAAATTGGATGATATGACCGTCAAGCGCCAGTCGATCCAACTCAGCCAACCCAACATCATGGTCACCGCCAGCAGGCATATTCCCAGGGGCAGTATCACAAAACGCCACTGACGAAAGATCAGTGCCAGCATCAGTATGACAAAGACAATAATCGCCGAGCCAAACACCACCAGGTCGCTTTTGATGAAGGCGATCATATCGGTGGTGATCATACTCACACCCCCCAGGAACAACTCGGCTTTATCTTCGTAGTCAGCCAGGATGTCGCGAATACTGGCCACACGCTCATGACTGCGTTGCGCCTGCTCGGTTCGATAAGCGAGAAACTCACTACTGACCTTCTCCAGCCGTTGTTCTTCCTTCTCATTCAGCCCCTCGCGATTTTGCTTGCGGCGCAGCTCATCGCGTTCACTCACTAACTCGTAATAGCGGTTATCCACGGCCAGGTTTAGTTGCAGGGCCGTGGTCTTCCCATCGGCGGAGAGCAGCATGTCGCGATAAATGGGGCTATTGAGGAATTCCTGGCGTGCCTGCTCACGATCGACACCCTCGGTCTCCAGGGTCCGGGTCGATTCCTGCTGTTCCGCCAGAGAGCGCATGGGACTGTATAACAAGGGTACATCCAGCATGCTATTGACGCTGGCTACCCCCTCCACCCCGGCCAGTTCGTCACGCAGCGCCGCCAGGGTCTGCAGTGACTCATCCGAGAACATGGGCGCCTCGGGGCTGTAGGTGACCACCAGAAACTCGCCGCTTTGGTAGCGCTGATTAATCTCGCGGAAATAATCCAGCGAGCGATCACTTTCCAGGGTGAGCGAATCGGCGGAGGCATCCAGCTTGAAATTGGGAAGCCCCATCATCAGTATCACCGCCAAAAGTGCCACCACGGTCAATGTGACGGCGGGTCGATTGAAAACACAGTACTCGTAAGCGGACCTGAGGGTGGATAACATGGCGGGAGTCTTCTCCAGTCGATAGGCGGTGGCAGTATTATGCGCGATTGTTCGTGCGCTGTAACCCCGACCCGTCAGGGACGGTCGCTGTGCCCCAGGGAACGTTCGGGGCAAAGGTGGTCGCGCAGGCGCTGTTTGATTTCCTTGGCCTCGGGAAAACCACCGTCGCGCTGACGCTCCCACAGCAACTGCTCGCCGTACCAGATTGCAAAAACACCCCCGGTGCCGGGCTGCAGACTGACTTCTTCCAACTCATCGGCAAAAGTGCTCAACAGCTCCTGCGCGAGCCAGGCGGCGCGCAGCATCCACTGACACAGGCGACAGTACTGAATGATCACTCGCCGGTTGGGAACGACGGGGACTAAGGGCTCAGTGGAGGACATATTGTCTCCGCGGGTACGAAAAGGCTATATTCAAGGACCTGCGCACGCTGTATTGTCCAAAAAGTGTTAACATGGCTGTCTATTATCTGATCATGGGTGTCGGTGCAGTCCGCGTACAAACCATCGCCCTGAGAGTGAGTGCCCTATCGGAACGACTATGCTCAAGTTACAACTCAAGGACAAGCGAGACGAGCCCATACTGCTAAAGGAAAAACTTTACAGTATTGGCAGTGCCGCCGACAACAACCTGGTATTGACCGAGCCTGGCATAGACGCCATCCACGCCCGACTGGTATGTACCGACAGCGGCAAGGTGTTTATCAAAGACAACACCAGTACGTCGGGTAGCTACGTCAATGGCCAGCGCGTGTCGCAGAAAGAACTCCTGCCAGGCGATACGCTGCGCCTGGGCGAAGTGGAAATCCGCGTTCTCAACGCCGGCGCCGAAGATCAACAAGTGGGCCAGTGGCAACTGATTGCCGATGGCAGCTGGCTGGCCGGGCAGGTTTTCCCCGTTGCCACTGACCGCCGCACTCTTATAGGTCGCGCCAAGGACTGCGATATTATGATTGCCGGCACCCACCTGTCGCGTCACCACGCCGAATTATCGGTGGTTGGCAACCATTTGCGTATTCGCGACCTGGAATCGGCCAATGGGACTTTTCTCAATGAGCAGCCGGTGGAGGATGCCCTGGCGCACAGCGGCGACCGCCTGCGCATTGATGTATACACCTTTCGCATCACCAGTCCCAGCGAGGATCGGGATAAAACCCGGGTGCGGATGAATATTGACGAGATAAAGGCTATCGCCCGCAAACCCCCCAGTTCAGAGCCCAAGCGCTGGAAAACCCGACCCACCTCACCAGGTAACCGCCTGGAGCCTACCTACGTGGAAAGCAGTGACAAAGACGTGTGGCTGTGGCTGCTGATCGCCGCTGGCGCGCTGGTGCTTCTGCTGCTCCTGTTATTATGGATATGGTAGAATTGCCGCCCTTTCAGAAACCTCTTTCAGTAAGGCTGCAACTATGAGTTTTGACCAGATCCCCGCCGGCAAAAGCCTGCCGGACGATATCAACGTAGTTATCGAAATCCCCATGAACGGCGAGCCCGTTAAATACGAGGTAGACAAGGACAGCGGCGCCCTGTTTGTGGATCGCGTTCTCGGCACCTCCATGCACTATCCCTGCAATTACGGCTATGTCCCTCACACCCTGTGTGGCGATGGCGACCCGGTGGATGTGCTGGTATTGATGCCCCACGCCCTGATGCCCGGCTCGGTGGTGCGCTGCCGCCCCGTGGGGGTATTAAAAATGACCGATGAATCCGGCGAGGACGCCAAGGTTCTGGCAGTGCCTGTAGACAAAGTCACCACCCTCTACAGCAAGGTGCAATCAGTCAGCGATGTCCCGGAAATCACACTCAAGGCCATTGAACATTTCTTTGAGCACTACAAGGATCTGGAACCCGGCAAGTGGGTAAAAGTGGAAGGCTGGGAAGACGCCGCTGCCGCACGGGCGGAAATCACCGACTCCGTGAGCCGCTACCAGCAGGGCTAATCTCAGGGGGCGCCCCGCGCCCGCTACTCCTCCAGTCTGAGGGCACTGATATCCGGTGTCAGTGGCGTTTTCTTCTCTTTAATCTGACCAAGGTCACTGCCCACGGGCGCCAGATCAACGGTCAATTCGGTGACCGGGGACGCCTCTCGCTGTTGCCGCTCCTCGGGTTTTAGCAAGTCTTCACCGGGGGGCGAAAGATCCCAGTCATTATCGGCAAAGTCCACCTGCGGCAATTCGATTCGCCCACCCTCGTCAGTCAATAAAGCACCCACCTCGGCCAGGTTAAAGTCCGGGACGGCCACTGCCGCCACGGGGACTGTCTCCCGCTCCGCCGCCTCCAGTAAATTGCCCTCGGCGGGCCGCAAGCTCAAGGCGGAAAGATCAATCTGTACATTCGGCTGTTCACGGCGCTCACGCGGACGCAGTAGTAAGGACCCCACCGGCGCCAGGGATAAACCTCCCGCCTGAGAAGGCCGCTCGGCCCGCGGGGACGCACTTTCATCGCGATTTGCCTCGCCAGCGGCGGGAGCCAGGCTAACCTCGGCCCCCGCTTTGGCGAGCACCTGTTGGTATTTTTTCGCCGTCTCCTCGTCCAGATTGCGTTTCAGGGGTACCGGACGGCCCGAAAACAGGGCGTCGATGCGCGCGGCATCGGTCTTGAATAACTGCTGCAGTCGCGCCTTGACCTGTCCGAGGTCCTGCCCCAGCACAATGTCACCGCGAAAAATCAAATCGTATCGCTGTTCGCTCATGCCCTCTCCTGTGAATCGATCGCTCTTTCACATCTTGGTTACAGTGTAGCCCTTCGGCAGGCCGCGGCCCAGCTGACTCATGCAATAACACCCTTTCGCACCGCTGTTTTTGTGAAAAATTATTCTCAGAGGCCACTGGCAAGCCTCTATCAAGGCCTCCATACTGTCATTTCCAGCTTGCCAACAGTGGGTGCAGAGAGACTCACCCTGCCCCACTCCAGGAACCGGTGAGGGGTATGGGTATGAGTAACGCCACAGCACACTTGCATGAGGTATCGCTCAAACACGCCGTCAAACATCGGGTGGAGAGTGATATTGCGGCTTTACACCGCAAAATTGTCAGCCTGGAGAGTAACCCCCAAAGCAATGATCAGTTGCTGGCGGCCTATCGAATGATGCTGGCCACGCGTACCGATGTCCTCAACTGCCTGCTCGACGCTATGGACAGCGAGCGCCCGCTACACCGCAGACACCGTTACTGATTCGGCTCTTCGTCAATGCAGTGATTCATCTCCCGCGCCGGCTCGTCCCGCCCCACCCGACCGAGAATACGCGCCGGCACCCCCACGGCGGTCTGGTGGGCTCCCACGTCGGTCAGCACCACACTGCCGGCGCCCACCCGGGCGTAATCGCCGATACGGATATTGCCGAGAATTTTAGCGCCGGCACTGATTAGCACGCCGCGCCCTACCTTGGGATGACGATCCCCGCCGCGTCCACTGCCACCCAGGGTCACCGCGTGCAACATGGACACGTCGTCACCCACCACCGCTGTCTCGCCAATTACCACACCGGTGGCATGATCAATCATGATACCCGAGCCCACCTGCGCGGCCGGATGAATATCCACGCCAAATAGACAGGAAATACGGTTTTGCAGATACAGGGCAACCGTCTTGCGCCCCTCCCGCCACAGAGCGTGTGCAAAGCGATAGCTCTCCAGCGCATGAAAACCCTTGAAATACAGCAGTGGCATTAAAAACTGATCGCAGGCGGGATCGCGCTCACGGTAGGCTTCGAGATCCCGGCACAGGGACCGCTCAATGTCGGGGTCCCGGCGCATGGCATTGGCAAAGGCCTCGCGCAACTGCATGGCGGGCACAGCGCCATCCCCCAGCAGGCTGGCCAGGTGAAAGCTCACGGTATCGGCCAGAGTGGCGTGGTTGAGAACGCTGGCGTGATAAAAACTGGCCAGCATGGGCTCATCGCGACTGACTTTGTCCGCCTCGCGGCGGATTTCCTGCCATATGGCCTGTGGCGTCATCGGGTTGTCTCCTTCCCCTCCAGACTCAGGCCGTAATGCTCGCACAGCGTCGGCAATAATGCATCCATGTGGCGGATAATATGCCCACCTGCCGAGCGCATGGCGGCATCGGTTTCCGGGTCATCCCCTGGACAGTAGCCCACTAATGCCATACCGGCCGCACAGGCGGCGCTGGCACCGGAAGACGAGTCCTCCACCACCACACACTGGCCGGGGTCGATCCCCATGCGCTCTGCCGCCAGCAGGAATAGATCGGGGGCCGGCTTGCCCATGGCCACATCGGTGGCGCTGAACAGTCGCCCCTCAAACAGAGGCAAAAGACCGGTCATTCCCAGCGTTTTGCGCATTTTTTCGTGTTTGCCATTGGACGCCACCACAAAAGGTACACCCAAACGCTGCAGACGTTGGAGCACAGCCGCCACGCCGGGGACCTGTTCCACACCCCTGTCGAAAGCCTCCAGGGTGCGGGTTTGCACCTGGCGCCAGAATGCATCGGCCTCTGTTTCCAGATTGCCAGCCGCTCCAGGTTCCGCCGCCAGCAGGGCTTTCACCTGGGCCACACAGGTGGCAATGGATTTACCGCGAAAATCCCGCAGGATAGCATCAGTCGACAAGTGTATGTTCCACTCGCGCAGGCAGACCTGCAGCACCCCGGCGCTCAGGGTCTCGGTCTCCACGAGGACACCATCACAGTCAAAAATAACCAGCTTCAAAATATCCAGAACCTCTGCTTGAACCGCTGTAAAAATACCGGCTCAGCGACAAAAACCAGGGTCGTGACCAGCAGGTGCAGGAACACGGTGAGCAGGAAAAAATCGGGAATGGACAGCTGCAGATGGCCAAGCAGTACCACGCCAAACACGGCAGCGGCAATCATAAAAATAGCGTTCATCACATTGTTGGCGGCAATCACCTGACCGCGTCGATTATCGCGAGCCCCCGCCTGCATTAAGGCATTAAGAGGCACCAGATAGAGACCACCCGCACAACCGAGTAGCAACACATCCACCAGAATACGCCAAAAGCGCGGCAGGCCAATTAATTCCGGTAACGTCAGCAGTGTCTCGCCAGCATGAACCGCGCTGAACGCCTTGCCGGCCAGGGCCAGATCGACCCCCGCCAGTAATACCAACAGCGCCCCCAGCGGCACAATCGCGGGCTCAATCAGGCGCCGGCTCAGGCGGTTGCACAGAAGTGCGCCCACGCAGATACCCAGCAGGAACATCACCAGCAGAAAACTCACCACCAGTGGCGCGCCGTGGACCACCGCGCGGGTGAAATTCGGCAATTGAGTGAGATAGACCGAGCCCAGGAACCAGTACCAGGAGGCACCCACAATACACCAGAATACCTGGGGATTTTCCCGCGCATAGCCCAGCACCCGAACAATCTGAAGCAGCGGGTTACCGAGGCGGGTGACCTCCCCGGGCACGGGCGGAGCCGGCGGAATTACCCGGCTGGCACGCCAGCCGGCCCAGGCCACCAACAGAGCGCCGACAGCAATCCACCACCGCCCACCGGCCATGGGAATCAGCAATGAGCCGGCGATCAGCCCCAGAAAAATCGCCAGCGAAGTGCCCGTGTGCATTAATCCATTGGCGCCGGTCAAGTCCCCGCTTGGCAGATGCTGGGGCAATATGGCGTACTTGAGCGGGCTAAAGCAGGCGGACTGAGTACCGGTGAGAAAAATCACCAGCAGCAACAGTGCCGCACTATTGGCCCAGAGTGCCAATGCCCCCAAGGCCATGACGGCCACTTCCACCAACTTGAGCCGGCGGATAAACACCGCCTTGTCCATGTGATCGGCCAACTGCCCGGCGCTGGGGGCGAACAACAGAAAAGGAATAATCAACATGGCGGCGACGATATTATTGAGCGCATTGATATCCATGCCCCAGCGCTCAATCTCGCCATAAGTGAACAGCATCAACAGTGCACTTTTATAAAAATTATCGTTAAAAGCACCTCCAAACTGCGTCCAGAAAAGTGGGAAAAAAGTTTTTTGTCGCAACAGGCCGAACTGGCTGTCAGAGGATTCAGGCATGAGAGTATTTTCCTGGCACAGAGCCGGTCACAAAGCGGGTAAAAATATCATCCAATGCCACCAGCACCTGGGCTTTCAGCGCAATATCCATATCCTTCAATAGGGCGCGCAATAGCTCCGGGGTGAGTCGGGCGGCCAGCCCGTCCGCCACCGGCGCGTAGCTCAGGTGCCAGGGCTCCGGGGCTACACCACCGCGATCGCGGTCATAGGGGCGGTAAAAGGGACAGTCCGGCCGTGCCAGGTAGTCATCCAGCCACAGGTGCAAGCCACCAAAGACGCCCCCGGGGGTGCACTCGGCAGCCGTCAGCGCCACGCGATAATCCGCTGGTACGGCGGCGGCATCCATGACATCCATATCCGTGCCCCAGTGGTGGCGGGAGGTGCCCGGCAAGGCGGAAAAACGCAGAATGGCGTAGAGGCGTTGCCGCTCTGTCAACGCCGCCATGTCCACGGGTTTCCCCCTATCGTCGAACACGGGCCGACGGCCCTCGGCCTTGTCATTGAAAATCTTCAACTGGCGGTCGAAGCTACGGTAGCCACTCACCGCACGCAACTCGAAGCCCGCAGATCGCGCGGCCTCACACAATTTCCGCCAGGGAACGACCACGTCCGGGTGCACGAGCCCCAACCCGGGCTCCTCCTGTAAAGTGGAGCCGTCGAGGCCGAGCAGGGCGCGGCTGGCAGCGTCGAATGTGGTTGTCATAGTGGTCTCCTGCGCCAAGCATACCCCTAATTCGTGATCCGCTTCTACCTCTGGCGGCAAGGTGCTTGGCAGCTTACAGCACAGGGGGTAATATAACCCACGGCTATAAACGGATTGTGGTAGCCCCCAGGAAAATATAACGATAATGACAGTGGAGCGCAGTAAATGACAGCTACCGGACAAAGCGAATTACTCCAACTCAAAAATCTCGGCGTGGCCTCCGTCAATATCCTCAGAGCCATTGGTATCCACACCTACGAAGACCTCAAGCAAACCGGTGCCGTGGAAGCCTATCGCCGCATCCAGGCACGCAATATCAATGTATCCAAGGTGATGCTCTATGCCCTGCAGGGAGCGCTGATGGATATTCACTGGAATGATCTGCCTCCTGATTTAAAAAAACAGCTGGTGCGGGAAGCGTCCACCCGCGACACCGCCGACGCCTGATTACGGCGGGAGGAACGGGTCTACCGGTGGCGGCAAACGACCTGCTATAGTATGAACAGGCCCTAAGGTAAAGGACACCATGCAACTGCCCAACGCTCAAACCGAGGCACTAAACGAACTGGCGCTGACGATTCGCGGTATCACCGCCAATCTGCTCACGGCTTTTAGCTATGATGAAAGCCCCATGACCATTCCCGGAGCGGCCGATATCCTCAGTCATCACCCCAATACTCGGCTGCTGTTACTGCAGGAGGGGCATGTCGCCTGCCACTTGGACGGCAAGCTGATCTGCCGCTATGAACCGGGCGACCTGTTGGGGCTGGCGCGAGTATTGAGTCTGCCCGGGGGCATTCTCAGCACCGACGAATCCGTGGTGGTGCAACCACTGGAACGCGATGCCCTAATTGCGCATATCGCCGGTGATAAGAGCCTGCTCAAGCTGTGGAGCTACTACCTGATTGCCCAGTTGAGCTGGCACCAGCAGGCCCTGGCACAGGAAATTCGCAGCGAGTACCAACCCAACGCCGGGTTTATGCACTTCAAACGGGGGGAAACCATTATCGCCCAGGGCGATGAAGCCGAACTGGTGTATACCCTGTTGGAGGGCACCGCCGATGCCCTGTGCGATAACGTCAAGGTGGGCGAGATCCACCCCGATGAAATCTTCGGTGCACTGGCCGTCTTTACCCGGCAAAAACGTATGGCCAGTGTGGTGGCCAGCAGCGATTGCACCGTCCTCACCGTGCGCAAGCACGAATTTGTCGAACTGATCGAGCACCAACCCCATATCTGTATCGGCCTGATCGAGGAAATGGCGGCCAAAATCAACCAACTTAACGGCCAGGTGTTGCAACTGCAGGACAAGGCCTGAGAGGCCTGTGTGCAGGGTCGCAAAATCAGTCTTGACAGCGATAATGATAATAATTATTATTATCTTAATCGCTGGCCGAGGCCGGCGACCGGTCGAGCAATTGCCCTGCAAGTCAATTGCCTGATCTTCTCCTCTGGCCTTCGGGCCAATGGCTAATCACGGTTGCTTGGGCCGCCTGCGGGCGGCCATTTTTCTTTGTGCCCACCTTGAAATTCCCTCCTGCCGTGCTCATATAGCCCATATCGACGGCTTCTTTCGCTAAGGAGATTCACACTGTGATGCGCATTGGACTGTTTCTGCTGACCAACATTGCGGTACTGGTGGTCGCAAGTATCACCCTCAACCTGTTGGGGGTAGACCACTACCTCAATCAATCGGGCACCGGCCTGAACCTGCAGGCATTGCTGATTTTCTGTGCGGTCTTTGGTTTTGCCGGAGCCTTTATCTCGCTGTTTCTCTCCAAGTGGATCGCCAAAAAAACCACGGGTACTCAGGTCATTGAAAACCCGCGTACCCCGGAGGAGCGCTGGCTGGTGGAAACCGTACGCGACCTCGCCGAGCGGGCGGGTATCGGCATGCCCGAGGTGGGTATCTTTCCCGCCAATCAGGCCAATGCTTTCGCTACCGGCTGGAACCGCAACAATTCGCTGGTGGCGGTCAGCTCCGGCCTGTTGCAACGCTTTGATCGCGAGGAAGCCAGGGCGGTACTCGCTCATGAAATCGGCCACGTGGCCAATGGCGATATGATTACTCTCACCCTCATTCAGGGGGTAGTGAACACTTTTGTCATGTTCTTCGCCCGCATTATTGGCCACACAGTGGACAAGGTGGTCTTCAAAACCGAGCGTGGCGTAGGCATTGGCTACTATGTGGTCACCATTGTGGCGGAAATTATCCTCGCCTTCCTGGCCTCTATGATCGTCATGGCCTTCTCCCGCTACCGGGAGTACCGGGCCGATACCGCGGGTGCTGAGCTCGCCGGTCGCGGTGCCATGATTCGTGCCCTGCAGCGCCTGCAGGCCGAGGTCAAGGCCGGCGCTCCCAGCCCCATGCCCAAGAGCATGAAAGCCTTTGGCATCAGCGGTGGCCTGCAACAACATATGAGTCGGCTGTTCTCCAGCCATCCGCCGCTGGAAGAACGGATAGCGGCCCTGCAGAATCGGCATGATTAAAAACGCCTGCCGCTTTTATCCACTGTTACTGGCACTGCTGACCCTATTCGCCTCCCCGGCGTGGTCGGCAGCGCCGCCCTTTGCCACCGATGACGAACAGAACACCATTGAAGTGTTCGAATTCGCCAGTCCCAGTGTGGTTTATGTCAACAGCTATCAACTGGTCCGCGACCGGCGCTCCCTTGATTTGCTGTCCATTCCCCGCGGCGCCGGCACCGGCTTTGTCTGGGATAAGCAGGGGCATATTGTCACCAACTTTCATGTGGTGGAGGGTGCGAGACAGCTCTCCATCACCCTGCCGGATCAGACCCAGTGGCCTGCCAAGGTGGTGGGGCTGGCACCGGACCGGGACCTCGCAGTCCTGCATATCGAAGCCCCCCCGGAGAAACTGCGCGGCCTGCCCCTGGGGGATTCCGACAGCCTGGCGGTGGGCCGCAAGGTGCTGGCCATTGGCAATCCCTTCGGCCTCGATGCCACATTGACAACAGGCGTGGTGAGTGCCCTGGGGCGCGAGATCGAGGCCCCCAATCAGCGCAAAATCCGCAACGTTATCCAGACGGACGCCGCCATCAATCCCGGCAACTCCGGTGGCCCCCTGCTTAACTCCCAGGGTGAGCTGATTGGCGTCAACACCATGATATACAGCCCCAGCGGCGCCAGCGCCGGTATCGGCTTTGCCATTCCCGTGAATATTGTCAAGCAGATCGTACCGGAACTCATAGAGTTCGGGCGCCTGGTCCGTCCCGTCTTCGGTGTGGAGCTGGCACCGGCCCACTGGGCCCGTCATGCGGGGGTGGAAGGCGTGGCGCTGTTGCATGTCACTCCCGGTCTGCCCGCCCACCAGGCGGGACTTGAGGGAGCCCGTCGCGGTTCCTGGGGCCGGGTGGAGATGGGCGATATTATTATCTCCCTGGGCGATACGCCGACGCGCAACCACGATGAGTTTCTGACAGTACTGGAAGCCCATGAGCCCGGCGACACCCTGGCAGTGACCTATGTGCGCGCCGGCAAGATTCGCCGGGCCGAAGTCACCCTCGCACAACCCCAGCACCCGTGAAACGCCTGCGCCTCTGCCACTGGGACGAGATTCCCGAAGGCCAAAGCCGTGGCTTCCAGTTGCCGCGAGCCGTTCCGTCACCGCCTTTGGGCGTGCTGGGCATCAAGAAAGGCGGTCAGGTATTTATCTATCGCAACCTCTGTCCCCACGCCTTCATCCCCCTGGAGTGGGTGGAACACGAATTTCTCACCGCCGACCGCAGCTTGATTCAGTGCGCCAATCACGGCGCCCTGTTCACCATCGATAGCGGGCAATGTATCGCCGGGCCATGCGCCGGGCAAGCGCTGCAACCCCTCGCCTACACTTGTGACGACAATGTCATCTATGTGGATACGGAATCAGCGCCACCACAGAATATCCCCTAGGGCCTGTCGACTGGGGCAGATCCGCTGGCGCAATTGGCCAATATAGCCTTTAAGGCTGCAAAATTCCTTTGCTATCTCCAATCGATTTAAGCAAATGGATGTTAACAGTGGCATTTTTTCCATCCGTTACGATACTTAAAGTACCCTTGGTTGATATCTCAGGCAGAGATATCCAGCGCGCAACCTCGAGGGTTATGGTTCTTTCCTTTATGTGACTCCTAGAATGGTCTTCTTCTGGCGCCCACAGGCGCCTTTTTTATACCACTGAGGGCGCTCGCCGTAGTCGAGCGCTTGCGCAAGAATTCCGCGGCGGACATTTACACTGCAAAAAGCCCTGGGCTATAATGCGCGCGCCGAGCCGCCGGGCTCGGCAAGTGTCGGAGCGTAGCGCAGTCTGGTAGCGCACCTCGTTCGGGACGAGGGGGTCGGAGGTTCGAATCCTCTCGCTC
>CBFGUT010000030.1:0-18092 GCA_965652265.1 uncultured Cellvibrionaceae bacterium | reverse complement strand
CCACGCCGGTGGGCGGTGTGGTGAGAAAGCGATCCGCCCACCCCTGAAAAGCGTGAAGCGTAGCCAGGGGCGTATTGAAAGCGGCTTCACCGTCATCGGAACCGAGCACTTCGTAGCCAGCGCCCAGGCTGACAGGGCCCAATTGATAATCGGCCTTGGCCAAGAGGTAATCGGCCTGATAGTCGACCGGGTTATCGCCGGCATCGGCCTGGGTGGCATACTCCAGATTGTAAGTGAAGGACTCGCCGGCTTTGCCCACCCAGCGCACACCAAAAGTATCACTGGATAACCCCGGTGCCGACAGGTTGTCCAGCAAATAGCCGTAACCTGTCAATGAGCCCAAACTCCAGCCGGCATAATTGGCATTGAGCAAATGCGCTTCATGCTTGTGATCCCCGATAGGGTTGTCTTCGCCAAAGATGCGGTTGACATTGAATACATAGGCATAGAATAAGGTGAGATCCTCAACCGACGTATTTTTCAGGGAAAACGCATCGTAGGTTTGCTCGTTCTGTCGCCAGCCCACACCCCCGATAAAACGCTGGTTATCCAGCAATATACGCTGCCGGCCATATCGCGCTGTGGTGCCGAAATTTTGGTAGGAGAGATAGGCCTGATTGACTTCCGTGCCTTCCGGGTCGGGAATGACCACCGTGCCGGGGTTGGCCGGGTCATTGAGTGCAGTGCGGTAATCAACATCGGTAATAGCCTGGACATCGTCGAACTCCAGAGTCAGACCCCAGCCGTGGTAGTCACCCGATTGATAACTGAGGCGCGTTCGCAGTGTCAAGGCATCGGCGTCTTCCAGTCCATCCCAACTCACATCTTCATAGCGCATTCTAAAATTGAGTGTTACCTGACTGTCGGTTAACGCTTCGCTAAGGGTACTAGCCGGCTCCGCCAGAGCCGAACTACAAACCAGCACCAGTGCCGGCGGAAGCAATAGTCTGTGCATGATAGTCTCCATAAAAAGTCAATGTGTTATCACTGTTGTCTTCCCGAGCGCCTTGTGTTTTCAATACTTTTTCAATGAGCTATAAATGGGCAGCCAATTTGCACATCTGTTTGCCTCATTGTGGCACGCACAAGCAAAGCAATCCTCGTTCCAAATAAACCTATTGCGCGGATATATGTTATTTCCGCTTGTCTATCAATAACTTAGAAGAAGTCACCCACTCACTGACAGAGGGAAAAGAGCTGTATGCAGAGCGTGGATAAACAACGAAGCTTTGTGTTTGCTGTGCACTGGCGCTTCAGAAAGACGCACACCCTATGCACTACGGCGACACATTCAGGTGGTGCACAAAAAAAATATCGTACCACGATGATGCAGAGGAGAGCATACCGACAGAGTATCAGCAACAGATATCACTGAAGGGGTAGCAGACTGTTGAGGTGGGACAAACGATAATGCGGGAGTTCTGGCGAAGCTTCATCCTGGAGCCAGGCTCCAGGATGCAACAAGAGGGTTCTATTCTTTGTTACTCAATGGTCACCACTTCACCGATCAGTGCGACGCCCGCCATGATATTTCCCGCATGGCATTCGTAATCCGTTTCACTGCTATAGATATTTTTATCATAGTAGCTGCGGATATTAATGACGGCGTTGCCGCCTTCACGTTGCGCTCGTTCCTGAAGTGACAGTAGTGCCGACAGCATTACCCAGCGGCAGGCTTCATCATCTGATTTTCCAAACGCATTGGTCTTCTTGTTGGTGGGATATTCACCGTGGCGCTCTACCACTTCACCGTGGGGCTGGTCGCCAAAATACAGAGCGATTTCATCGCTCAGTCTGTCTTCATACTCGGTCAGAACATCAGCAATGGGTTTATACAACTCATCATCGCGGGCGGCGGCCTCTCCCACCATCACCAGGGCCAGTAGCACACCCAGCAGACCTTTCAACATTACCGCAGTTAAGGGGGTTTTCATCATAGTCCTACACCTCTTTGCTTTTGAATGGCACGAAAAAGTATCGCAAGAGCCGCTAATGACTGCAAGTCCCGCTCACTCCCTCACCGGCTCACGCAAGGTCACCAGCTCTTCCGCCAAGGTGGGATGAATACCCAGCGTACGGTCAAAGTCCGCTTTGGTGGCTCCCATACCCAGTGCCACGGCAAACCCCTGTATGATCTCGCCAGCCTCGGGCCCCACCAGGTGACAGCCCACCACCTTGTCGCTGTCATCATCCACCACCAGCTTGACCAGGGCTTTCTCGGGGCTGGCTGTCAACGTGAGTGGTAGCGGGGTAAATACTGAGCGATAGAGTCTCAACTTGCCGTATTGCTGCCGCGCCTGCTCTTCGGTCAATCCCACGGTGGCAATCGCTGGCTGGGTAAACACGGCGGTGGGCACCTTGGAATAGTCCAGGGCCGATGGGCTGGCATTGCCAAACAGCCGCTGAGCCAGACTCATACCCTCCGCCAGTGCCACTGGCGTCAGTGCCAGGCGATCAATGATATCGCCCACGGCATAGATAGACGGTTCATGAGTCTGAAAAAACTCATCGACGACCACCGCGCCACTATTGCTGATCTGTACACGGGTGTTTTCCAATCCCAGGCCATCCAGCTTGGGATGGCGGCCCGTGGCGTACATCACCTGGTCACAGCACAAACGCTCACTGGAGTCCAGATGCAGGGTACGCCTGCCATCAGCATCGCAGTCGATGGACTGAACATCGGTATTAAAGTGCAGATGGATGCCCTTGGCCTGCATTTGTTCCGCCATATGCTGGCGAATATCGGTGTCGAAGCCGCGCAAAAAGCATTCACCACGATACAGCAAATGAGTCTCGATCCCCATACCATGAAAGATGCTGGCAAACTCCACGGCAATGTAGCCCCCACCTACAATGGCAATGGAATTGGGCAATCTATCCAGCGCGAAGACTTCGTTGGAACTGATGACATGTTCCCGCCCCGGCACCTGGGGAATGTAGGGCCACCCCCCCACCGCCAGGAGCACTTTATCCGCCGTGACTTCCCGGTCCCCCACCAGAATACGCTGGGGACCCAGCAGGCGGGCATGATTTTCAAACAGTGTCACCCCCGCCTTCTCCACCAGCCGGCGGTAAACACCGTTGAGCCGGGCAATTTCCGCATCCTTGCGCTCCCGCAATCGCGACCAGTCAAGGCTGGTTTCACCAAACTGCCAACCATAGTCACGTGCATGCTCAAACAGCTCACTGAAATGGGAGCCATAGACAAACAGTTTCTTGGGGACACAGCCCACATTGACACAGGTGCCGCCCAGGTAGCGCTCCTCGGCCACAGCCACTCTGGCCCCCAATTGCGCGGCTATACGGCTGGCACGCACCCCACCAGACCCGGCCCCGATCACAAAAAAGTCAAAATCCGCCATAGTACCTCCCGGACCACAATGGCCAATATGGTAACAGAAACCCGGGATAACAAAGGGAAGTCGTCAAGTGTCCGGCGTTTGGCAAACTCACACTTCAATATCTATCTGGCTTCCACGCCGGCGGTCCTGGCCCGAGCGCGAATCCAAAAGCGGAGGGCGATTGCGGCGGCGGCGATCCTGCTTGCGGCGCTCCACAGGCACAGGTGGCTGCTCCGGCAGGTTGTGATCGACGACCAGGTCGCGATCCGGTTCATAGCCGGTGGCGGGTTTGGGCTTGCTGACCGGTGTCAGTCGGGTAATTGGCCCGAGGTAAACCATAGTGCTGTCCGCGTTGGGGTTGGGAATGACCAGAAATTGTACAATCGTAATAGTCTATCGACCAGACAGGCAAAAACTTCAGACTTCAGGTGCACTAAACGGCCTCTTCCAGCAGGACTTCACATACCGGCTGGCCGGGAAAATGGAGGGCAGTTATGGTTTTTTGCATATTCCCCTTTATTTGACACCCTAAACTTCCTTCCCTTTCTGACGAGGTACGCACCCTCGCCTCCCGCACTCAGTCCTCAGCAGCGCAAATTCAGGAGACGGTGGAACAACTGCTAACCCGGGCCGATCGGGCGGCGCAAGTGATGCAGGCCAGTTACCAACGCGCAAACGGTGGCGTAGAACGTATTACCAAAGCCAGGGAATCCCTGAAAAAATTGCCAAAGCCGTGGGTCGTACGACGATATGACCCAGCAAATTGCCACCGCCACGGAAGAGCAGACCAAGGTAGCGAAGCCCTGGCACATCTCGCCGAGGAATTGCGGGCGCTGGTTAATCACTTGCGCGTGTAGCAGTCGTTTTGAGGCAATTTTTGTGGCAGAAAATGAGCGGGAAAAGGGTCGGGGAACGAGGAGGATAGATTATCCCAAAGAGGGGGTGAGGCTACCCTCCTCCGCAGCTTGCGTTCTGCGTTCTGCGTTCTGCGTTCTCATAGCTGACTTTTTATTCGTTGTGTATTCAACGTTGTCCGCTTATCGTTCCCCGTCACCCGAATCAAACCATTGCAGCTGGGGACGCAGCTTGACGACTTCACCCACTATCAGCAGCGTGGGGCCGCGAACGTCGCTGGCGGCAACCACTTCAGCCATGTGGGCAAGATCGGATACCAGCACTTGTTGTTCAGGCAAGGTGCCCTTCTCCACTAAAGCGACTGGAGTCGTCCGGCTGCGGCCATGGTCTACCAGCTTTTGGCAAATATCGGCCAACCCCAGTAACCCCATATAAAACACCAGCGTCTGTCCCGGCAGTGCCAGTTCAGGCCAGCTGAGGTTGGGGTTATCAGTTTTCAAGTGGCCGGTCACAAAACGAACCGACTGGGCGTGGTCGCGGTGCGTGAGGGGGATACCAGCGTAGGCGGCACAGCCAGACGCCGCGGTAATACCCGGCACCACCTGAAAGGGAATGTTGTGTTCGGCCAGCAGTTCGATTTCCTCGCCGCCGCGGCCAAAAATAAACGGATCGCCGCCCTTCAGTCGCAGCACACGCTTCCCCTCGCGCGCCAAATTCACCAGTAACTGGTTAATGGCCGGTTGCGCCAGTGTATGTTCGCTGCGTTTTTTTCCCACATAAATGCGCTCGGCATCGCGTCTCACCAACTCCAACACCTGGGGGGATACCAAGCGATCGTAGAGAACCACCTCGGCCTGTTGCATCAGTCGCAGCGCCTTGAGGGTTAACAGCTCTGGATCACCAGGCCCCCCTCCCACCAGATAGACTTCTCCCTGGGTCAGGGCGGCGGAATCGGTAGCCAACTGAGCTTCCATCAATTGATCGGCACGCTGATCCCGACCGCTAAAAGCCTGTTCAGCGGCGGGGCCATTGAGAGCGGACTCCCAGAAGCGGCGACGCTCATCACCACTGGTAAACCGCTGTTTCACCCGCTCCCGCCAGCGGCTGGCAAGCCCCGCCAGCCGGCCATAGGCCGCTGGAAAGAGTGTTTCCAAACGCGTGCGGACCATACGTGCCAACACAGGCGCTTCGCCGCCACTGGAAATGGCAATCAGCAAGGGGGAGCGATCCACAATGGCAGGTGTGATAACGGAGCACAACGCAGGGCTGTCTACCACATTAACCGGCAGCTGTCTGGCACGGGCATCGCTGGAGACCTGTTCATTCACCGCGGCGGTATCTGTGGCGGCCACAGCCAGTACCGCTCCAGTCAAATCACCCGGCCTATACTCGCGCCGGAGCACTCGCCCTCCGGTACTCTCCACGAGGGCCAGTAACTCAGACTCCACCTCGGGTGCTATCACTGTCAAGCTGGCGCCAGCGCGCGCCAGTAAACGTGCCTTGCGCGTGGCAATTTCTCCCCCGCCCACCAACACCACCGGCTGGTCTTCAAGGCGCATAAAGAGGGGAAAGTAATCCATTGCAGAAAACTAGCTGCCCAGACGCTGAATGCCGCCCATATAGGGCTGCAGTACTTCAGGGATCAGCACACTGCCATCGGCCTGCTGGTAGTTTTCCAGTACCGCCAACAGGGTGCGGCCAATGGCGAGCCCCGAACCATTGAGAGTGTGCAGAAGCTCTGGTTTACCCTCGGCATTGCGGTAGCGAGCTTTCAGACGGCGCGCCTGAAAATCGCGGAAATTGCTGCAGGATGAAATTTCGCGGTATTTGTTTTGCGAAGGTACCCAGACCTCAATATCGTAAGTCTTGGCGGCACTGAAACCAATGTCCCCACCACACAGAATGACCGTGCGATAAGGTAAACCCAGTTTTTGCAAAATAATTTCAGCGTGCCCGGTCAGCTCTTCCAGTGCCGCATCCGATTCTTCAGGGCGTACAAACTGCACCAGCTCCACTTTTTCAAACTGGTGCTGGCGAATCAAACCACGGGTGTCCTTGCCGTGGCTGCCCGCCTCCGAGCGGAAACAGGGTGTATGCGCCACGAACTTCAACGGCAAGGCGGTTTTGATATCCAGCAGCTGATCGCGCAGCAGATTGGTCACCGGCACTTCGGCAGTGGGGATAAGATAAAATCCACGCTCATCGGTGAGTTTAAACAGGTCCTCTTCAAATTTTGGCAACTGACCGGTCCCAAACAGCGATTCGGCATTGACAATATAGGGGACATTCACTTCTTCGTAGCCATGCTCACCGGTATGCACATCCAGCATAAACTGGATCAGGGCACGGTGCAGGCGGGCAATGCCACCGCGCATTACTGCAAAGCGAGCGCCGGTAATCTGACTGGCAGTATCGAAGTCCAATCCCTGCAGGTTAGCACCCAGATCAACATGATCCACCACCGCGAAGTCCAATGCTCGGGGGGTACCCCAGGTACGCACCTCCACATTGTCCGTCTCGTCGCGCCCCTCGGGCACTTCGTCGGCGGGAATATTGGGCACACCCTGCAGGTAAGTTTCCAACTGCTGCTGTACGCTGGCCAACTCTTCCTCGGCTTCGGAGAGAGACTGCTTGAGTTGTTCCACTTCCTTCAATAGCGGAGCAATATCCTCACCGGCGGCCTTGGCCTTACCGATATTCTTAGAGCGGCTGTTGCGCTCGGCTTGCAGGTTTTCCGTTTTGACCTGGATAGCCTTACGCTCCTCCTCCAGTGAGGTCAACAGGGCTACATCGAGGGTAAAACCACGCCTGGCCAGCGCCTGGGCCACTTGTTCAGGATTGGCGCGAATCAGTTTTGGATCTAACATAGAGTTTCTATCGTTATCAGTCAGTTACATAGGTAAGGGTTGGGTGGCATGCCCGCCGCTAACCGCCATCGGGGCATTTCCACTCTATTACGGCAGTCCTGCCCGGACACCACTTTCAGGCGCGCTACGATACCACAGACCGCACAAAATACCACGCCAGGCTCACTGCGAGCAGGCAGCCAAACAGATTGGCCAGTACATAGATGACCGCCGTGGCGTGCAGACCATTTTGCCAAAGCAACAGGGCATCCAGGGAGAAAGCGGAAAAAGTGGTCAGTGCGCCCGCAAAACCGGTAATCAATAAATGGCGCCAGTAGGGGTTGAGCAGGGCTTTTTCCATAATCAGTACATAGAGTGCACCCACCAACAGGCAGCCCAGCAGGTTCACCACCAGGGTACCGGTGGGAAAGCGATTACCCGCCAGCGGGTAGAGCCAACCGCTCAGGGCAAAACGCGCCAGAGCGCCGACGGCGCCTCCCAGGGCGACAAACAGCCAGGCCATAGTCGGGCACCTCTTAAAATAGATTCTGGTCTCTGCGCCTGCCTTCCGTGCCTCTCTATCACCTGCACCCCTGCAGGTGTGCCGCCATTTAGGCAGCCGGTCTTAATCCTTGTAGCGTTGGTTGGGGCTTTGCCGGTCCAGGGAACGCAAATAATCCAGTTTAGCGGCAATTTTTTGCTCCAGCCCGCGGTCAGTGGGGCGATAATAGCGCTCCTCCGCCAGTTCCGGTGGCAGATAGTTTTCCCCCGCCGCGTAGCCCTCGGGTTCATCGTGGGCATAGCGGTATTCGGCACCATAGTCCATGGATTTCATCAGCTTGGTGGGCGCATTGCGCAAATGCATGGGCACGTCATAGGCTGGTTGCCCGCGCACCTCGGCCATCACCCGGTTGAAGGCATTATACACGGCATTGCTTTTGGGCGCGCAGGCCAGGTAAACCACCGCCTGGGCAATGGCCAGTTCCCCTTCCGGGCTGCCGAGTCGCTCCTGAGTATCCCAGGCGGCCAGGGCCAGCGGCAGGCCGCGCGGGTCGGCATTGCCAATATCCTCGCTGGCCATGCGCACTACCCGCCGTGCAACATACAGGGGGTCGCAACCGCCGTCGAACATCCGCGCCAGCCAGTAGAGGGCACCGTCGGGTGAGGAACCCCGTACCGCTTTATGCAGCGCGGAGATCTGTTCATAGAACAGGTCTCCGCCTTTATCAAAACGGCGTACATCGGCTCCCAGCACCTCGGCCAGTACGGCTTGCCCAATCTGGCCGTTGTCGGCCAGGTCAGCGGCAATCTCCAACAAATTCAGGGCTTTGCGGGCATCGCCATCGGCGGCATTCACCAGAATATCGCGGCTGTCGTCATCGATATCCAAAGCGAGTTGGCCCAAACCGCGATCACTATCTGCCAGCGCCTGCTGTAGGACACGCTGAATATCCCGTTTCTCCAGCGAACGCAGTACATACACCCGACAGCGCGATAGCAGGGCATTGTTCAGTTCAAAGGAGGGATTCTCAGTGGTGGCACCTATAAAAATAAAGGTGCCGTCTTCCACATAGGGCAGGAAGGCATCCTGTTGCGATTTATTAAAACGATGGACCTCGTCCACAAACAGTATGGTCTTGCGACCTCGGGCCGCCCGCTCCTGGGTAGCGGTGTGCACCGCCTCGCGAATATCTTTCACTCCCGCGAGCACTGCAGACAAGGTGATAAAACGGGCGTCGGCGCGCTCGGCAAACAATCGGGCCAGCGAGGTTTTACCCACACCCGGCGGTCCCCAAAGAATCATAGAATGCAACTGTCCCTTGTCCACTGCCTCGCGCAGCGGCTTGCCCGGCCCCAACAGATGTTCCTGGCCAATGTAGTCATCCAGGCCGCGCGGACGCATACGCGCCGCCAGCGGCTGGTAGAGAGGTTCAGTGGCAAAAAGATCCGACATGGTGTTTTCCAGTATCTGTACAAGCAGGTCTTCCACGCAATGGCGGTGCCCTTAGGCTGACCCCAACACAGTGCGCTGAAACTGAGTATTTATACAGTATTTTGAGGGGAGCGGTAAAGCCGCTGATGGCTACTGGGCCTGATATATCGCTTTGGGTTCTTCCAGTGGCAGCCAATCCTTGCTGATCTGCTGTAATAACTGGGTAAAACTGTCAAAATCCAGAGGTTTACAGCAATAGCGACTAGCTCCCAGTGCCTTGCCCCGTTCCATATCGCACTGCTCATCCGATGTCGTCAATAATATGACCGGCGTGTTGCGGTAAGTCTCCGAGGAACGCAGTTGCCGAAGTACCTCAAATCCATTCAATTTGGGTAGATTGACGTCCAGCAAAATCAGCAGGGGTTGTTCCGCTATCGGACGCTGGTGGTATGCGCCTTGGGCAAACAGGAAGTCCAACGCTTCCTCACCATTGCTTACGACCTTGATATGACAACCACTATTAATCTTTTCGAAAGCCAGTAGAGCCAGCTCGGCCTCATCGGGATTATCTTCCACCAGCAGTATTGTCGCCTGATTCACTGTCCTTGTTCCTTTGCCACAAGCTGAAATAGAAACTGGTCCCGTCACCTGGACTAGACTCAGCCCAGATTCTACCACCATGACGACTGACAATGCGATACACTGTTGCCAGTCCAATGCCTACGCCTTCAAATTCTTCGTTTTTATGCAGCCGACTGAAGGGTGAAAACAGACGATCGGCGTACTTCATGTCAAAGCCGGCGCCATTATCGCTGACACAGTACACCCAGCCCTCAGCTCCCTGCTGGCGCCCAAAGGTAATAGATGCCTGGGCTTCGCGACTGGTGTACTTCCAGGCGTTATCCAGCAGATTACCCAGGAGCACGGAAAAAAACCGCCTGTCCACATGGGCCATCATTCCTGGCTCCACGCTCCATGTCACCCGACGCTCCGGGTCGCGCTCCTGCAATTGTCGCAATAAATTCTCGGCTTCGCGCGAGAGATCGACCTCCTCCAAATGCAATTCACTCTGAGTAGTACGTGCCAGCCGCAGGAAGCTGTCGATCATTTCCGCCATTTCGCGAGTGCCGGACTCAATACGCTGTAGATAGTGTTGCGCCTGCGTGGACTGACCGAGCGCCGCCTCCTCGCCCAGCATTCGCCGGAACCCCTCAATGCGTCTCAACGGTGCGCGCAGGTCGTGAGAGACGGAGTAGCAAAAGCTTGCCAGTTCATTATTGGCCGCCTGCAGTTCCGCGGTACGCTGATGCACTCGCTGCTCCAGAATGGCATTGAGATGCTTGACTTCGGCCTCAGCCTGCTTGCGGGCAATAATGTCATCGGCCAGCGCCAAATTCACTTCGCACATATGGTCATAGGCCTGCTTGAGGTTGTCACTCAGCGTATTGAAGGCATTGACCATTTGGTCCAGTTCGTCCTCCTGCTGTGTGGCTTTGCGTTGCAAATGCAGACGGGGCGGCAGTTGAGTCAAATCATAGCGGCTGACATGCTGCGCGATGCTGATCAGGTGGGTGGTCACCAGCCGGTAAAATATCAGCAGGATAAAAAGTGAAACAATGAAGGTTTTCACCCCCTGGCTGAGCAGTATGACGATCACCTTGTCCCACAGCCGCGAGTAGACCTCTTCCAGGGAGGCCTGGACCTTCAGAGTGCCTATTTGGCGCAGCTCACCCGCTGACTCATGGAGGATGGGATAGGCCTTGTGCAAGGCACGCGACTGGCGAAATTCTCCCTGCTGAATATGCAGTGGGTTGGGTACGGTTGCGGAACTCTCGGTGATTGAGACCGCCTCCACATCGGGCAAATGCCTGATGCCTTCCAATTGCAACAGTAGTTGATCGACGTCCAGATTCCAGAGGCTGGCACTGATACTGGCCAGATAACTGCTCTCAATATCCGTGAGCCGGTTCTTGATCAGCCCCAGATCACGCTGGTAATCAGTGTACAGCTGTACGCCGGTCGCCAGCAGGGTCACCAGCGAGCTGAAAAGAATGATGGACAACAGCAGGCGACGGCCGATGCTGTGGCTCTGCAGCGCATCTGTCAGATGCTGGTACATCCCTTTAAGGTACATAGTCTGGTCCAATCAGAAGTAGTACTTCTCTTTAATACGCTCCACCACGCCCTCCGCTTTCATGTCACGCACAATGCGGTTCAGCTCCGGCATCAGCTCGAGGACATCCGATGCCAGAGAACACTGCAGGTGCAGCGGCACTTCACCCAGCTTCAGGGGCTCACCGATATAACTTCCCAAGCCGTTGGTGTCCGCCAGATAGCGAATGGTGGGAATCGCGCCGGCAATAGCATCGGTCCGACCACGGGACAATTTGCGCAGGGCAATCAGATAATCGGTATCGTAAACCTTGTCCAGGCTTTCGTCGCTGTCGAACTGGTCGGTGATTGCCGATCCGCGCAAGAGGGAAATATTCAGATCCTGCAATTGCTCATAGTCGGTAAGGTTAACATCCCGATGCGGCACAATACCCATATCGTGATGAGACACCACCTCACCGAGGCGTACCACCTCCTCACTCAGGGGAATCAGGATCGTACAGTCGTGACCGCCCGACTCCAACTCCCGATGGACCCGGGCGAAGGGCGTGAGTGACAGCGAAATATCATAGCCGCCGCGCTCGCCAATTTCCCGGGCAAGCTCGATAAATGCACCTTCCTGAAGGTTGGTTTGGGGGTTTTCAAAGGCCCAGGGGGCCACATCAATAGTGATTAGCTTGAGCTCTCTGGCCGCGGTTTCAGCCGTGCAAAAAAGCAAAAATGCCAATACGGCATAAGCTTTGCAAGGAAGCCTTGCTTGCGTCAGGAAAAGGCACATGGCATCTCCACAGTGTCGTTCTTATAGGAATTCCCAGGCCCTTCAATATATCGTCGACTCAAGGCCAATATACCGCAAGGCAGATGGCAATACCATTGTATTTGTAGTTCAGGTCATCTCCTACCAGTATAAATCCATAAGTACTTCACTGTGAATTCCTGTCCTGGTCGGCTGTTGACAGCCGCCTTTCTGCCGCGGCACGACGAACTCACGCACTGGGGGGAGTGTGGGGTAAACCTGTGACATTCCTTTGACACTATTTGAGGTACCTTACCATGAACAAGCGCATTATTCTTGTTGTCAGTGACAAATTCGCCGCCTATGTGGAAGGCAAAGACGCCATTACCGTCTCACAACTTCGCGGTCTGCTCTCCCTTCCCATTCAGTTTCTGCCCACCCAGGGGAGAACCGTCCTTGTCCCCGGCCAGGGGATGAGCGAGTCCTGCATTCAGGGTCTGCTGCAGGACGCCGCCCAGTCGCCCAATATGGGACTGTTTGATTTCAGCCTCTGGCATCAGCTGCCTCAGCGGGCACCCGCCAGTCTGTCGCACAAACACCGCCCCGAAAATACCCTGATTTCCGCCCCCCGCCAACTGGCGGAGGACGCTTTCGAATTGCATTTTCTTATAGACGAAAACTGCGAGCTGATGAACGATCACCAAACCGGTCAACACGTTCAGGGCATGCTGCTCATTGAGGCGGTTCGCCAGTCAACGGTGGCAATTACCGAAGCCTTTTATATTCCCCACAGCGAGGTCAACTATGCCTTTGTTCTCAACGACATGGCGGTCAAGTACAACAACTTTGCCTTCCCGGTGGCAGCAACCATCAACTGCCACATTCTGGAAAAAAACCTCGACAATCCCCGGCGATTAACCTTTGTGATCGCCGCCGAGGTATTCCAGTGCGGCACCTCCGTCTCATCCCTGACCTTCTCCATCGCTGCCATGGATCGTGATCGCATCGGCAAGCAGGAAGCCATGCAGGCACAAAAGACACAGCGCCGCTACCTGTCTTATATTGAGGAGCAGTTGCAGTTTATGGATGAAGCCCTGCCCAATGTCAACAATTTCTGAGACAAGGAGATCAAAGATGTACGCTATCAATTACAACGCGAATGCAGCCAGGGCATACGCCTTTTTCGATGTGGACGATACCTTGATTTCCGTCAAGAGCATGTTGAGTTTCCAGGACTTCTGGTACCAGGTTCGTGATGAACGTGAAGCCGAAAGGCGATATCGGCAGGACCTGAAAGCTCACATGCATGAGGAGGCCTGCTGGTCACACCTTAACAGGCTCTACTACCGCCATTTTGCCGGTCGCCCGGTGGCGGAAGTGGCCGCCATGGGTGAGCGTTGGTATCGCTTGATGAAAAAGCAGACACCGGTATTTTTCCACAGCGTCGTGGTGGCAACACTCCGTGCCCACCAGGCGCGGGGCGAAGAACCGGTGTTTGTCTCTGGTTCCTTTCCCGCGCTGCTCGATCCACTCGCCCGCGAGTTGGGGGTCAATCACAGTCTGGCGACCCGGATGGAAGTGCGGGATGGCGTTTATACCGGGGAGATATTGCCGCCTCAGACCATTGGCCCTGGCAAGGCTGAAGCCATTGAGCTGTTCCTGCAAGCCCAGGCGGTGGATGCCAATGCCTGTTACGCCTACGGCGATGACTGGTCGGACCTGCCAATGCTCAGAGCGGTGGGTCGACCGGTCATTGTCGCGGGAGGTCGCAAGCTGGAGTCCCTGGCTCAACAGGAGGGCTGGCCAGTTTTACAACCCCATTAGTCGGGGTTGTTGAGATGACTGATGGGAATTCGTGTATGCGCTGCTGGGACGGTTTTGGGGCGGCATAGGCATAAGTCGCTGACAAGCCATCGGGAGCGAGACACGAACAAGTGAAACCCTGTCCCCATGGTGAGCGCCCAGGCTCGCCTCCCATAAACTCCTGCTTCGGCGGGAGTTTTCTTTTTTCCGTTCTAACCGGATTCTTCAACGGCCATTATCTTGTGTGCAATCAATTCCAGCGGTGCTGGCCTACACAACAGGTATCCCTGCGCCTGGTCACACCCGGCGTTGCGTAAAATCTCTCTCTGGTAATCAGACTCAATCCCCTCGGCCACAATATTCATATTGAGACCGTGGCCCAGCGTAATAATGGTTTCAATAAGGCTCCGCGCATGGGTATTGCCCGCGAGATTATTGACAAAGCTGCGATCTATTTTAAGCGTCTGGAAAGGGTATCTTTGCAGATAGCCCAGTGAAGAATAGCCCGTACCAAAGTCGTCGATGGATAAATGGACTCCCAGCGCACACAGGGAGCTGATGTTACCCTGAATAACCTCATCGTCGTTCACCAACACCCGCTCGGTGATTTCCAGTTCCAACTGGGAAGGCTTGAGTTGGTTAATTTTCAATTGCTCTGCCACAAAGTCGGCATAACCCTCAGATTCCAGTTGCCGGGGAGAGATATTAATGGCAATGCGCAAGTGGGCCGGATGCTTCTGCAGGTGCGTGGCCATTTCCGCACATGCTGTTTGCAGCACCCAGCTATCGATCTCCTGAATAATACCGATATCTTCCGCCAGGGGGATAAAATCACCGGGCATTTTCAAACTGCCATCCCTTTGTCGCCAGCGTACCAGCGCCTCAAAACCCGCTATGGTATTGTCCGCCAGGTGATAGATGGGCTGATAGTGCAACACCAACTCGCCTTTATGCACCACATGGCGCAAGCGTGTCTCCAACTCCAATCGCTGTACTAATTGGCTGTTGATGTCTTCGGTAAAGAAATGGTACTGATTGCGACCCAGGTCCTTGGCCTTATACATCGCCAGGTCGGCGTTGCGCAGCAACAGGTGGGGGTTTTCACCATCATCGGGTGCCACGGCAATACCGATACTGGTGGTCACAAAATAATCCTTGCCAATAATATTGAAAGGCTGCTCGAACTGCTCGACAATCCGCTCCGCCACTTTGCGCACTTCCAGCATATCGTCGGTATCCGGCAACACAATGACAAACTCGTCACCACCCATTCGCGCCAGAGTGTCGCCCCCGCGAATACAGCGCGAGAGGCGTTGGGCTGCCTCTACCAGCAGATTGTCACCCACGCCGTGACCGAGACTGTCGTTAACACGTTTAAAGTGATCCAGATCGATCCCCAGCACCACCGTTTTACGCTGGGTTCGCGCGGTATTTTCCAACGCCAGCGCCAACCGGTCGATCAACAATACCCGATTGGCCAAACCGGTAAGATAATCATAGTGAGCTTGACGCAACAACTGCTCTTCGTACTGGCGGCGGACAGTAATATCTTCCTTAACGGCGATATAGTGTGTCAAAACATCGCTGTCCGCATCCGTGAGCGGCGAGACATTGACGTATTCCCAGATTAACTGGCCGTCCTTGCGCACACTGCAAAACTCACCGCGCCATTCCAAGCCACTACTGACGGTGGACCAGAGCTCGGCCATGGCGCTGGCGCTCTCCTCGTCACGCAGCGTAAAACCCAGCGACTTGCCCATGGACTCTTCGGCACTATAACCGGTAGCCTCCTCAAAACGCGGGTTGACGTATTCAATCTGACCCTGAGGATTGGTAATCACTACCGAGACAGGGCTCTGCTCGATGGCCTGGGAGAGAATCCGCACCCGTTCCTCGGCGAAACGGCGCTCGCGGCGCATTCCGGCTTCGCGCAGTTCGCGATCGACGGCGGGCACCAGACGCGCCATGGCACTTTTATCCATGAAATCGTGCGCACCCTGTTTGAGCAAGGTCACTGCATCCTCGGCGGTCACCGCGCCCGAGGCTATAATAAAGGGAATATCCTGCCCGCTCTGCTTGAGGGTGGCGAGTGCCTCCTCGGCACTGAAATGCGGCATACGGTAATCACAGATAATCAGATGCCACTCACCCCTATTCAGAGCCTCCTGCATCTCTTCCCGGGTCTCCACCCGGCTGGAGTGAGGTGTAAAACCACCGCGACTGAGTTCAGCCGCCGTCAGCTCCGCATCCGCCTCCGAATCTTCTACAAACAGTATATTGAGCGGTTTTTCCATGTATGTTCCAATTCTGCCGCAGCCTTGGGTAGGTTTTCTCTGGCGCCATACTCAAAAATAGCGGCTTTATCACCAAAATGCGACTTTTCCATGACCAAATTTGGCATGTCGCTGCCCCCGAGCTTAATGTAAAAAGGCCGCCCGGCCTATTCGATCAGCACATCCACCCCGTCGGGGACCTCAAAACGAAACCGGCTCTCCTCCACTGGCTGGTTGCGCTGGGTTCCCGAAAAGTGGAACAGGGTACGCTGTCCCAGACCGTCCACCAACTCTACGGCCGTGAGCTGCTGATGTTCGGTAAACCGCAGTTGCAACTGAGTAAAAGGCGCGTCCTCCCCCAAGGGGTAGAGATCAAAATGGACGTGCCCCTCCTCTGTCACCTGCCGTTCAACAGTGAAATTATCCGCCAGGCTGGCGGCATCGTCTGACAGCAACATGGCCGGTGTTTTGCGAATGTCTTCACCCACTTGACGCACTGTCACCTGCTGCAGATCGGGGTCGTAAAGCCAGAGAGTCTGCTGGTCACTGACCAGTATCTGCTCGAAGGGTTGGGTGGTGTGCCAGTAAAAGCGTCCTGGCCGCTGAAGGGTAAAGGTCCCAGAGCTGTTCTCCAGCAGCCTGCCCTCGGCATCAAAGAGCTGTTGCTCAAAGTCCCCCTTAAGACTGCTGGTTGCCGCCAGAGTCTCCCGCAGGCTGTCAACGGCCGCTTGCCCGGCCTGGCCCGTTGACGCCCATAACCATAGCGCCAGTAACCCCAGAAAACGTATCATCATTACCCCTTGTCAGTTTTTTGGCGCCAGTACTTCGCGATTGCCATTGTGGCCCGCCGCTGAGACCACACCGGCCGCCTCCATGGTATCGATCAGCCTCGCCGCGCGGTTATAGCCGATCCGCAATTTGCGTTGCACCGCCGAAATGGAGGCCTTGCGTGAATCTATCACAAACGCCACCGCCTCATCATAGAGAGCATCACTCTCATCGGTATCACCCTCATCCCCACCCGGCAGGCCGGGTACCGGAATACTGTTGGTGCTGTCATCAATGACACCATCGAGGTAATCGGGTTCACCGCGCCGTTTCCAGTCGGCCACGACCTTGTGAACTTCATGGTCATCCACAAAGGCGCCGTGGACCCGCTCGGGCACACTGGTCCCCGGCGGCAAATAGAGCATGTCGCCATGACCAAGCAGTTGCTCCGCCCCACCCTGGTCGAGAATAGTCCGCGAATCGATCTTGGAGGACACCTGGAAGGCCATACGGGTGGGGACATTCGCCTTAATCAGACCGGTAATGACATCCACTGAGGGCCGCTGGGTGGCGAGAATCAGGTGAATTCCCGCCGCCCGCGCTTTCTGGGCAATACGGGCGATGAGCTGCTCCACCTTTTTGCCCACAATCATCATCATGTCGGCAAATTCGTCGATCACCACCACAATGGCGGGCAAGGTCTCCAACTGGGGAGGTTCTGCCACTTCGCTGCCTGGCTGGTAGTGCTCCTCGGGTTTGAACAGCGGATCGGCGATGGGCCGACCGGCCCGCTCCGCCTCTTCAATTTTGCGGTTAAATCCCGCCAGATTACGCACACCCATGGCCGCCATGAGTCGGTAGCGCCGCTCCATTTCCCCCACACACCAGCGCAGCCCATTGGCGGCGTCATTCATATCGGTAATTACTGGCGTCAACAGGTGAGGGATGCCCTCGTAAACCGATAACTCCAGCATTTTCGGGTCTACCAGAATCAATCGCACATCCTTGGGCGTGGATTTATACAACAGGGATAACAGCATGACATTCACGCCCACCGACTTGCCCGATCCAGTGGTGCCCGCCACCAGCAAGTGGGGCATCCGCGCCAGATCGGCAATCACCGGGTTGCCGGAAATATCGTGCCCCAGTGCCATGGTCAGCCGCGAGCGGGACTTTTCATAAACCTCGGAAGCCAATACCTCCGACAGGCGCACGATTTCGCGATGTTCATTGGGAATTTCGATGCCCATCACCGACTTGCCGGGAATGAACTGCAGCGTGCCGGGATTGAGCACATCCAGGAAGCCGGCCATCAGGGACTGCATGGCGGCCTCATATGATCGCGGTCCCCAGCACTCGGTAGAACAGGAACCACAGCGCCAGCAGCATGATCGCCCCCATGCCCACGATCACCAGCGGCCG
>CBFGUT010000029.1:0-18186 GCA_965652265.1 uncultured Cellvibrionaceae bacterium | reverse complement strand
TGCACCTGTCCGCTGGGGGCGCCGGCATAACCCGCCTGCACCGCATGACGAGCGCCACCTTTGGCGGCAGGCCCTAAACGAATTTCCACCACACTATTCCAGGTGCCGCACTCAGTACACTGCCCCTGCCATTTGCCAAACTCGGCACCGCATTCGTTGCACACAAACGCTGTTTTTTGTTTTGCCACACTCGCTCCTGGTCAGGCAAATGATGGGAATGGGCCGATCGTCAATCGCCGGCAAGCAAAGATGGTTCAAACATTTTTAACAAAATATTTGAACCCTTTCGATAAAGACTTCGACTTATGGACAGTTGTAACCACTTGTCCCTGTATCGAGGAAAATACTATGAAATCGTCTTTCAATGTTATTAACGCTATCGTCATCAGTGCCCTGGCGCTGGTGGTCACCAATCCTGCAGGTGCTGCCGATTCGCGTTCGCGCGCCGAAGCGCCCCGTGAAACGGCCCGTATGGCTCCCGCCCCCCGCGCAATGAATCTACAGCAGGCCACTCAGCGCATGATACGCCAGTTGCGGCCCGAGCAGGCGCTGCGACTGGTGCGCAGAACCCAAACGACCGCTGCCGGCAATCCTCAGTATCAGGGCACTACGCCCAAACCGCCAAAATATGAAGTGGCGGACTGCACCGGCAGCAATGGTGTACCCAAAGCCTGCTGCAGCTATACGCCGGGAGATTCTGGCTCCAGCTGCGATATGTTCATACTGCTTTGCGACGAAATGTCAGGTACCACCTCGAGTGGTGGCAGCAACGCCGCAACCTGCTCAGGCGAGGGAGTGCTGGAGTAAAACCCATACTCCCATCCGCCAGCCTGCCTCCCACTGTGGAGGCAGGTTTTTTCTATTCCGCCGCGGAATCCACAACCACCAGCGACGGTCCGCGTACGCGCATGACACCTCCCGTGGTCATCAGCACACCCACATCAAATTCCACACCCCGCGCCTTGTCGGCAGTGGGCAGGGTAAACTGCAGGCTGTAGCGCCGCCAGGGCAGGTAACCGGCGGTGGTATCGATATTTTCACTGGCCGTGGCCAGGGTGGAGGCGCCCAGCATCGCCGGACTGCCGGCCCGGACGCCGCGCACTCGCGCCTTCAAGCCCGGTGGTTCCATGGGCTCGCCGTACTCATCGGTAAATTCGCCGGCAATCTCGGCGGAAAATTCCAGCGTCTTGCCCAGCAGTGGCTCCACATCCTGGCGACGGAAGGACTGCCGCAAAATACCCCAGGGTTCGGAGCCAATACGGGTGATGGTCGCCACTCCATCCGCCGCCATCAGTGTGTAGGAGGAAGTATTGGCGTGTTGTTGAAAGGACCAGTCCACCGGCAGGCCCCGGCTGTCCGCCATAAAACTCGCGTTCTTTAATACCCCGGCTGGCGGTGGCTCATAGGGAGCCTCCGGCTCTGGTGGTTGAGGAGTGCCGGTATCCTGAGGATTATTCGCGACATCATTATCGCCATCGTTATTGCAGGCCGCCAACTGTAAGCTTGCCAGTAATACCAGTACCAGCGGCCACAAAGCCAGGTTATTTTTTTGTGTTGTCATGCCACTATCTCCGCCAGATTGCCCTTTTCTTCCAACCAGGATTTTCGATCCGCCGCGCGCTTCTTGGCCAGCAACATGTCCATAACCTGGAAAGTGCTGTCGCCATCGTCGATGCGCAACTGCACCAACCGCCGGGTATCGCGCGCCATGGTGGTCTCGCGCAATTGCAACGGATTCATCTCGCCCAGCCCCTTAAAGCGCTGCACATTCACCTTGCCCTTTTTACCTTCGGCGGCAATGCGGTCGAGCACACCGCTTTTCTCACTGTCGTCGAGTGCATAGTAAACATCCTTGCCCACATCAATGCGGTACAGAGGCGGCATGGCGACGAAAACATGACCGCCCTTAACCAGGGGTTTAAAGTGCCTGACAAACAGGGCACAGAGTAAGGTGGCGATATGCAGGCCATCGGAGTCGGCATCGGCGAGAATACAGATCTTGTGGTAGCGCAGCCCCGTGAGGTCGTCGCTGGCGGGATCGATACCCAGTGCTACGGAGATATCGTGCACCTCCTGGCTGGCGAGAATATCCGCTGATTCCACTTCCCAGGTATTCAGAATTTTTCCGCGCAGGGGCATGATGGCCTGGAACTCGCGATCGCGGGCCTGTTTGGCAGAGCCGCCGGCCGAGTCACCCTCCACCAGAAAGAGTTCGCTAGCCGCCGGATCACTGCTCGAACAATCCGCCAGCTTACCCGGCAGCGCCGGCCCCTGAGTCACTTTCTTGCGGGCCACTTTCTTGCCCGAACGCACGCGCTTGTGGGCGTTGGCGATGCAGTGCTCAGCCAGTTTGTCGCCCTCTTCCGTGTGCTGGTTGAGCCAGAGCGCGAAAGCATCTTTGGCCACCCCCGAGACAAAGGCGGCCGCCTCGCGCGAACTTAAACGCTCCTTGGTTTGCCCGGAAAACTGCGGATCGGCCAGCTTGTAGGAGAGCACATAGGCGCAGTGCGCCCAAATATCCTCCGGAGCCAGTTTAACGCCACGCGGCAGCAGGTTGCGAAACTCGCAGTAATCGCGCAAGGCGTCCAGCAAACCGGTGCGTAAACCATTGACGTGTGTGCCCCCCTGGGCCGTGGGAATCAGGTTGACATAGCTTTCCTGAATCAGCTCGCCGCCTTCCGGCAGCCATTGCACCGCCCAGTTGACCGCCTCGGTGGTACCGGAAAATTCACCCACAAAGGGCGCTTCGGGCAACACCTCAAAGCCGGTGGTATGGCCACTCAGATAATCCCTGAGCCCGTCCTGGTAGTACCAGCTGTCTTTCTCGCCGCTGAACTCATCGCTGAAGTTGACGGTCAGCCCCGGACAGAGTACCGCCTTGGCGCGCAGCACATGGCGCAACCGACTGACGGAAAACTTGTGGGAATCAAAGTAACCGGGATTGGGCCAGAAACGCACACTGGTACCGGTATTGCGCTTGCCGCAGGTATCGATGATTTCGAGATCGCTGACCTTGTCGCCATTGGCAAATACAATGCGATGCACCTGACCATCGCGGCGAATAGACACTTCCAGTTTTTCCGACAGGGCGTTGACCACCGACACCCCCACACCGTGCAGGCCACCGGAAAACTGGTAGTTTTTATTGGAAAACTTGCCACCAGCATGCAAAGTGGAAAGTATGACCTCCACCCCAGGTTTTTTTTGCTCGGGATGAATATCCACCGGCATGCCCCGACCATCGTCGGTCACGGTAACCGAGTGATCGCGGTGCAGGACGACATCAATCGTTTTGGCATGACCGGCCAGGGCCTCGTCCACGCTGTTGTCGATGACCTCCTGTGCCAGGTGATTGGGACGGGTGGTGTCTGTGTACATACCCGGCCGTTTTTTGACGGGATCCAACCCCGTGAGAACTTCAATATCTTCTGCGGAATAATGGGCCATAATTGCCTTTAAAAATCTGTGTTATTCGGTGGGCGAAAAGTCGCGAAAAAACTGTACCATAGCGGGCAGGTGCCGCTCGAAATTCTCGAAAGCGTGACTGCCACCGGCCTCCACTGTCTGCCGGCAGCCCTGGAATTTCTTCACCGCCTCTTGATAGTCCAGGGTTTCATCGCCCGTCTGCACCAACAGCCAGTAATTATCGGGCCGGGTAATCAGGGGGCAGTCCACCTCCCGGATTTCGTCAATATGACCGGCATCGAGGCGGTAGCTATCATCGGTGTGATACCCCTTGAGGTCAACACCCAGATATTCGGGCATAAAACTCCAGGGCTTGACCGCCGGGTTGATAAGAATTGCCGGCAGATTGTGCTGCTCGGCCAGCCAGGTGGCCCAGAATCCACCCAGTGAGCTGCCCATCAGCCACAGGGGCTCGGGCTGCAGGAACTCCACCAGCGCTTCCAGTTCGCGCTGACACTGACGCGGATAGGGCGTTAAATGCGGGCAGTGAAAACTGATCTCCGGCTCATGTTCCTGCAGGTAGGCCTTAACCACCTGGGCCTTGATGGATGCCGGGGAGCTCAGAAAACCGTGCAGATAAATAATGGCAGACACACCTCAGTCCCTCATAAATCAATAGCCTGCGGAGCGGTAATCGATAGAGTAGGTTTTGTTACGCACCCGCGAGACACCGGTGTGGATGCGACCATCGGGATATAAATCCAGCCAGCGGTAGCCGGGCATGGCGGTATCCACGGTAAAGTCGTCACAGCCGGGTTTGAATTGCACACACGTGGAAGGCGTGGCCATCAGCAATACCTCGCCTCGCCGCTGCTCGTACAACTGATGCACATGCCCCCAACTGATCGCCTTCACCTGTGGATGAGCGTCGATCACGGCAAAGAAGGCCTTGTGATTGCGCACCTGATACTGATCAATCCAGTCGCTACCCACCGGCACAGGTTGATGATGCAGCATTACCAGGGTGGGCGATTCGGGCGCCGACGCCAGCGACTGCTCCAGAAACGCCAGCTCCGCCGGGGCCAGGTCGCCGTGCACATGGCCGGGCACACTCGAGTCCAGCAGCACAACGCGCCAGTTTCCCACCGCCAGCAGGCGCGACTCGGGTTTGTGGGAATGCTGCAAAGCCGCCATCACCCGCGCCAGATCATGGTTGCCTGGCAACCACCCCAGCGGACAGTCAAAATAGCCTCGCAGGGTATCGATAAAGCGTCGATAGCAGTCCGGCTCCGGCTCGCTGGCAATATCACCGGTACACACCAGCGCCGCACAACGGGACTGTTCCCGGCTGATCAAATCCAGCACATCCAACAGGCTCTGGTCGGTATTCAGGCCGAGCAGGCGTGCGCCGTCCTGGACGCCCAAATGGGTGTCGGTTATCTGGATCAATCGCACCGGTTTTGCAGATGATGCCGCGGAAGTGGCCGTCGCCGCCATAGCCTTCAATGCGTCCTTTTCAACACTGGAAGAGTTTTTCCTAACGATAAAGACTTTTGGCACGCCACGCCAGCCATGGGGGCACTAACAATGTGTTTTTTTGACCATTTGCCCATTTTGCAGCCAGAGATGGCTATCTTACCGGTAGGGAAACCTCATCCAGGGACCGGCCCTGAGCCAGACACAGATTGAGCCACTCACCCAGGAATTCATTGAACTGGGTCTTCTCGTCAGCCTGGTACATACGGAAATTGGGATAATCGTAGCGCACCGCCAAACGCCGGTGCTGCTCCCAGGCCAGGACTTCGGCGATATCGGCATCGTGATAGAGGCGCACCGTCAGCCTAGGCATCTGCAGCCAGCGGTTGTCTACCGCGTCGCGACGGCATATCTCCACAGTGGTGGTGTAGCGCATGCGCTCGGTGATGCGAATCTGCATTTTCCAGGCCCGCGGCTCGCGCCCCACCGTGAATTCCCAGCGATCGCGCAGGGCGGCATCGGGCATCAGCTTGCCCAACAGCCAGTAATTGGCCTCACAGCGAGCCATGTGATCGGGGAAGTTGATAGTATAGCGGGCTTTTACGGCCATTGGGGATACTGTTTCCGCAACCGGTCTCGGTTTAATTGTAACCACTGTAACGTAATAAGGGCAGCGGGATTGTTACAGCGGCCGGTATAGAGTTCGGCGAAGACCTCCTCGCTGGAGAACAGGTGCACCTGGATATCCTCGTTCTCCTCCGGCAGACCGTGAATGCCGCCCACTCCCTTCAGGTCAACGATACCACAGTACATATGCAGCTTTTCATCGCACCCCCCCGGGCTGGAAAGGTAATTGCCGATGTACTCCAGCACCACCCCCGTCACGCCGGCTTCCTCCTGCAGTTCCCGGTGGGCCACCGCCTCGGGCGTCTCGCCCGCTTCCACCATACCGGCCACCACTTCCAGACACCAGGGGCCGGCGGGCTCGTGCAGGGCACCTACCCTGAACTGCTCCACCAGTGCCACTCGATCGGCTACCGGGTCGTAAAGCAGCACGCCCACCGCCGGACCGCGGTAGAGCATTTCCCGGTTCATGGGGTTACTCCAACCCCCGGCAAAAAGGCGGTGGCGGAGCCTGACCTTCTCCGCCCGGAAAAAACCGCTATAGAGTTCCTCGCGCTCGAGTACCTCGGCGTCGGCCGTGGTGAATTGTGACGTCCCCATGCGGGAAGACGATGGCGGCATGATGACCTCTATGGCGCAATCAAAAGCCGATTATTATCAACACCCGCCGAACAACTTGCAAATGCTCCCACCCCGACCCTCCCCCGCAATCGATGGAGGGAGTTACTCTTTCACACTCAGACGTTAACAATTCCACCGCGTCCGACATCAGACGTCAGACATCCGACCTGCCTAGACTTTCCGGTAAAGCACCGCACCCTGGCTGGAAAATTCCCGCGCTTTTTGCTGCATCTCGGCCTCCACATCAAGCATTCGCACCACCTGCTCCCCGCTCTCGCTGGCGGCATAATCGCGCACCTCCTGGCTGATTTTCATGGAGCAAAACTTGGGGCCACACATGGAACAGAAGTGGGCCACTTTAGCCGAGTCCTTAGGCAGGGTCTCGTCGTGATACTGGCGCGCGGTATCCGGGTCCAGCCCCAGGTTGAACTGATCCTCCCAGCGGAATTCAAAGCGCGCCTTCGACAGGGCATTGTCGCGCAGTTGCGCTCCCGGATGTCCCTTGGCCAGATCGGCAGCGTGGGCGGCGATTTTGTAGGTAATGATGCCCTCCTTGACATCGGCTTTGTTGGGCAGACCCAGGTGCTCCTTGGGCGTCACATAGCAGAGCATGGCACAGCCGTACCAACCAATCATAGCGGCGCCGATGCCGGAGGTGATGTGGTCGTAGCCGGGCGCGATATCGGTGGTCAGCGGGCCAAGCGTGTAGAACGGCGCCTCGTCACAGGCTGCCAGCTGTTTTTCCATATTGGCCTTGATCAGGTGCATAGGGACATGCCCCGGCCCTTCTACCATACACTGCACATCGTGCTGCCAGGCAATTTTGGTGAGTTCTCCCAACGTCTCCAGCTCGGCATACTGGGCGGCGTCATTGGCATCGGCGATGGAGCCCGGGCGCAGGCCGTCGCCCAGCGAGAAACTCACATCATAGGCCTTCATAATCTCGCAAATCTCTTCAAAGTGCGTGTAGAGAAAACTCTCCCGGTGATGCGCCAGACACCACTTGGCCATAATGGAGCCGCCGCGCGACACAATGCCGGTGACCCGCTCCGCCGTCAGCGGCACATAGCGCAAGAGTACGCCGGCGTGAATTGTGAAATAATCGACACCCTGCTCGGCCTGCTCAATTAGAGTGTCGCGAAAAATTTCCCAGTTGAGCTCCTCGGCCACGCCGCCCACTTTTTCCAGCGCCTGGTAAATGGGCACGGTGCCCACGGGCACATGGGCATTGCGCACAATCCACTCGCGGGTTTCGTGAATATGTTTGCCGGTGGACAAATCCATAATGGTATCCGCCCCCCAGCGGGTGCCCCAGGTCAGCTTTTCCACCTCCTCCTCAATGGATGAACCCAGTGCGGAGTTGCCGATATTGCCGTTGATTTTTACCAGAAAATTGCGCCCGATTATCATCGGCTCCACTTCCGGGTGGTTGATGTTGGCGGGAATAATGGCCCGCCCGCGCGCCACTTCGCTGCGCACGAATTCGGGGGTAATTTCCCCGGGAATGACCGCGCCAAATGCCTCGCCGGGATGCTGTGCCTCACCCTGCTCGAGCGCCTGGGCCAGCGCCATATTTTCGCGGATGGCGATATATTCCATCTCCGGTGTGATAATACCCCGGCGGGCGTAGTGCATTTGCGTAACATTGCAGCCCGATCGGGCCCGCCGCGGCTGGCGTTTGAGATTAAAACGCAGCGAAGCCAACTGGGGATCTTCCCGCCGTGCGCGGGTATACTGCGAGGTCTCCTCCGGTAGCAGTTCGGTGTCGTTGCGCTCGATAATCCACGGCGTGCGCACCTCGGACAAACCCTCGCGCAAATTAATACTGACCGCGGGGTCGGTGTAGGGACCGGAGGTATCGTAAACCCGCACCGGGTGATTGCACTCCCCGCCGGAGGCGGTCGGCGTGACATCCAATTGAATTTCGCGCATGGGTACACAGATGTCCGCTCGCGTTCCGCGCACATGGATTTTCCTCGATCCAGTGAACGGCTGTACGGAAGCGTGGTCCACCCGCACATCCTGGTTCACACTGGCATTCTCCGACTCTGACATAACGTCTCCTTAAGGCCTGTTAACACTATTTGAATGCACCTGCTGGAAGCCAGTTTTGTTTCCAGCTAGGCGCCGTGAGTGCAGTTTGGTGGTTCCAAATAAGCGAACGGCAACAACGCTGGGGACAAAACTGGCTCCAGCCCTTCGGGTTGCGGCTAAAAATCCGCTACTCTGCGTTGCTCGGACCCAATACACTCGCTGCGCTCGCGGGGCCAGCTTTCGCTCATTTGGAATAACCACAAAAACGCCGGGAGCGTTTTTGCGCGCAAGCCCCGAAGGGGTGAAGCATAGGGATATGCTGAACAAACCACTCTCCTCGCGCCTTGATTGGCGAATTTTTAGCCGCAACAGGCTGTATTCACATAGTGTTAACAGGCCCTAGTAGTAGGCATGAAAATGGTGTACAGGCCCATGGCCACCACCCACCCTGAGGCTCGAGCCCCGCTCCAGCGCCCGTTGCAGATACCGGTGGGCGGCATTGACGGCGGCGCTCATGGACAGCCCCCGTGCCAGCCCGGCGGCAATGGCCGCAGCCAGTGTGCAACCCGTGCCGTGGGTGTTGGGTGTGTGCAGACGCGGCGCCCGGAACAACTCGGCACCGGCGGGCGTCATCAGTAGATCGATCACCTCACCTCCATGATCGTGGCCGCCTTTCAGCAACACGCCCGCCGGCCCCAGGGCCAGCAGCTGTGCCGCCTGATGGTGTGCTTGCTCGAGACTGGTGGCGGGCCGGCAGCCCAGCAGGGCGGCGGCTTCCAGGCGATTGGGGGTCAGCAGGGTGGCGCGCGGCAACAAGTGGGTCAACAAAGTGTCTACTGCGGCTTCATCAAGCAGGCGCTGGCCGCTGGAGGAGACCATGACCGGGTCCAGCACCAAGGGGAGATGCGAACGCTCGGTGAGACCGGCAGCCACCGCCCGCACAATGCCCGCATTGGCCAGCATGCCGGTTTTTACCGCCGCCACCGGCATATCCTCGAAGACGGTTTCCATCTGTTCGCGCACCAGGGCCGGCGGCAGGCTGTGCACTGTTGAAACCCTACGTGTGTTTTGGGCGGTCACGGCAGTAATGGCGCTACAGCCGTAGACACCCAGTGCCGCCAGAGTCTTGAGATCGGCCTGAATGCCGGCACCGGCACCGCTGTCGCTGCCGGCAATGGTGAGAACGATGGAAGATAATGACTGCATTGTGGCCGCTCCGGTCAGTCCGGCAGCAGCGCGAGGGAAAATACGGGAGGCAAAAGCGCAGGAAGAGCGCCAGGGAAGACTCTCGATATTCTCGTTTCCTACGCCGGTACTAACCGGATCAGGTCTGCGGGTCTTTCTCAGCGAGGCCGGACAGACAGTCCAGCCAGGCACCCCGACAAGAATTGGCGTCAGTCTAGAGCAGCAGCCTGATGCTGTAAAGGCGCAATCAGCCGTTCTTTTTTACGGTTTTTTACTTGCCAGCGGCAAAAATGAACGTATATTCATATCGACCTGAAGGCCACAAACCGCTAAACTCAGTCCCTGTCGCTAATACACGCATCCAAAACCGCCCCTGGCGCGTCTAATGCAAACAGACTGGGCAGACTTTGGCTCTCACCCACAACGATGGACGCACGACAAGAATTGGAAAACCAAATGAAAAAATCCAAGCACTATCTTCTGGCTGCACTGGTGGCCTTCGCCGCTGGCGCCAAGGCCAACTCGCTCGACGACATTTATCAACTGGCACTGGAAAACGACCCACAGCTCAAGGCGGATACCGCTGCCTACAAGGCAGGGCTTGAATACCGCACCCTGGGCCGTGCCAACCTGCTGCCGCAACTCAACGGCAGCGCCAACTACACCATCAGCGAAGCGGACACTGTCTACGCCCTGTCCGACGGCCTGCCCGCCAATGGCGCCACAGCAAACGCCGGTGGCGATGTGGTTGACTGGGGCATCAGCCTCGAACAGGCCATTTTCGACCTGGGCGCCTGGCATACCTATAAGCGCGGCATTGCCCTCAGCGAGCAGGCGGAGGCCGAGTATTCCGCCGACCAGCAAAGTCTGATCGTACGGGTGGCGGAAGCCTACTTTAACGTGCTGCGCGCGGTGGACAACCTTGAAGCCACCCTGGCGGAGGAAAAAGCTCTCGAACAGCAGTTGGAACAGACCAATCAGCGCTTTGAGGTGGGCCTGACCCCCATCACCGACGTGCACGATGCCCAGGCGGCCTACGACAGTGCCTCCGCAGCCACCCTGCAGGCGCGCGGCCAGTTGGGCATCAGCTATGAGGCACTGGAGGTGCTCACCGGGCAAACTCACGACGCCATTGCTCCCCTGAGTAAAGACTTCCCCGTGGTCCAGCCCACCCCCACCGATCGTCACAGCTGGGTGGAGTTCGCCCTCGAAAACAATTTTACCCTCAAGGCTGCCGGCTACAGTGCCGAGGCCTCACGCCAGAGCGCACGCACCGCCCGCGCCGATCATCTACCCACGCTCTCCGCCAGTGCCGGCTATAGCGAGACACACAATGAAAGCGAAAGCGACAGCGTACTGCTGGATGACTGGGAGCGCGAAGGTTACTCGGTGGGCCTGCACCTGCGTGTCCCCCTGTTTACCGGCGGCCGACTGTCCGGCCAGCGCCGTCAAGCCCACGCGCAGGCCATGCAAGCCGAGGAACTGTTCAACGCCCAGCAGCGCAATGTAATCCAGGACACCCGCTCGCTGCACCTGGCGGTGGAAACCGGCGTCGCTCAGGTGAAGGCACGGGCCCAGGCCATTGTCTCCAACGAGAGCGCCGTGCGCGCCACCCAGTCGGGCTTCGAAGTGGGGACCCGCAACCTGGTGGAAGTACTCTTGGCCCAGCGCGCGCTCTATCAGGCCCGGCGCGATTATTCCAATGCGCTATACGATTATATTATCCAGACCATTCGTCTGCGCGAAGCGGCGGGGATACTGACCCCGGCGGATATCGAGCGTATCGACAAATATCTGCGCGATAGCGAAACAGTGCGTCGCAGCGATTACGGCCTGTAATTTTTGACTCTCGACTGCTCCGAGCCGGGCCCTGCCCGGCTTTTTTTATACCTGGGGTTAAAGTACTGTGGTGGCCAAAAGGCTGCGGTATAGTACCGATCAAATAACAACACCGGAGAGCCGCCATGAAATCCTTTCTTGCCCTCGGCCTGACCTTGATGTTGGTGGCCTGCCAGCCATCGCCCGAGTCCTCAACATCAACCGACAAGAAACAGCCAACCGCTTCCTCTGCGGCGCTTGAACAGCTGGATCAACAGCACCTCGATCAGACACTGCGACAGCTGGTGGAAGAGTCGGGGCTGATTGGCGTGTCAGCGCTGGTATACCACAATGGCGAACAGGCCTACTTTGGTGCCTACGGCATGGCCGACCGCGAAACCGAGCAATCCATGCAGCGCGATACCCTGGTGCGCCTCTACTCCATGACCAAACCCATTGTCGGTGTGGCACTAATGACATTGTACGAAGAGGGCCTCTTCCAACTGGATGATCCCCTGGCCGATTACCTGCCGGAGTACAGCGACATGCAGGTGTATCAGGACGAGACCGATCAGCCCTATCGGGCACCCAGCCGCCCAATCACCATCTACGACACACTGCGTCACACGGCGGGGTTTATCGCCGCGCCCGATAGCACTCCGCCGGGACAGGCTTACCTCACCGCTGCACCCTTCGACCGCGAGAACACCCTGGCGCAGATGAGCGAGCGATTGAGCAGTGTACCGCTGGTGGCGGACCCGGGTACCCGGTGGATCTACGGTCCCGGCACCGATGTGCAGGCAAGGCTGGTGGAAGTCCTGGCCGGACAACCCCTGGAGTCGGTTCTGCAGGAGCGCATTTTCGAGCCACTGCAGATGCACGACACCGGTTATTTCGTGCCCGAGGCAAAGCGCGCGCGTTTGGCCGCCCTCTACGAGTGGACCGAGGGCAATATGGTACGCACCAGTGATGAAGTGGGTTTCAGCGACTACCTCCAGCCCTGGCCCCTGCGCCGCGGCGGTACCGGCCTGGTATCGACCCTGGACGACTATATGCGTTTCGCCCGCATGCTGGCAAACGGCGGCGAACTGGAGGGAGCGCGTATCCTGCAGCCGGAGACAGTGGCACTGATGGCCACGGATGCCCTGCCGGAAACCATTGAAGACCTATCCTGGCTGCCCAACAAGGGCCAGGTAGGCTTCGGTATTAATTTCGCCGTGCGTCTGGCCCCGCCCGCCAACAGCGAGGAGGCGTCGGGCGCGGTGGGCGAATTTTTCTGGGACGGCTACGCCAATACGCTGTTCTGGGTGGACCCGGCCAATGACATCACCGCCGTGCTCTTCACCCAGTACATTCCCTTTGGCCCCGTGCCCCTGCACAAGCCTTTCCGCGACGCCGTATACCACCACTTTCCTGCGGCACGGGCACCCGCGCCATAGGCACGCAAACGGGTGGGATTACCAGGGCATATGCGAGCGGATTTTTTTCACCAGTAGTTCCGCATTGGCCTCGTGGTGCACCACCCGCGGATGGCGACCATAGCCCTCGTAGGGGAAGAACAGGGTATCGAGTCTGGCCTCCGGGTGCGCCTCGCCAAAGCGCGCCACCGCCTGCTCAATATACCAGGGCCAGGGGGAACCGCGCTGGGTGGCGTCCATGCTGCCCAGCGCGGCAATAATCAGCGCCTGAGGGTACCGCTGGTGAATCTCGCCGAGAAACTCCATATAGGCCTGGATACGCGCCTCGTCGTCGGGCACCGGGTCCAGACGCTTTTCCACCAGCCAGCTGTCATTCTGGAACAGGTTGATGACGACCACCTGGGGTGTCCACTGGCTGAAGTCCCACTGGGTATCGTTGTCGCCCACGGCGCTCACCTGATCGAAAAAATCCGGCATGGTGAAATCAAACCAGCTCACCATAATGCCGATACCACTTTGGGAAATACTGCGATACTCCGCCCCCAGCTCGCGCGCCGCCATAGCGCCGTAGGAGAGAAAGCTGTTCTTGTCCGCCAAACGGTCGTCCACATCCACTAAATCCGCCATATTGCCCATGCCGCTGGTAATGGAGTCGCCGTAGATCTCCATACGCCGCTCGGGCGCGGGCGGTGGCGCCAGCAATTCCCCCCCCTCCAGCAGGTAAATAGCTTCCAGGGCGGTGGCGCCCTCTTCGCCCTCCGTGCGCTTGAACAGCGTCAGGTGGTGTTCACCCTCGGGCAGGTTGTCGGCCACCAGATAGGTGTGGCTGCCCTGCATCAGTTCCAATACCCGCGGCTGCGCCCAGTTTTCATTGAGAAAGACGCTATAGAAATTCTTGCCCAGTTCATCGTTCAGGGTGATGGCGACACTGCTACCGGTGAAGCGCAAATCCACCCGCGTGGCGGGCCAGGTGAGTTGCGGCGCTTTGGGGTCGGTAAAATCCACACGACCGCTATAGCGCAGCGCGGGGTTATCGGGCGATATTTTTAACCCCTCGTCATCCGCCATCAGTGGCATTGACAGGAGCAATAAAGTCATCAGAGCGAAGGAACGCAAACGCTGGGTCAGTGGCATGCCGTGATTTCTCCGTAAGGGGTGCTCAGGCGCTATTGCGCCACAGTTGTCCGCCTTTGTAAATCTCGCCCTACTGTCGTTATCGGGTGCCGGGTAAACAAAATAGCTGTGAGAGAGAACCCAAAATGCTGTCTTCACCCAATCCCCTCGGGCATGTCAGCAAGCCCGACAATGGACTTACAGCTCGGCGATAACAGACTGCTATACTCGTGTCAGTATTTATCCCTGAGGTATCCCGCGTATGCAGTTCAAGGATTACTACCAGATTCTCGGTGTGGACAAACAGGCGAGCACCGACGATATCAAGAAAGCCTACCGCAAACTCGCGCGCAAATATCATCCGGACGTCAGCAAGGAAACGGATGCCGAAGCCAGAATGCGCGAGTTGAACGAAGCGCGCGACGTACTGACCGATCCGGAAAAACGCGCCGCCTACGATCAGCTGGGACAGGGATATCGCGCCGGTGAGGACTTCCAGCCGCCCCCCGACTGGGGCGCCTACCAGTCACAGGGTTTCGACACGGGACCGCAAGGTTTTAGTGGGGCGGATTTCAGTGATTTTTTTGAAAACCTGTTTGGCGGCGGACACCGGCAGCAGGACTTCCGACGCCGGGGCGAAGATCGCCACGCCAGCGTGACCATCGAGCTGGCCGATACCTATCAGGGCACCACCCAGACCTTGAACCTGGCCTCCCGGGAAATGGACCCGCACGGGCGCGTCGTCACCCGCGAGCACGCCCTCAAGGTCAAGATTCCCAAGGGCGTGCGCGAGGGCCAGCACATTCGTCTGGCCGGTAAGGGCGCGCCCGGCCTGGGCGGGGCGGAGCCCGGTGATCTCTATCTGGAAATCCACTTCAAGGCGGACCCACGCCTGCGGGTGGAGGGGCGGGACGTCTACCAGACGTTGCCCGTCACCCCCTGGGAGGCGGCGCTGGGAGGCGCTATTGAAGTACACACGCCAGGCGGTCCAGTGAAGCTCACCCTGCCCGCCAACAGCCAGAGTGGCCGCAAGCTGCGCCTCAAGGGGCGGGGTATTCCCGCTCGCGAACCGGGCGATTTATATATCGTCCTGGAAGTCATGACTCCACCTGCCGACACTGAGCGCGCCCGGGAAATCTATCGGACCATGCGCGACGAAATGCACTTCAACCCGCGTCAGACAACAGCCCAGGGGCGGACCTGAGTGCGCCAGCAGCCATCAGATTGAGGACAGATACCATGAGCGAAAAGCCAAAGAGTGATGAATCGGGACCGGTGCACGGGGAAGTGCTGGAGCAGCGGGCACTGAGCCTGGCAGAACTGGCTCGAGCCTGCCAGGTGGAAGAGGAGTGGGTAGTCGAACGCCTGGAGGCCGGGCTTATTGACGAGGGGGAAGGCCAGGTGCAAGGCTGGCGTTTCAGCAGCTATCACCTGCGCCGCACACGGCGGCTGTGCCAGTTGGAGCGCGACTTTGAAGCCAGCCCCGAACTGGCGGCCTTTTGTGCCGATCTACTGGAGGAAATCGAACGGCTGCGGCGCCTCACCCAGATGTAAAGCTGACACGATATCACTATGGGCCACCATCACCAGCCAGACCATGTCAACCGCGCCTTTGTCATCGGCATTGTCCTCAACCTGGGATTTGTGCTGGTGGAGGCGGGTTATGGCTGGCTCACCAATTCCCTGGCGCTGCTGGCCGATGCCGGCCACAACCTCAGCGATGTGGGCGGCCTCTTGCTGGCCTGGGCCGGGCTGGCGGCGGCGCGGCTCGGTGCCAGCCAGCGCCACACTTACGGCTGGCGCAAGGCCTCCATCCTCGCCAGTTTTGTCAATGCGGTCATACTGCTGGCAGCTATGCTGTGGCTCACTCTCGAAGCCCTGGCCCGGTTGCAGAACCCGCCGGCGATGGAAGCTCTCACTATTATGGTGGTGGCGGGTATCGGCGTGGTAATTAACAGTATCACCGCTTATTTATTTATGGCCGGCAGCAAACACGATCTCAATATTCGCGGCGCTTTTTTGCATATGGCCGCCGATGCCCTGGTTTCAGTGGGCGTGGTGATCGCGGGGGCACTCTACTGGTGGCGCGGCTGGCCTTGGGTGGACAGCGCCGCCAGCCTGGTGATAGTCTTGGTGGTGACTCTCGGCACCTGGCCGTTGTTGAAAAAATCCCTGCACCTGCTGTTTGATGGCGTTCCCGACCATATCGAACTGGCTCAGGTGGAGACCACGCTGGCCAATTTACCCGCTGTCACTCGCGTACACGATCTGCATGTCTGGGCCCTCAGCACCACCGAAACCAGTCTGACCGCCCACCTGGAAGTAGAGTCTTCCCAGACCGATACCGCAGCGCTGCTGAGCGAGGCGCAACAACAGTTGCAACAGCAATACGGTATCCGCCACACCACCCTGCAAATTGAAGTCCCCGACTACACTGGGCAATGCCATACCTGTGAGACATCGAAGAAGTGAATCACTCCATCAATGCCACGGATTTCACCTGCAGCCACAGTGGATCACCCACTGCCAGTGCCAACTGGGCCAGTGCCCGACGGGTCACGCGCGCCATAAGCAGTGTATCCGCCACCTGTACCCGCACTAGGGCCTGCCCCGGCTGGCGGTCATCGCCGATGGCTTCCACCCGCCCCTGCAGCTGATTCTGAATACTGCTGTTTACCGGCGCCGTGGTTGCCAGGCTGACGTCCCGCGCCAACACCCACAGGCGCACCGCCTGCCCCACTCTCAGCCCGCTGTCCGCCACCCACAAGTGACCACCGGAAAAGGCCACTCGTGCCAGATGCCACTCGGGCTCAATACTCTCCACCCGACCCGCCACCACCGTGCCCACATCTTCTCCGAGGGCAATGGGCAAATCAAAACGGGGCAGTATGTCCGCGAGAGGGCCGGCGGCCCGCACTCGCCCCGCCTCCATCACCACCAGGGTGTCCGCCAGCCGTGCCACCTCCTCGGGTGCGTGGCTGACATAGATAATGGGAATCTCCAGCGACTCGTGCAGGCGCTCCAGATAGGGCAATATCTCGCGTTTGCGCGCCAGGTCCAGCGCCGCCAGCGGTTCATCCATCAACAGCAGACGCGGATTCACCGCCAGCGCCCGGGCAATGGCCACGCGCTGGCGCTCGCCACCGGATAATGCCTGCGGTCGACGCCCCAGCAGCGGCTCAATGCCCAGCAGCGCCGCGGCCCGCTCCAGTGGCAACCTGTCGGCTCCACTGCGGCGCTGCCCGTAACGCAAATTGTCCAGCACCGTCAAATGCGGAAAGAGACTCGCCTCCTGAAAGACATAACCCAATGGCCGTTTATGCACGGGCAGGCAATAGCGGCCTTGCTGCCAGACTTCCCCTTGAAAGCGCAAATACCCGCCGGGGGCGCGTTCCAGACCGGCCAGGCAGCGCAGTACTGTGGTCTTCCCCGATCCCGAGGGGCCAAACAGCGCGGTGACCCCGCGCCCCGGCAGTTGCAAGTCCACATCCAGGCTAAAACCCGGCCACTCGAGGGCGAAGCGCGCGCTAATGCCCGTCATGTCCACCTCCACGAATCCGCGCCGGGCGCCAGGCGTAAACCGCCACCAGCACGGTAAAGGCAAAGGCCAGCATCAGTCCCGCCAACCGGTGCGCCTGAGCATAGTCGAGGGATTCCACATAATCGTATATCTGCACCGACACCACCCGCGTCTCGCCCGGCAGGTTGCCGCCAATCATCAGCACCACACCGAACTCGCCCACCGTGTGTGCAAAGGCCAGTACCGAACCGGTCAGAAAGCCCGAGCGCGCCAGCGGCACCACCACGGTAACAAAACGGTCCAGGGGCCCCGCCCTTAAGGTCGCTGCCACTTCCAGGGGGCGATCGCCAATGGCGCTAAAAGCTGTGTAGAGAGGCTGCACCATAAACGGCAGCGAGTGGACCACCGAGGCCACTACCAGGCCGGTAAAACTGAAGGGCAAGAGCCCCCAACCGGCCCACTCGGTAAACTGCCCCAGCGGCCCCGACGGGCCCATGGCCAGCAATAGATAGAAACCCAGTACCGTGGGCGGCAATATCAGGGGAAGGGCCACCAGCGCCGCCACCGCGCCCCGCCAGGGTGCACGACTGCGCGCCAGCCACCAGGCCAGAGGCGTAGCCACCACCAACAGAATCAGCGTCACCAGGGTCGCCAGCCGCGCCGTCAGCCACAGGGCCTGCCAGTCGCCTTCACTCACGGGTTTCCTCCACCGCCACCAGACCGTGGGCCGCCAGTATTTCCCGGGCCTCAGGACTACGGACATACTCGGCAAAACTTCTTGCCAGAGGGCTATTGGCACCCGCCCGAGTGAGCATAAAGCCCTGCCGCAGGGGATTGTGCAACGTCCGCGGCACCGGACTGTGTGGCCGGTCGGCCAGTGCCGGGCTGAGAGCCAGTGACAGAGCGAGTATCCCCACATCAACATTGCCCGTCTGGGCAAACTGGGCGGCATGGGCGATGCTCTCGCCATAC
>CBFGUT010000028.1:0-18274 GCA_965652265.1 uncultured Cellvibrionaceae bacterium | reverse complement strand
GGTATAACACTGCTGCTCGGCATTGCCGCCACCCCAACAATTGGTTTCGTGCGACCACTTTTCCGGGTCGATAGCGTCGCCGTCGAACTCATCGTTCCACACCATTTCCCAGGTGCCCGCCTCAGAACTGCTACTGGAAGAGCTGGAACTGGACGAGACGGGGGTACTGGAGGAACTGTTGTTATCATCATCGTTATCACTGCCACAGCCGGCCAGCGCCATAAGCAGCACTGCCAACCCACCGATTGAAGTTCTCATCATTTTTTTAACCTCGTTATTATTGATCGCCTGCCGGAAAAAGCCCCCCTCAAGGTGAGGGGGGAAAACCACATGTAAAGAGCCGGCTCATGTATCGTATAAACCGGTCACACTGCCCGGGAAGCTATCCGCGGGCGATGCTTCGTCGTCATAACCGGAAACCCGGTGCCCATATAACGACAGGCATAGCATGGCAGTCATTAATGGCTGTTTCGCCCCACCTTTTGCCAAAATCATAAGATGGGACACCTGTTTAGCCTTCGTTCAGCGTCCGACGTCAGACGTCCGGCTTTCCAACCACCGTGCCACCCCTAACTCCCCCACCCCGACCCTCCCCCGCAAGCGGTGGAGGGAGCTATTCTTAGCGCTCAGAAAATAACGAAAGTTCAGCGTCGGACGTACGACCACAGACAACAGACACGTTTTAAAGCGACTGCAAAAACCGCAACACCGCCTGCTGATCACCCGCGGACAATGCCTGGTATTGCTGACGTGCAGTTTCACCTTCGCCACCGTGCCAGAGAATCGCTTCCTCGATACTGCGGGCGCGGCCATCGTGCAGGTAGCTGTGTACCGGGGTGCATACCTGGTCACCCTGGGCGGCCACCGTGGTGCCGCCGGTCACGCAGGCGGAGTGGCCCAGCCCCCACAGGGGGGCGGTGCGCCATTCACTGCCGCTGGCATCGCCCTCGCCCAGATTATCCGCCAGCCCCGGCCCCATATCGTGCAGGAGCAAATCGGTGTAGGGGTGAATAGTCTGGTCGCGCAGTTCTGCCAGCGGATGGAATTGGCTGGTCTGGAAACTGGGTGTGTGGCAGTCGGCGCAGCCAATCTGGCTGAACAGATTCTGGCCCTGTTGCACCACCGGGTCGTGGTAATCGCGCTGCGGGGGTACCCCGAGCAGGGAGATATACTTCACCAGGTTGTCCAGGTGTTCGTCGGCCAACTCCGGTCCGCCCGCACCGCAATCCGTTTGCCCGGCGCCACAGTCGGGATTGGGCAGTACCGAGGTCATCACCCCCATATCGGTATTGAAGGCAGACGCCACTTGGTGACGTACACTGGCAGTGCCCGCTTTCCAGCCAAAACGGCCCAGGCGGGTGTCACCAGTCTCTGAGTCGGATACGCGATTGACGCGCCCGGAGATGCCGTCGCCGTCACTGTCATCGGGGTCCTCGGCAGCGAGAACAGCGGTTTCCGGGATGGCTTCCAGCAACCCCATGCCCACCAGTTGCGGGGTGATACGCGCGGAAAACGTCTCGGGTGTCACGCCGGTAAACACATAGTTGGGCGAGCGCAGACCGTTGGATTCACTCCAGAAGTCAATCATGACCTCCCCCTCGCTGGCGGCGCCATCGGCCGTTTCGGCCTGCAGAATACGCCCCAGCGCCGGATGAGAATTACCGGCGGCGTCGCCCACATGGAACACCCACTTGTCCAGGTGTTCGCCCGGCGCGTTGGGCGCGGCGCGGCCGTTGCGCACATGGCAGCCGGCGCAGCTCTCATTGATATAGTGCGGTCCTGCCTGACCCACCATCTCGGTAAACACCGGGTTTTCCAGTGGTCGCTCATCGTGGGTGCCGTCCTCGAAGGAGGTATGTAACACCCGCCGGCCCAACACAAAGGGCTGGCCGTTGTCGTAGCCGAGGTTGGTGGCCATTTGCAGGAAGCGGTTGTCGGGTTCGCCCGATGTATCCGCGTGAATAGTCGTCTCACCACCCAGCCAGGCACTTTCGGGAATTTTTACCGAGTCCTTAATGCCACCGGCGGGAGTTGAACCGCCCACATCCCAGGGCACTAGGCCCTCGCCGACGATATACAGGTAAGTTGTGCCATAGTAAGCGGCACGGCCATTGGGCACGCTGGGATCGAGAAATTGGCTGATCTCGAATTCCAGCTTATCGCCGAGTTGTATCTGCCGTCCCTCGCGACAGTTGTGGCTGCGCTCCTTGTGGTAGTTAAGGTCATCCTCCACCACCATGGTGCCGTTATCGCAGTACTCGGCCACGGTGCCCACACCGCGATAGAACCAGCGGTTTTCCGCCTCGGTGTCGTTCAGGCGCCACTGGGTTTTCACATTCATGCGTACAGTGGAACCGCCCTTGGCGACGGTGTCGATAATCTCCACGCTGGCGGTGCGGTGCTCCCAGTAGAAACTCAGGTAGTGGTCATAGGCCTGGAAATGATCCTCTTTGGCGTGACGGTCGCGGGCGCGATCGGCAAAGCGCGTAACCAGGGCATCGCCGCGATCAAAAACAATCGGGCCTTCCAGTGGCGTCTGGCTATCGTAGAGCGGTGTCACCGGCCCCAGGGCCACACTGCTGGAGCTGCTACTGGACGAGGAACTGGACACCGAGCTGCTGGAAGAGCTGGCCACCGAACTCGATGAGCTGGAAGTGGCATCTCCCTGATAGGTGATGGCCTCCCAGCCGGTGTGATCCGGGCCGGGGTAGAAGACCTGACCGCTGGCGGGACGATAGGTATAAAAGCGCGCTTCCACCAGATCGCCGTCGCTGTAGGCACCGCTGCGTGTCGCCCGATAGGTGTAACTGCCATCGCCATTGGCCACTTCGCCGCCCGGCTGGTTCTGCAGGTCGATGATGTCATAGTCCTGCACGCCATTGCGCCGGGTAAACAGGTGCACCTGGTTTTTTTGCTCCGCCAGGCGAATGCTGAAAGTGACATCGCCACCACTGCCAGCGGTTATCTCTACCTGCTCCGGGGCCGATACCGACGAGGAGGAACTGCTGCTGGAACTGCTCGAACTACTGGAGCCGCCGCCGTAACCGTAGACTTCCAGCTCCCAGATGGAGTAACCCCAGTAGTTGCCCGCGCTACGGCTGATACCGTAGACGCGCAGGTAGCGATACTGGCCGGCGATAGCCACAGTGTCGCTACGCTCACCAAAGGTGCCGCCGGTTTGCGTCGCCAGTGTAATCCACTGGTTGTTATCGTTGGAGCCCTGTATTTCGTATGTTTCGGCGTTGGCCGCCTCCCAGTGAATAATCACTTCCGTCAGGGTGCGCATATCGCCCAAATCCACGGTCAGGTGGGAGGGGTCGGTCTGCCCCGCCGAGGCCCAGCGGGTGTTGATATCGCCGTCGATGGCGTTGGCGGCGGGCATATCGGCGGTGCTGGCATCAACGCCAGAGGGCAACAGCTTTTGCGCCGGCAAGGGACAACCATTGCTATTGACGGGAACGCCACTGGCGGTGCCCGGGCACAGGTCGCTGCTGTCGTTGACGCCGTCGCCGTCACTGTCCACCGGCAGGGGGCAGCCGCTGGCATCCACCGGCGTGCTCGCCGGGGTATTGGCACAGTTGTCCTGGCTGTCGGGTACACCGTCGCCATCGCTGTCCGGGTCGGTCACTGGTGCCAGGTGAATCCAGTTGATATTGAATTGTCCGGCTTCCACATTAAGGCGCACCGGGGTGTCGCCATCGGTTACGGTGACTGTACCCACCTCCTGGGTGATCCAGCTCTGCCAGCCACCGGTGGCCGGCACGGCGATACTGTCCAGCGCCGTGTCGCCCACTTCCAGGGTGTAGGCACCGCCACCGGGCAGTGACGCCACCCGGGAGGTGACGGTATAGGTGCCGGCCGCCAGGTTGGCGCTGTAAGTCAGCCACTCACCGGCCTCGGTCCAGCCCACATTGTAATCGCCAGTAACATCGGTGGTCACTTCGATATCCACGCCATCGCTGCGGTAGGCGCCGCCGTTATTGCTGGCATCGGTGTCGTAATAATCGCTGTAGTCCTCGGTCTCGAGTCGCAGCGGCAATAGCGCGCAGCCGCTGCTATTCACGCTAGTGCCTGCCGGGGTGTCGGGGCACAGGTCGAGGCTGTCGGGTATACCGTCGCCATCGGCATCGGGTTCTACACTGCCGCCCCCTTCCCAGACGATATCGTCGATGGCCAGAGAAAAGTTGCTGGCGGGCAGTGGGTCCTCACTCAAGATGGCAAACAGGTACTGCATGGACTGCAGCGCCACCAGTTCCCCGCGCAAATCGGCCACGGGTATCACCACCTCGCCCCACTCACCGTTGCGCACCAGGCCGTATTTGTTTTCACCGGCGGGAAAGCTGATGTAGTTTTCGTTGGTGTAGGTGTCGGTAACGCCAATACGGAAGGAGACATCCGCTGGCACCTTGATGCGAAAGCGCAGATTGCCGTCGGCAAAGTTGCTCATGTCCCGCGCCTGTCGCGCCTGGATACCGCCGCCAAACCATTGCCCGGGGGCGGTGTAATCCCAACTGATCACATTCTCACCCTCGAAGGCGGGCTCGCTGCCACCGCTCAGCGAGTCGGCGCTCCACACATAGATATCGGAGCTGACACCGGCCTCCAACTGGTTGTCCACCGGCGTCTCGTCGGTAAACACACCAAAGGTGCCCACCTCGGGCGTACTGGGGTTGCCCAGTATCACCTCGCCCTGGCCATCCAGTTCATAGACGCGCACATAATCGATGTACATTTTGGCGGGCAGCGGCGCGGTAATCTGGCTGTTTTGTTGGGCGTCGGTAAAGGTGCCGCCCACGGCCAGGTTCATCAACAGGTAAAAGGGCTGTTTGAACACACCGTTCTGCTGATTGTTGTCGATGGGGGCGTCGTACATATCGTACTCCACCCCATTGTCCACCACCGCGAAACGCATGGATTCCTCTGTCCAGTAAAAACGGTAGGTGACAAAGCGATCGTTCATGGGTGTGGCCGACACATGGGCATTGTCCGTCTGCCAGGCGGTCATGGCGGCGCAGGTGGGATTTTCCGGCACGCAGGCTTCATCGGCATAGAAAATCAAATTGCTGCCGGTGAAACTGTTCATATGAGTGCCGGAGTGAAATTCGTCGATGGCCGCCTGGCGGTGACCCATTTCCATAATGTCAATTTCACCTTTGGCCGGCCAACTGGCGGTGCTGGTGCCCAGCATCCAGAAGGCGGGCCAGAGGCCGGTGTCGAGATCGGGCACGCGAATACGCGCCTCAATCAGACCGTACTGGATGGAGACCTTGTTTTCGCTGTCCAGCTTGCCCGAGGTAAAGGCGCTGCCTTCCACCGTCTGGTGGCGGGCGGTGAGCACCAGGGCATTGTTGCCCGACTCCCCGGGAATAGGTTCTATGGTGGCACTGTCCTGCAGGTAATACTGCAGTTCCTGATTGCCCCAGCCGCATAAATCCGGCCCGTACTGGCAACCATTGCCCTCGATAACATTCCATAACTCGGTATCGAGGGTATTGAAATTTTCTTCCCACAAGAGCGGCCCCACTTGCTGGGCGGCACTGCTTGCACTAAAGGCGAGAGCTCCCACGAAGGTGGTCAACAACCACCGGGAGATAGGTGTCTTTGTCATCATAACGACTCCGGGTTGGGGTCACTACCCCGAGGGGAAGTGCCTTTTTCATTATTAAATTTATGTCCCGTCCTTTGCCTACCACATCCGTTTCGTCGGGCTATAAGCCCGCTCCACCGAGTGCACCGATGACGCGTAAATTGTCATCACTATCACCGAATTGTCACTCGCGGTTTACGACTCTCTCGTTATAGTCGCATGACACGCGAACGTCGTCGCACCTTGTGAAATTCACAAAGGTGACACCTTATTGCAACAAACAGGATAGAAAGGGGCCCACAGTGACTGGCCTGTAGAGAGGTGCAATATTATCCGCCACAGAGCGTGTCCCACTTTTTTCTCACTTGAGGCCACAGAGATGGGAAGCAGTGGCCAGCGGAGTAAAGGGGTAATGGCACATCCTTCCACCAATCGCCCACGACATTGTGATGAACGCCCGAAAATGGGCTCGGCCAACCTCTGGCGGGTTTGGCCACTCTCCCCGTGCTCAATCACAGTCGCCTTATGTTTCTGCTGTAACCCTGGAGCACGGTTCTGCGGGCATAAAAAAGCCGCTCCGAAGAGCGGCTGGTGACACACCACCATAGTCAAGTCTAGAAGGTGTAGCGAGCACCAATGTTATAGCGAGCGCCATACTGCTCAGCGTGCTTGAACATATTCTCGTAGCGAGCGTACTGTCGCTGCGACTCGTCCGTCACGTTGATGCCCTCTGCAAAGATGGTCAATCCCTCCAGGAACGGAAGATCGTAACTGACTGTGACATCCACCTGGCCATACTCCTCAGTATAAATAGGCGTGTTGTTCTGTCCCACACCATTGAGGAAGTTGTCGCGCCAATTATAGGCAACCCGCGCCTGCAAACCGTTCTTGTCATAGAAAGCGATCAGGTTGGCTGAATCACTCAGACCCGGCAACACAAACTGGAAGTCCGTGGATGCATTGTCAACCGTCAGATCTCCACCCACCAGGGTCAAGTTGGCGATCATACCGAAACCGGATTCTCCGAAGTTGTGCTGAATGGCAAATTCCGCCCCCTGCAAGGTCGCTTCTTCCATATTGCTAGGAGTGGAGATTTGGAATGGCGCCAACGGATCGGCATCCACCTGGGTGATGCCGCCCTGGGTGCCCTGATTTTCATTAATGCGATTAAACACTGTTTCATCCGTGATTTCCGCACCTTCAGCGGCTAGCTCGTCACGTGCCTGTTGGGCTCTTGGACCTTCCAGGGGATCACGCAAATTCAACACATTGGTTGACACAATCTGATCGACAATAAAGTTGTCCACACGTTTGACGAACAAGCCGACTGAAGCGTAGCTGGCCTCGCCGTAATACCACTCAAGAGACAAGTCCAGATTGTTGGAGGTGAAGGGTCTCAGGTCTGGATTGCCTTGAGTTCCACTGCGCTCACCCGGCTTGGGCCGATCGGTCACCGAGCGGGTACCGATCATGTTGCCCAGCGTCGGGCGGGTAATGGATTGGCTATAGCTAAAGCGGCCAATAATATCCTCACGCAGATCAAGCTTTACATCCACGCTCGGCAGGAAAACCTCATACTCACCGGTCCGATGGGTAAAGGTACTCTCTTCAGCGAGGTTAAGGCCCCACTCGGTTGGGTTCTGCCACACGAGTCCAAGCGGATCTTTCTGGAAGCTATTGGAGACGATATCCGTCGCTTCATAGCGCAGTCCACTCACCACTTGTACGGGCATACCCGCGAGTTCACCCTCCAGGTTGAACTGGACATAGGCAGAGGTTGTTTCCTCGGTGACGCGATGGTCACTGACAGGATCACCATCGGTGTCGGCGCGCATGGTGGTGCCCTCTGGCGCAGTGCCCCACGAGGGAAGCGGCGAGGCCGAGTGATCCGCCCACTGCTGCTCTGCAATGGCCACACCACGCTCGAAATCCCAGGTGTGATAGACGGGCACGTTGGTCTCGCCGCCAGAGAAGGAAGGAAACAGGCCTGCGGTTGACACTGTGGTGAACATATCCGTCGGCCACAGCGCCTGGTTATCCGAATACCAGCCCAGTGGCAGCTGTCCGGTATTGTAGGAACGCCAGCGGTTGGCGATCTCTGTGAAGGCCGCGCCAAAATCAACCGAGATCAAACCACTGTTGTCGTTGGTTGTCCATTCGCCGTCAAGCTGGAATTGTTGTACATCTGAGGCGTTGATATTGATACCGGACTGTGCAAACAGAGAGTCGTACGACTCGGCGGTGGGCACGCCGTCGACAATACCCACGCCATCGTCCACGAAGTCGATGTGCATAAAGGGAATGTCTTCGCCCGCTGTGGAATCGTAGGTTTTCTCGTCGATTTCCACCGCACCCAGAATCAGGAAGGCGTCGTTACCACGACCAACGCCTTGGTTCAGACGAGAAGAGTCGTGCGCATCAAACGTCAGCGCCAGGTTTTCACTCACGTCCCATTTAACATTTAAACCGACGGAGTCAAGTTCGGTTTCCGAGGTGTTCTGACGGATATTGGAAGCGTAGTCCTGTCCCGCTTCGGTCACCGAGACAAAGGTTCCGTTCTCGTCGATAACACCGTCCGTGAGTGCATCGCCGGTGTCGCTGAACCAGATGCCAACCCCGGTATTCAGCGCCTCATAGTCAACTTCCACAAAGGTATAATCGAGGGTCGCCTCAATCTTGTCCGTCGGTGCAAACTGGACAACCGCCTGACCATTCAATCTCTCGCGGCTGATGTCGTCTATGCCATAACCAAAGTTACGCGGGTAAAAGGTGGGGCCACTCGGGTCGGCTCTGTTATCTTCCACCAGCGACATATCAATATTGCCGGCACTGGTGTGGAAGTTATTGCGCCAGTTGGCAATATCCGCGTTCACCAGGCGGCTATCTCGCTCTTGATAAGAGAGCGCCAATTGCACACCCAGGGTGTCGTCGGCAAAAGTATTGCTGATAATGGCGGCAACCTCAGGAGTGACATCGTCTCCCGTCTCGTTGGTTGAGTCCATCATCGCCTTGGCGCCCACCGAAAAATTCAAGCCCGGGTTATTCAACGGGCGAGCGGTGTTGATATTGACCAGCGAGCCGATTCCACCGGTGACATCGTTGGCACTGAAAGTTTTATGAACTTCCACACCGCTGACAATTTCAGCGGCCACATCGCCAAATTCGAATGAGCGGGAGTCGCCAGTGGTGGGCATTTGCCGACCATTTAACAACACGAGATTGTAGTCGGGCCCAAACCCGCGAACGGTAATTTTACTACCTTCGTTATTGGAGCGATCTATCGACACACCAGAAATCCGCTGCAGAGACTCCGCCAGATTAGTGTCCGGGAATTTACCGATATCTTCTGCGGAGATCGCATCGACGACACCGCGGGCGTCCCGCTTGATATCCATGGAACGGGTCAGACTGGCACGGATACCGGTCACCACCACTTCTTCAAGCATGTCGTCGTTGCCGCTGGTTTGCGCCTGGGCGATACCCGCCATGCCGGCGATGGCACAGGAAGCCACTGCGGATGCCAGGAGCTTGCATGTAAACTTGTCGTTAATGTTCATTGAGCTATCCTCAAGCCGTTATTGTTATAGGCAGTTAGGCCGGCTGGACCGGCCACGCCGCGTCACTATCGGCTGCCCCCATGACACTGTCGTCCCACTTTGGCCGTGAACGCTAACATGGCCTGTCTCACTTTTACCGGCGCAAAACGGGACACTTTTTATCTTTTATAATCAGTAGGTTAAGGGCATCGTGGGAAAGCAAAGGGGACGGATCGGAAATCTTCCGCTCTCGGGCCTGGCCTCACAAAACCCCGTTGCAAGTCCCAAGTAGCCTGCCACTGATGCCCCGCACCACTCGCACCAAACAGAGCTGAATAGATATTCAGCCTGGGTTAAGACAGACCCGCTAAACTGATAACATGACCACCAATGCCCATAGCGGCGCCTCCGGCGTCGAGGAGCGAACCATGAACAAGTTGATTGCCACCCTGACCGCTATCGCCACCCTGGTGGCCCTGCTGGCCGGTACGGCGGTGCGGGCCGAAGACAGCGACAGCCCGGTTTACTCGCGCGAACGCCTGCATCAGTTGCTGGCGCCCATCGCTCTCTATCCGGATACGGTGCTCACCCATGTATTGATCGCCGCCACCTACCCGATTGAGGTGGTACAAGCCGACCGCTGGGCGCGCAAACACTCGCACCTGAGTGGGCAGGAAGCCGTCAATGCCGCCGGGGATGAGGACTGGGACCCCAGTGTCCGCGCGTTGCTGGCCTTCCCTGAACTGCTTTCCCGCATGAGTGAGGACTTACTTTGGACACAGGAAGTGGGCGAGGCTTTTCTGGCCAGCGAGGAGGAGACGCTGAATGCCATTCAGGAACTGCGGCAGCAGGCCTGGGATGAGGGTACGCTCAAGGATATGGAGCATATGGAAGTGGTGCGCGAGAAAAAGTACATCTCCATTCAACCGGTGCGCCGCGAAGTGGTCTATGTCCCCTATTACGACCCCCGGGTTGTCTACGGCCACTGGCACTGGTCCGACTATCCGCCCTACTATTGGTCGCGCCCGGCCCATTATCGGGGAGTTTTCTACTGGGGCTACCATGCTCCCGTCGGTGACTGGTTTTATTTCAGCGGCTTTCACTGGCCCCACCGCACCGTGGTGATCAGTGTCAACCGCCCCTATTACTATCACTCCCACCGCCACTACGGCTACCACGATGGTGCGCGCTTCTGGCGTCACAACCCCCATCACCGCCGCGGCGCCCATTACCGCCATGTGGAGGTGCGCCGGCAATGGGCTCAGCCCGAGCAGCGCGTACATGTGGACCGCCACTACAGTACTCCGAACCGCCACCGGGAAGTCACCGAGCGTCTGCAACACCACCGCAGCCGCCAGGAGGTGGTGAATCCGCGGGAACACAATGCTCGGATCGAGGCATTGCGCGATTCCTCTTCACAGACTCGCCTGGAGCGTCTGCAGGACAGTCGCGATCGGCAGCCTGTGGAGCGCAGCAGCGGTCACGACAGCCGTCGCGAGGCCCTGCGTCAAAACCTGCAGCGGGAGCATCACCGCGATCCGTCCGACCTCACGCGCACGCAACGACAACTGCGCGAGTCCCGGCTCCCGGATTCCTCCTCCAATATGCGCTTACAGCGGCAGGAGACGCATATTCAACGCCAACTGCCCCAGCGAGAGGCCAACCGGCCGGCAACACGGGAATACCGGGCACCGAGCCCCAGAGTCCAACACCGCACCGCCACTCCTAGAGCACAGCACCGCTCACCCAGCACCCGCTCAGTGCCGCAGCGGGACCGCTAGCGCGGCAAGAGGTCTGAGATCTGATGTCTGATGTTTAACGTCAGACTTCAGACGTCCGACGTCAGACTTGTTTGTTGGGTGGCGCGGGATTGTTGGGTGGCGCGGAGCTTACTCAACCTACGCATCCACTCACCGTTCACCAATATACCGCCCCCAAAACTCAATAAAGGCCTCCCAGTTGGGGGCCGGGGTGTGGCCGCCGCTGTGGCGGCGATAGGCAAGATTGCCTTCCATCACAGCGGTATTCACCGGCGGGTACCCTTCACCACTGTAGCGAATGCCTTCGACATCCAACAGTTCGTATACCCGCCCGGCCTCGCGCGCCACGGTAAAGCTGCCCTGGGGGTCCACCCACTGATCGCCCTCGGTGCCGGCACCGATAAACACCGGGCGCGGCGCCGCCAGGGCCAGCAACTGGTGGGCATCGGCGGGCAGGTCGTTCTCGGTCAGGGGACCGGCGTATTTGAGGAAATTGCCCGCCATCCAGTGGTAGAGGCTGCTGCTGGCAATATTACCGATTTGCTCCCCGTAGTGACGGCGCCAGAACTTGGCCCCACCCTCTCCGGATGAACTGATAAAGCCGGCGGCAAAGCGCTCGTCAAAAGCCAGAGCCACCAGCGAGGCCTTGCCGTAGCGCGAGTGGCCGTGAATAGCCACCCGCTCGGCATCCACATCCCGGTCCGTCTGTAGATAATCCAGTACCCGGCTGGCGCCCCAGGCCCAGGCGCGCAATGCGCCCCAGTCGTCGGGATCGCGCGGCTGGCCGTCGTTGCCGAGGCCGATAATACCGCGCATCAACTCGTCGCCCGTATCGGGCTGTACGCTCACCGGGAAGTATTCGACAAACCCCCAGCCCGCCTCCAGAACCTGGTGTTTCCAGCGCTCCGCCTCCGCCCGCACCGCCTCGTAGCGATCGGCCGGCATCTGCTGGCGAAACCGCTCCCACAACTGGGGCGGGAAGCTCAGCGCCAGCACCACCGGCACTGGCCGCGAGGCCGATTGTGGCGTGACCAGGCGGGCATCAATGGTGACATTGAGTTCACTGTGTTGCTCGTGGAACACAAGCCCGGTGAGTACCTTGCGCAACACCCGATGTTCTCCCAGAGTGTCGGACTCTACGGCCGCCAGCCGCCAGTGCACGGGTGGCAGGTGTTCCGGTACCCGACCGTAGAATTCCCGGTTGAAGATTTCCCGGAGCGCCGGCTGCGCCTGCCGTCGCCAGGTCTTGGCGGAAGTAATCGGCGTGCCGTCCGGCAATGTCAGCACATCGGGCAGGCTGGCCATGTGCTTGTTGGCCAGCGCCTCATCGTAATTGGCTGCGTATGGCGAGTTGGCATCGCCGTCGGCCCCGCGGCGCAGCTGATCGATGTCCAGCCGGTGTAACAGGCGGGCATGATCCTCGGCTGCGGATAGTTTTTCGGGTAGCGGCGTCCCAGGCGGTTGCGCAGCCACCTCTTGTGCAACCTGGGCTTGCTGGCAGCCACTACAGATTAACAGCAGTACCAGTAACGGCAGGGCTTTCATAGGCAAACCTTTTTGCTATTGGGCATCCAAACGCCGGCGAAACTCGCCCATAATGGTGTCGTAGAGTTCCGTCTCCAGGTATTTGTCCTCAACCGCCGACTCGATGGAAGGATTATCGTTGACCTCGATAATAAAAACATCCTTGCCGCGTTGCTTGAGATCGACACCGTAGAAACCATCGCCAATCAGTTTGGCAGCCCCCACAGCGGCGCGCAGTACCGGCTTGGGTACTTCGAAGGTGGCCATGGCATCGAATTTTCCCGAAGCGGTTTTACCGCCCCCGTGGTTGTAGATCTGCCAGTGGTTTTTAGCCATGTAGTAGCGACAGGCATAGAGCGGTTGACCGTTAAGCACACCGATGCGCCAGTCAAAATCCGTGTACAGATAAGCCTGAGCCAGCAGCAGCGCGCTGTCTTTGAACATGGCCTTGAGCGACTCGGTCAGTTCCTCCAGTGTCTTGGCTTTTTTTACCCCCACCGAGAAGGAACCGTCCGGCACTTTGAGAACGATGGGCAGCCCTAGTTCGTCAATCAGTCGCTGTTCTTTACCCAGGTCGCTTTTGGTGAGGATGCGTGTGGGTGGCGCCGGCAACTTGTGTTTTTCCAGCAGTTGCGACAGGTAAATTTTGTTGGTGCAGCGCAGGATGGAGTCCGGGTCGTCCATCACCACCAGCCCCTCGGCCTGGGCCCGCCGGGCAAAGCGGTAAGTGTAATGATTGACCGACGTGGTAGCGCGGATAAACAGGGCGTCGTATTCCGGCAACTTGCCCATGTCCTTGCGGGTGATGGTTTCCGCCAGCATACCGTGGCGCGCCGCGGCCTTGATAAAGCGCTTGATGGCGACACTGTTGCTGGGTGGAAAGGGTTCCTCGGGATCGACCAGTATCGCCATGTCATACTTGTAGGTCTTGCGGGCACGCGGCTTGCGCCACACCAGACGGCTGTAGGTATCCAGCGCCTCGGCGAATTCCGTCTGCTGCTGATCGTTAAGCTGGTGCATACCCACCGCGTCAATGGAGTGAATACGCCAGCCATTCTTGCCACTAAACTGTACCCGCAACACCGGTACCGCGAGCTGCTCAAAGACCTGCCGCGCCACATCCGCCAGTGCCTGCACGCGCGTCTGGCCGAAATACACCATCAATTCCAGCTTCGCCTCACCGCCGGCGGCCTCATTGAGCTTGGCCTCAACCTCCGGGCCAAAATTAATCACCCCCAGCCACTGGCGCCGCGACAGGTCGCGCAGCACCTTCACCGAGGGCATCACCTGGTGGCCGCGCGCCTCCGCCAGCAGGGAGCAATAGTAGCCGGTACTCAGATAATCGTACTGGCGACACAGGTTGATCACCCGCGCCCGCTCAGCATCCAGCGCCTGGGTGAGGTAGTCCTGTGCCTGTATCACATCGGCCGAGGGGTAAAGTCCGGCCCAGTCCTGTTGTTTTTCCACCACTAGTTTTAACTCTGCCATGCTCGCCGTGGACTCCTGTAAAAGTGCGCTTGCATCAGCACGTCAGTGTGTCAAAATCAGCGCATATGGCAAGTACTATTTTTGCGGCGGTGTCCACATGTCTTCCCTAGTTCGTCAGGCCACCACCGCTGACCTCAATGCACTTACGGCGCTGGAAAGCCGTACCTTCACCAGCGACAAAATCAGTCGGCGCAGTTTTCGCCACTTTCTGGACACCACCCAGAATGCCCTGTTGGTGGTGGGTGATCCGGTCATGGCCTACGGATTGGTTCTGTTTCATCGCGGCACCTCACTGGCACGGGTGTATTCCCTCACGGTCGCGCCGGAAGCGCGCGGCCAGGGCCACGCCCGCCGCCTGATGCTGGCGCTGGAAGAGGTGGCCTGTCAGCGCGACGCGCTGTTTCTGCGGCTGGAAGTGGCCACCCACAATCAGGCCGCCATTCATTTATACCGCTCACTCGGCTACCAACCCATTAAACATTTGCCCGGCTACTACGAGGATGGCGGCGACGCCCTGCGCATGGAGAAGCCGCTGGGCCGCTACCTGCCCAAGCCCGGCCATGTCCACTATTACGCCCAGACCACCGAGTTTACCTGCGGTCCGGCGGCACTGTTGATGGCCATGTGGCAATTGGACAAGCGGGTACGACCGGACCAGATGACCGAACTGGATTTATGGCGCGACGCCACCACCATTTTTATGGCCCAGGGTCACGGCGGCTGCTCGCCCCAGGGGCTCGCCTATGCCGCTCACAAACGCGGCTGGGAAGTCAAACTGCTGCAGTCCTCGGCGGCGGTTCCTTTTGTGCAAAGTGTGCGCGACCCACAAAAAAAACAGGTGATCGAAAGTATTCACAAACGCTTTGTGGCGGATCTGGAAGCGGCGAAAGTGGAAATGCTCACCGGCCCCATCCACACCAGTACCCTGCGACAATCCCTGCAGCAGGGCTATTGCGTGATCCTGCTGATCAGCACTTACCTACTCAACCGCAATAAGGCCCCGCACTGGGTATGGCTGGTGGCCATGGACGAGGAGTTTGCCTACATTAACGACCCCTACGTGGATGCGCAGACCCACCAGAGTGAACTGGACAACACCTATGTACCGGTACCGCTGCAAAACTTTGCGCGCATGATCGGTTACGGGCGCAACAAATACCGGGCGGCGGTGTTGCTGCGTAAGCGGGTGTAAAGGGTGACTGGAGGGGGTAGGTTAAGGTAGGTTGGGTAAGCTCCGCGCCACCCAAAAAAATGTCGGAGGTCTGAAGTCTGATGTCGGACGCGGAACGCGGAACGCGGAACGATTTGACGGGGGAAGAGGAAAAGTTTCCCAGTGGCGGTTTTAAAAGTCGGACGTCTGAAGTCTGAGGTCGGACGCAGTGCCATCGCGTTAACCTCTGGGCATAAAAAAATAGCTCTTCCCCATTTATCAGGCCGATGATCGAATCATATAGAGCCCCCTCTCTTCGTTTACAGAGAGAGGGGGGTTTCGGCCGGCGCCGGGCCGGTGTTTACATCAAGCGTCCGGAATACTCGCTGGCCGGTTTGCTGGGGCGGGCATTGGCGGCGGCGGTAGTGACCTGGTTGATCTTGCCACCGCGTGCGAGGAACTCCTCGATTTGTTGGGACAATTCCTCGCGCAGCTTTTGTCGCGAGGCAATATTGTAATCTTCCAGCGGCTGATTTTTATCCGACTCCGAGGCACTCACCTCCTCGTCATCCATCTCCATATCGTCGGTATCGGTCTCCATCTCCTGTTCACTGTCCAGATCATATTTAGTGGCCATAGCGTCACCTCAAACACACTGATGGTTCAGCCGCTTCGCCTTCTTACCGCAAGCACGAGCGGCTGTTTTCGCGTTCTTTATAGCGCAACAACCGGCCGGCTCCTAGTGATTTTTCAGGAATTTTTAGTATTTATTTTTATTAGACCTGACAGAAACTTTCGCTTTTGTTATTTGCCGTTACCCCGCCGGGAAGATTTTACACACCCGCGGCATTGCCGCTAGAATAAAGAATTAATTGTTCAAGAGTAGTCCCATGACAGCACCCCGTGAAGCGCGACTATTTCCCGAGTTGCAACACCTGCCGCCGGAGGAACAGCGACAACGCCTGGACGCCGCCAAACGCCGCGCCTTTGGCCCGGACAGGGCACTGCACCGCTGGCGGGGCAACCTGATGACATTTGGCGTGATGTTTGCTCTCTGCGCTGCGTTTATGGCGGTGTTGGTACCGGCGCTGTCGCTTTCCCGCGACATGGCGGCCATTTTTATCCTGGTGGTCGTGTTACCGGCCTGTTTCATTTTGCAACAGCGCCGCTATGTGCGCACACTGCGCGCAGCCCTGGCCGAAGAGGAAGCGAAAGGAGAAAAATAAAAAACCAGACCCTAAGAGTTTGATATTACTAGAGCCTGCTCGATGAGTGCATGGTGTCTTTCCAATACCGCTGAGAGGTAGGTTGGGTAAGTGCAACGCCACCCAACATTATAGATTTGGATCTTGCGTTGAGTGTCCTGCGATTGTTGGGTGGCGCAGGGCTTACCCAACCTACAAGCTGTGCAATCTGCCAGTGTGTCGTGCGAACACCCCAAAAAAAACGGCGGGCCAGGCCCGCCGTTTTTAGTGCTGCGGCCAGAGGGCCGGTGCAAATCCTTAGATGGCGTCCGGGCCTGTTTCGCCGGTGCGAATACGCACAATTTCCTCCAGCGGGGTGATGAAGATTTTACCATCACCGATTTTTCCCGTTTGCGCGGCTTTGGTGATCGCCTCCACGGCCTGATCGACCATGGCATCGTCCACGGCCAGCTCAATTTTGACCTTGGGCAGAAAGTCCACCACATACTCGGCGCCACGGTAGAGTTCCGTATGCCCCTTCTGGCGACCAAAACCTTTTACCTCGGTCACCGTCATGCCCTGTACACCGACTTCAGACAAGCCTGTGCGCACATCATCGAGCTTGAACGGCTTAACGACTGCTGTTATCAATTTCATTCCGAATTCCTTATTTGTCTGTTCTCAACTCACCTGAAACGGGTTAACGCCACTGTCGACATGATCGGATATTTCGCATCCTGCCGCACCATGCTGTGATATTACCCGCAAGCCAAAGGATATCCAAGTGGGTTAATGACTTTGTTGGCGACCGCCCGGTGGAGCAAGGCGGTCGCGCCCAGGGGCTTACTTGTGAGTAAACTCGGGATAGGCTTCCATACCACACTCGGCGAGGTCAACACCTTCGTACTCTTCCTCTTCGCTCACCCGCAGGCCAATCACTGCCTTGAGGATGGCCCAGACGATCAGGCTGGCCACGAAGACCCACACAAAGATGGTCAGTGCGCCGATAATCTGGCCGACAAAGCTGGCATCGCTATTGGTAACCGGCACCACCAGCAGACCAAACAGACCCACCACACCGTGTACGGAGATGGCACCGACCGGGTCGTCGATTTTCAGTTTGTCCAGACCGACGATGGAGAAGACCACAATCAGACCACCGACCGCACCAATCAGGGTCGCGCCCAGCGCGCTCGGCGTGTCGGGACCGGCGGTAATCGCCACCAGACCGGCCAGGGCACCGTTAAGAGCCATGGTAAGGTCGGCCTTGCCAAACATCAAGCGGGCCAGGATCAGCGCCGCCACCAGGCCGCCGGCAGCCGCCGCGTTGGTGTTGAGGAACACCATGGCCACGGAGTTGGCGCTGGCGATATCGCCCAGCTTCAGCACCGAGCCACCGTTAAAGCCGAACCAGCCCATCCACAGGATAAAGGTACCCAGGGTGGCCAGCGGCAGGTTGGCGCCGGTAATGGCGTGGATCTCGCCGTTGGGACCGTACTTGCCCTTGCGCGCACCCAGCAGCAGTACACCGGCCAGGGCCGCGGAGGCACCCGCCATATGCACGATACCGGAACCGGCAAAGTCCAGGTAGCCGAGGTCGCCCAGGCTGTACATGCCAAACACCGCATTGCCGCCCCAGGTCCAGCTACCCTCCATGGGATAGATAAAGCCGGTCATGACCACGGCAAAGGCCAGGAAGGCCCAGAGCTTCATGCGCTCGGCAACCGCGCCGGAGACAATCGACATGGCGGTGGCCACGAACACCACCTGGAAGAAAAAGTCAGACGCGTCCGCATACACAGAGTCGCCATCGAAACCATTTTCCACCGAGGCCGCCAGTGCGTCGGCCACCAGGCTTTCACCGCCCTGGATGCCGGTGAGGAAGTAGCTGCCGCCGTACATGATGGCATAGCCGCTCACCAGGTACATAATGCAGGAAATGGCATAGAGGGCGACGTTCTTGGTGAGAATCTCGGTGGTGTTCTTGGCGCGCACCAACCCCGACTCCAGCATCGAAAAGCCCGCTGCCATCCACATAACCAGTG
>CBFGUT010000027.1:0-18366 GCA_965652265.1 uncultured Cellvibrionaceae bacterium | reverse complement strand
CGTATATAAGTGCAAGTACAAAAGCGATAAAGATTAGAGCGCCCGATAGAAAAATGGACGGAAGATAGTCCTTTACCAATTGCCGTTGATATAGTCTGTAATCTACCAAATTCAAGTGATAGATATTTTGGTGCATCTCGTGTCGTTGGTAATGGTTGGAAAACCATATGGACAGCGTGTGTGTGCCGGGCTTTAGTAGATGTCGATCCAGGGGATACAAATATTCAATAGTGCCCGGTATCTCTCCTGCTTGCCTTGAGGCAGGCTCCCCATTCGAGGTCAGATAGACACCATCCCAATAAATCTCTGATGCAGCCATGGCAGGCCCCGGCATTACAGAAAAGGCGTCCACTGTCCATTGGTCAGAGTCAACATTTGTGCTATGGCATTCTGGAGATGTAGAGATGCTAACGCGTGCTTTATTCAACAAGGATTCAGTGCCAAAGGCGGATCCAGATACCGTCAGGGACAGTAATATTACGAGAATAATTTTTGTTTTAATGCACACTATTGTAGGCCTTTTGTTCTTGTCTTTAAGCAATAAATCCCCCTGCCCAACACAGTTTAGCATTGTCCCGATCATCAGGACATGGTGATTAGTGCATTTCATGCAGGCTTGGTGTAGTTGGTGAATTTACATCTCCGTAGAGGGCCAAGAAGTTAGAAAATAGAGTTCAATTCACAAGGGGAGAGAAACGGTGAAACTTTTGAAATTGAGCAAGATGGTAATAATCGCCACTGGCATAGTACTGGCGTATACGCCAGTAATAGCCAGCAATCTGGAACCCTATATGTTTGTGGGGCCTGAGTCGATCGAGGTATCAGCCTATAGAGGCAGCTTTACGGTACCGGAAAACCGTAATAATCCCAACTCCCGTCATATTGAGATTCAGTATGTGAAATTTCCCGCACTCACTGATAGTCCTGGTAACCCGATTGTCTATTTGTCAGGGGGTCCAGGCGGTTCCGCCACCGGTACAGCCAAAGGGCCACGTTTTGAGCTATTTATGAAAATGCGAAAACAGGCTGATGTCATCTTGTTCGACCAGCGAGGAACGGGCCTCTCTGATAGCCTGGAAGATTGTAAGCTGGGAAGCGTTCTGGCTATGGATAAAGCTTTGACGCCGGAAGGACTCGTCGAATATTTGGTACCAAAAATAGAGCAATGCCAGAATTTTTGGAAAGAGAAAGGCTATGACTTGAAGGGCTATAACACCCGCGAGAGTGCAACCGATTTAGTGGATCTGGCCAGGGAACTGGGTAGTGACAAGCTGGATCTGTGGGGAATAAGTTATGGTACACATCTGGCCTTGACGACTGCCAAATATCACCCCGAAATCATCAATAAAATGATTCTGGCTTCTACTGAAGGGTTGGAGCAAACTATAAAATTACCTCGCTATAGTGATGCGTTACTACAGCGTATTGATGATTTGGTTAAGGCAGACGATAAAGCAAGTATTAAATATCCTGATTGGCGTGAATCGCTGGAAACACTACTGCAAAAGTTAGACGACTCGCCAGTAATCGTTAATACCAAAAAACCCTATGATGGGAAGACGTTTCAGCTGAAAATAGGAAAATTTGATATTCAGTTATTATTGAGCTATATCATGCTGAAAAATCCCGATACTATCGCTCAATTACCCGCGTTAGTGGAAGCAATGCATAGTGGCAGATTTGAGTCCGTGGCTCCCATGGTAGCCGGAATTCGTTACTATTTTCATAGCTTAAACCCCATGGCTCTTGCCATGGACGCGGCATCAGGTATTGAGGAGGATCGCTGGCAAAGGGTAAAAAGTCAATCTGAGACAGCTGTTCTCTGGCGAGCAGCCAACTTTCCTTTTCCCGATATTAATGCTGCTATAGGAGTTAGCGATTTGGGAGCAGAGTTTAGAACGCCATTATGGACGGATATTCCCACCTTATTTTTTGCCGGAACACTGGATGGCCGAACCTATATTGAAGAGCAAAAAATGGTTGCGAGAGGTTTTTCTAATAAGGTTTTTATTACTTTACAGGGCGCCGGACATGACTTGTTTATGAGCTCCCCCGTAGTGGGAGATATGATGTTGGAGTTTTTAGACGGGAAAAAAATTAATTCTCAATATTTCAATATTGGCGCGCCGAAATTTTTATAATAATACAGTGCCAATGAAGGTTTTCTCCTCATTGGCTTAACGAAGGATGACTATTAGATATTAATTGGCCTTATGACCGAATAGGAGGGGTTGGCTAAAGCCTCGCGCATTATGCAATGGTTCAGCCTGCAAAGGCTCACCCGTAGCATGGGCAGCATAGGTTGTAATCTGTGGCCTCCGACACGGACAACTTGAACTGTCAAATGGGCAAGCTGGTATTGTCCTCGCAAGAAAGGTTGCTGAGAATCTGCCGGGGGTATCAACTCTTCAGATATTGGTTTAGCCATTGACTAAAAGCGGGATAGGGCAAGACGCCAGCCTGTTGGGCTATGGCTTTGCCCTGTTTAAATATCATCAACGTGGGAATACTGCGAATCGCGAATTGACCCGCCGTTTGACGCGCTTGCTCTGTATTCACCTTAATAAAGCGGGCGCGAGGTTCCCACTCCTCGGCGGCCTGGGCGAATACCGGCGCAAAGGCTTTGCAGGGGCCACACCACTCAGCCCAGAAGTCGACGACCAAGGGCAATTGCTCGCGATTAATTAACCGTTGAAAGTCATTATCATCAATCGCAAGCGGCTGACCTTGAAAGAGTGGATGATGACACTTGCCGCAGTTGGGTTTATCTGTCAGCCTGTCGTGACGAAGGCGATTAATGGTGCCACAATCAGGGCATAGTGTTTCAATACTGGCCATTAGTGTTTCCTTCATTACAGGGGGTATTGCTATTCTAGCAGGCAAAACTGGAGGTTGAAGATGCATTTTGCCATTTCTACGACCTGGGGTCCGACCGATACCACCCGGGCTGCCATTCCCTTTATATTCGCCGCCACCGCCTTAGAAAAGGGCGACACGGTCACATTAATGTTATTTCATGACGCAGTTTCTATAGCGGTACCGGGTACTTATGAAAACATGGTGCCCTGCGGACCACCGGCTAAGTTTGCCGACGTTTTCGCTCACCCCATGGCGGAAATTATTGTGTGCAAGCCATGCGCCGAGGTACGGGGCATTACTGAGGAAAACTTGATAACCACTTCCCGCATGGGCGGCATGGGAGATTTTTACGCGCGTGTTGCCGAAGACAACTGCAAGCCTGTGGCCTTTTGATGGATTATCAAAAAATGCTAACAGTGGCTCTGGCCGAGGCCAGGCAAGGATTGGCGGAGGGAGGCATTCCCATTGGTGCAGCTTTATTTTCCAGCAGTGGAGAACTCCTGGGAGCTGGTCATAACCGGCGTGTGCAGGAAAATGACCCATCAGTTCATGCGGAGACGGATGCTTTTCGCAAGGCGGGTCGGCAACGCCGTTACCGCGATAAAATTATGGTAACCACCCTGGCCCCCTGTTGGTATTGCAGCGGGCTGGTACGGCAATTTCAAATAGGCACAGTGGTCGTCGGCGAGTCCGTCAATTTTGCCGGCGGGCTGGACTGGCTGCGGGAAAACGGCGTAAAAGTTATTGATCTGGAGTCGCGGGAGTGCATGCAATTGCTGGCGAACTTTATCCGCGACCACCCGCAACTATGGCATGAAGATATTGGGGAGGATTAACGGGAAACAAGACTCCGATTATATTTACGGCATGGACCACTAGTTTGGCTAAAATTTTATCCCCCGTTCCCCGTTCCCCGTTCCCCGTTCCCCTATTGTGGCCAACTATCCGTACGAAAAGGTGAAGCGAACAGCCCTTCCCTATTACACAGGTTAGCCTGATGTGGATTATCCGCCCAGGCATAGCGTACCGCTACGGGTTTATTGATTTTGTCGCTCCAGACCTCAACCTTGCCATTGACAATACGTGCCTCGGCCCAGACGAAGCCTCTTTCCTTGCCAGCGATGGCGAACTCCGCCAGCGATTCTCCATTACAACTGGCAAGGCCGCTGCCGAGATGATCGAAGGAAAGAGTCACTTTATTCCCTTTAATTTCCATATCTCGGTAGAGCGGCCCGGAATAGACAATGTCTTGGTTGTAGGCAATGGCTCGTGCCGCCAGCGCCAGGCGGTCACCCACGGGTTTTTTATTGAGTGGGTGTATATCATTCCACTCGCCCAAATCAATGACCACCGCCATGGCAGTGTGTGGCAAGGCCAGGGCGCTGGCCTGTGCCTCCCGTAACCGTGCCCAGTCGCTATCGCCGGGTTGGGGCTTGTGCTCAAGATAGTTGGGTAGCTGCACAAACAGGAAGGGCAGGTCAGATTGATCAAATTGCTGGCGCCAGTCTTTGATGAGGGTGGGAAAAAGTTCGGCGTACTCCTCTGCGCGCCCGACGTTGGACTCGCCTTGATACCAGATAACACCCTTGAGCTTATAGTTTGTCAGCGGGGCAATTTTACCGTTAAACAAGCCCATGGGTTTCCAGCGAATAAACGTGGGTGGCTGCAGCGGTTGCAGTGCCGCGCCCTGCTTGACGCGCCAATCGCCGGTAAGGTCAATACTATTGCCCTGCCAGCGTAGCTCATAGGCTCTGTCTTCCACCAGGCCGGGCTGGCCCATTTCACTGGTCAGACGCACGGCAATAACATTCTCCCCCGCTTTGAGTACACCCTCGGGTAGTGGATACCAGCGCGGCGGGTATTGGTACCAGGTGACGCCCACACGTTCACCGTTCAGATATACCATGTCGGCATCCACCATGCGTCCCAGCTCCAGGAAGGCCGGTTTACCGGCCCAATTGTCGGGAACCGTGATCGTCTTGCGCAGCCACCAGACACCGTTGGGTGTATCGCCGCCCCAAAAACCGGGCATAGTCATCACCGGCCAATCACTGTCATCCAGGCCTGGCCTTGCCCACAGGGCCTCACCATCCTTAAAGCCCGGATCCTGTTCATCGCGAGCCTGACGCCAGGCATCACCTCGCGCCTGGTCGGCGGCGGTAATCCTTTCGATCAGATCATCGTCGCGAAAGCGTTTGCCTTCGGCCAAATGTTCGGGAAACTTTTTCAGGGCCTCTTCACTGAGCCAGGCTTCTACAGGTGAGCCGCCCAGTGCCGCATGCACAATGCCAATGGGGATTTCCCGGTGTTGATGCAGGTGTTTGGCAAAAAAGTAGGGTACGGTGGCCAGCTGGCTGATAGTCTCACGCGAGACACTGACCCACTCCCCTCCTTCGAGGTCCTTTTCCGGGTATTTGAACTGATAGCGATTGGGTACCTTGAACCAGCGGATTTCCGGGAAGTGGGCGGTGTTTATCTCTTCCTCATAGAGGGGCTTGGTGCGGGTAAAGTTCAGCTCCATATTGGACTGCCCCGATGCCAGCCAGACATCGCCCACCAGAATATTATTCAGCTTGAGGGTATTGTTGCCCGTTACCGTCATAGTGTAAGGGCCGCCGGGTTGAAGTTTTGGAAGCACCACTTGCCAGTCGCCGTCGCTATTGGCCTTGGTGGTGTAATCCCTCCCCTGAAAAGTGACAACAACGTCCTCACCGGCTTCGGCCCAGCCCCAGACGCTAACCTGGGTATCCCGTTGCAACACCATGCCATCGTCTATCAGGCGCGGCATGCGCACATCGGCATGGGTTAAAGTCCCCGTCAAAAGCAGGCACAGTAAACTACTCCATAGAGAAAGGGGCTTTAAAATATTCATAGAATGCCTCTGATTGAGTGGCAACAGGCTTCAATACTGAAGATTTATCACATATGTGGTTATAGTCTATATGATTATAAGATGGGCGCAACACGGAGGCTGTTTCGGGCGGGGTAATCTGCCAAAATAGGGTGACCTCACTTATTGCCAAAAAAGGAGTACTATGAAGCCACTCATCACTATTGTGCTCTGTTTCGGCAGCCTTAGCGTCAGCGTCACCGCTGAAAACATCGATTGTAACAACGCCGTTACTACAATTGATATCAATCACTGCAAAGGTCTGGAAGTGGAAGCCACCGAGTCCGAGATGGAAAAATATTTACAGACAAGCATAGAGCGATATCGCAGTGAGCCCGAGGTTACAAAATCTCTCCAGGACGCTCACGCCACCTGGTTAACTTACCGGGAAGAATATTGCCATGCGCAATACATTCAGTGGCAGGGGGGTACTATTCGCGGTTTTATGTATGGGGAGTGCATGCTGCAATTGACCCGGCAGCATACCCACAATCTCTGGCGAGATTACCTTACCTATATGGATTCCACCCCACCGCTACTACCGGAGCCCAAGGTTTTATAAGAATCATGGAGAACCCGTGAATATAACGCTTGCCATTGCCGCCGGACTTGCCGTACTAACAGGTATTGTCCATTCCGTATTGGGCGAATGGCTGATTTTTCGACATGTGAGGCAGGGTTCGCTATTACCCGCCGAGGATGCCCCGCCCCTTCGGAAGCGCAACTTGCGTATACTCTGGGCCACTTGGCATCTGGCCAGTGTTTTCGGTTGGGCGTTTGCGGTGATATTGGGCATGCTTGCTTTCAATCCTCAGGTAACCCTGTTGTCACTGGTGGCAGGTGCAACCGTGGCAGCTTATGCTGGAGGCTCGCTATTGGTTCTTGTCGCCACCAATGGACGCCATCCGGGTTGGATCGCACTGGCATTGGTGGCCGCACTGACCTGGGTTGGTCTGCTGGGGTTTGGCTGAATTTAGAGTTACCAATTGATTAACCACGATATAAGGGAATTTATGAAATACCTCTACGCGCTATTTTTGGTCCTATTGGCAAGCCCCTGCTTTACTCAAGAGAATATAAAATCCCTGGAGGTCAGGGAAATTGCCAGCGGGGTCTATTTACATACCTCTTATCAGCAGACCGAAAGTTATGGAATGGTTGATTCCAATGGACTGGTGGTTGTGGAGTCGGGTAATGCCTATATTATCGATACCCCCTGGTCGCCAGAAGATACACAGGCTCTGCTTTCCTGGATAGAGGCGCATGGATTCACCGTGATGGGGAGTGTCTCTACCCATTATCACGAAGATCGCACAGCCGGCATTGCCGTGCTTAATGCCAGTGGAATACCCACCTACACATCAAAGCTCACTCATGAGTTGTTAATAAAGAAAGGCCAGCCTACGGCCACCCATATTTTTAACGACGAAGAGTTTTTGTGGCGTGAAGGGGTGGTGGAAGTGTTCTATCCCGGTGCCGGACATACAGCCGATAATTTGGTGGTCTGGTTGCCCAAACACAATTTGTTGTTTGGAGGCTGTCTGGTACGCAGTGTGGAGTGGAATGGCCTGGGTTATACCGGTGATGCCTCCCTTGAAGGCTGGGCTGATACGATCAGAGCCATACAGAATAAATATGCTCCGGCTATCAATACAGTGGTGCCTGGCCATGGAAAGCCAGGAGACTCAGAAATACTCGATCATACGATCAGATTGGCAGAGTCCGCCGCAAATGCACAAAAATTATCGAATGAATAATCACCATTCAAATTATTTCTCGAAAAGATGCTTAAGCTTATCTTTGAAAAGCAGATCCATCTGCATCAAGGCGTCAGCAGCATAGTGCATTCTTTAATGAGAGGCCTCTACCCTTGGATTAATAATATTAAATTGTCGTCCGGAGGTTGCTATTCGGAATTCACGGGGTGACGTGCAAACCAGATATATAGTGCAGGCAGGATTAATAGAGTGACTAATGTTGAAGAGATGAGTCCTCCTACTACCACCGTCGCCAGAGGGCGTTGAACTTCGCTGCCAGTACCCGAGGCATACAACAGGGGTGCGAGTCCCAGACCCGTAGTGACAGCGGTCATCAGCACCGGACGCAGGCGTGCCTGAGCAGCTTGAATGCAGGCCTCACTAATTAACGAGCCTTTTGCAATGAGCTGCTTGATGTAGCTAACCAATACCAGTCCATTTTCCAGTGCGACACCAAACAGCGCAATAAAACCCACCGATGCCGGTACTGAGAGACTTATACCGCTCAGCCACAAGGCAACTGCGCCACCTATTAGTGCCAGGGGGATATTGAGCAGAATCAACAGTGCATCCCCGAGCGTACGAAAATGTGCGAAAAGCATAAGGAATACAAGGGCCAGTGTGATGGGCACCACAATCATCAGGCGTTGATTGGCCTGCTGTTGAAGTTCAAACTGTCCGCCCCATCGTAAAAAATAGCCGCTGGGCAAAGTCACTTTTTCTTGAATTCTGCGGTCGGCCTCCGCGACAAAGGAGCCGATATCCCGATCGCGAATATTGGCTTGTACGGTAATAAAGCGTTGGTTATTCTCGCGGGTAATTTGCCGTGGTCCCACCACCGGCTCCACTGTGGCCAATTCGCTTAAGGGTATATATTGTCCGCTGTCATTGACAACCATCAGTTCTTCAATAGCCGCCATGGTGTCACGAGCAGACTGTTGCAGCCGCAGGTTGATATCAAAGCGTCGTATACCTTCGAAAATCTGTCCGGTACTAACGCCACCCACGGCAATACGCAGGGTTTCCTGTATTTCATGGATGTTCAAACCGTAGCGGGCAATCGCCTGGCGATTGAGACTAATGCGTACTTGCGGTGTGCCGCCGACTTGATCTTGTTGTACATCTTCGGCGCCAGGTATTTCCCGCAGTACCTCGGCAATCTCTGTGGCCTTGGATTCCAATATATCCAGATTCTCACCAAACAATTTGGCCGCCAGCTCTGATTTAGTACCGGTTATCAGTTCGTCCACCGAAGCGGCAATGGGCTGGGTAAAATTAAAAGTGGCTCCGGGAAAGTCTTCAAAAGTATGGCTCATGGCCGAGTACAAGCCATCAAGACTTTGCGCAGTTTGCCATTCGCCCTTGGGTTTCAGAGCCACAAAAATTTCCGCATTGTTAATGGGGTCGGCGTGAGCGCCTACTTCACCACGACCAACACGTGTGACCACATCTGTCACTTCGGGAAATTCAGTCAGTAACCGCTGTTCAAACAATTGCATCATGTCACGGGCCTTTTCCAGGGAAATAGAGGGTGCCATCTTGGCTCTAATCAGCAAGTCACCCTCATTGAGCCGGGGTACAAATTCCGATCCCAGCCTAGGAACAATGCCGGCGCCGAAGGCCAGCACCGTAGTGGCTAAAATGACGGCAACCCAGCGATGACTAACAAGTGAGCCGACCAGCGATCGATAGTGGTGAGATAACCGATCTGTGAATCCCACCCCTTGTTTACGTGGTGCATGCCTTTTGGGTTGCTGCATAATCAGACTTGCCAATACGGGGGCAACCACCAGGGCAAACAACAGGGATGCCAGCATGGCGAGTGATACCGTATAAGCAAGTGGCCGGAAGGTGGCGCCTTCAACACCCTGTAAGCTGAATAGCGGTAAAAACACTACAATAATAATCAGGATGGCAAAGACAATGGGGCGAGCCACTGCCTGACATGCCTCTTGCAAGAGAGATGTCATTGACTTTGTCTGTGAGTGTTGATGCAAGTGTCGGTCTATATTTTCCACCACCACCACCGCGCCATCCACCATCATACCAATGGCAATAGCGAGCCCGCCCAGGGACATCAGGTTGGCGGAAATTCCCAGGCCTTTCATGGCCATCAGAGCCAGTGCGACTGAAAAGGGTATTGAAAGTGCCACCACCAAGCTGGGCCGCCAGGCGCCCATAAAAACCAATAGCACCAGTGCCACTAAAACAACGCCTTGTAATAGCGCCTCGGTGACAGTGTCAACAGCGGCGTTTACCAGTTGAGCTTGATCGTAATAAGGCTTTACCACTATGCCTTCGGGCAGATTGGCATTGAGGACGCGCAGTTCATCTTTAACGGCGGCAATGACTTCGGCCGTGTTGGCGCCGATCAGTTTGAGCACCATGCCCACCACCACCTCTCCCTCGCCATTGGCCAGAGCCAGGCCACGACGGATATCACCGCCAAGAGAAATTTCACCTAACTGGTGCAGGTATACTGGTGTTCCCTGTACGGTCTTGACTACAATCTGGCGCAAGTCATTCAGGTCTTGTGCCAGACCTACGGAGCGCACCAGATATTCTTCATCGTTGTGGACAATGTACTGAGCCCCTACATTGGCGTTGTTAGCTTCTATGCGGGCCTTGATCTCGGGCAGGGACAGGTTGTACCGCAACAGGGCGCGCGGATCAATACGTACCTGAAACTGTTTGACCTCGCCACCAATGGACAGCACCTCGGTGACGCCAGTGACGGTCTGCAGATTGTACTTTACGATCCAGTCCTGAATTTCCCGCAACTCCGTCAAACTGTAGGTGCCGCTGGTATCCTCCAGGCGATAAAACAGTATTTGTCCCAAACCCGTGGTGATGGGCCCCATTGTCGGCTCACCAAAGCCCGGGGGGATGGCTTCGCGTGCAGCCTGCAGGCGCTCCCCGACGAGTTGCCGGGCGAAATAGATATCGGTGCCCTCCTCAAAATAGATATTGACAATCGACAGTCCAAAGTTGGACACCGAGCGGATTCGCGCAATCCCGGGTATCCCGTTCATTGTACTTTCGAGCGGATAAGTCACATATTTTTCCACCTCCTCCGGCGCCAGACCCTCGGTTTCCACGAACACCTGTACCAGTGCCGGAGAAATATCCGGATAAGCGTCCACGGGCAGAGTGCGGAAAGCCCATAAACCGCCGGCGAGTGTGGCCAGAGCGAGTACAGCCACCAACAGGCGGTTGGCCAGTGCAAAGCGAATGATAGCGTGCATAATCCCTCCTAGTGATGATGGCCGGATTCAAACTCGCTTTTTTGCAAGTCCGCTTTGAGCACAAAGCCGCCCGTGGCAACATAGCGGTCACCCGCATTGAGCCCGTGAAGAATCTCCACCTGCTGATGATCGCGCATACCGATTTCCACAGGTTGTGGGTGCCAGTGTTCGCCCTCTTGTACAAACACCACTGTTTGGCCGTCCAGCTCTATCAAAGCTGTGGTCGGCACTACCAGATCGGCAGGCTCTTGTGACAAAGTGATGGTGACATCTACAAACATGCCGGGTTTCCAGTGGCCCTCTTTGTTATTGAGAAATACCCGTGCCAACCCCGTACGGGTACGCTCATCCACCGTGGGCGCCACGTAATGAATTTCACTGTGTACGGGTTTGGGTCCATAAGTTGTATTAATCAGTGCGGGCTGTTTGGGCCTGACACGGGCAACTTGTTGGGGGTAAAGAGCAATATCTACCCACAGTGTAGAAAGGTCCGCAACCAGAAACGCTGTGTCCGAGGGCTGCAAGTGTTCACCCAGGGTGGCGTGACGCTCAATGATTTGCCCACTGATGGTTGCCGTTAGCTCAAAATTAGCCAGGGTTTCCGAGCTTTCGGCGCGGGCCAGAATCTGCCCTGCCTTGACCACATCGCCAATCCGGGCGTTCACCGCTGTCAGTTTCGCGGGAAAGCGGGGAGTGATATGGGCCACGGCCTCGGCATTCAGGTGTATCTGCCCGGGCAGGGTAACCTGCTGTTCAATGACACCGGGCTTGGCTTTGGCAACCACAATGCCCAGATTTTCTCTCTCGGCGTGTGATAGCGGCTGTTTTTGGCGATGTTCGTGATTCTGCTGCGTATGGTCGTGATGTTCACTGGGTTCGGGGCTGGGTGCCTGGGCATATGCCCAGCAACTGCACGCGAGCCACCATACCGGCACCAGATGCCGGAGGCGTAAAAATGTCATGGATTATCTCCTGTCAGACGCCTATAGGCGCCGCAGCTGTAATGCGGCGAGGTTATCGGTCAATCAGACAAAAGCGGCTATGGGAGGGGGTAATAAGGGTGTGGGGCGCTGCTGCTGGGGCAGTGTATTCTGGATTTGTTGCCAGACGCGTTGCAATGGCGGCTGTATCAATTCAAGACTGAGTGGTAAAGAGAGCACATGGGTATGAGTGGCACAGCAATCGTAATGTGGCTCGGTTGTATCGCCGGCAGTGGTATGCGTATCAATATGGGCTTCCAGTGCGTGTTCATGGGTATCGGTATGCATGGGCGCATGGGGATCGGCCGCCAGCACCAGGTTGGTCAGCGTTATCAGTACGGTCAAGGCTATCAGTACATATCGACGCATAACTTTAATGATAACATTGTTCCGAAAAAACGGGTAGAAAACGGTTAATAACGGCAAAATGTCGGATTTTTTCAAGACACTCTGAATTTTCAGCGCCTAAAATAATTCTTTTTAGGCTTATTTAGCTGTGGAGGCAATTTATGGTGTTTGGCTATACCATATTATATGTAGAGGATGTGCCACGGGCGCTGTCATTTTATGAAGCGGCTTTTGGTTTGCGGCGTCGATTTCTACACGAGGGCGGTGATTTTGGGGAATTGGATACCGGTACCACTACCCTCGCCTTTTCCTCTCGAAAGTTAATAACCGAACTGGGCAAAAATCCCTCGGCCCCCGTGGCTGATTCGCCCTGTTTTGAAATCGCTTTTATAACGGATAGTGTGCCCGAGGCGCTCGACAAAGCGGTTTCAGCCGGCGCGGCCCTGGTGCAGGCGCCAGAGGAGATGCCCTGGGGGCAAACCGTCGCTTATGTGCGCGATCTGGATGGCTTTCTGGTGGAGCTGTGTACGCCGGTGGCGATGTAAAGTCGCTCCTGCATTAGGATTTCTCAGTACTAAGGGGTCGGGCTTCAGCTTTACCCAATTATCTGGTGAGGCCTGTAGCAAGGTTCCAAGTGCTTGATATTGTTAACTTAATGGTATAGCTTGTAAAGTTCAGCATCGAAGTTTGTCGGTGAAGGTATAAAAAGAGTTAACGACTTGGAGCAATTGCATGGATATATGGAGCGCCTGGATCAACCTGTTGGAATCCGGCATTAATATGCTATCTGGTCAGATTGGCCTATCTGAAGCCTTGGCCATCATTACCTTCACCTTACTTGCTCGATTGGCCCTTATGCCACTCTCCTTCAAAGCGGCGTACGACACCTACCAAAATCAAAGGGCTATCCGCGAGGCCAAGCCGGAAATCGAGCGTTTGAAGGAAACCTATAAAGACAATCCTTCCGAAATCGCCAAAAAAACAATGGCTTTGTATAAGCAGAGAGGCATAAGGTTCTTGGGAAAAAGCACTATTTTTAACATTGGTAGCCAAGGGTTGCTCGGTTTAGGTCTATTTCAGACTCTTAGAAGCATGACCTTCAATTCCAAATTTCTCTGGATCTCCAACTTGGCGAAGCCAGATGTTTTGTTAGCCTTCGCGGTAGGCGCACTCATGTTCGCAAGTATGGCTTTGATGCCCGGTAGTTCCGAACAGGTATCTCTGATGATATTGCTGGTTCCTGTGGTCATATCGATGTTTGTATTGGTGAGTTTTCCGTCGGCCGTCGGAATTTACTGGGCTACTTCCAACTTCGTCACTTTGGGACAGGCGATTATTTTACGACGTGTAGTGAACAGAGAAGGAAAATTATCAAGAAAGTAAATCTTAATGAAATGATATATGGAAAAGACCCGCCAAACGGTGGGTCTTTTTTTGCTCCGATCACAGTCAATCAAATATAGACATTAAGTAGCACAAAAACTGATAAAGCTTGAATCCCGTCTTCGCGGGAATGACGGTGAAGGTGGCCGCAAAGTCCCTGCAAATTTCGTTTACCTTGCAAAGACGTCGCATGGTTTTTTAATAATATCCCGGCTCATGGATGAGGGCGCAGAGGTCAGATCGGCCTGATAATTCTTTGGGAGTGGCAGCAAACCACTTTCTGAATTCTCGCGTCATGTGCGCCTGGTCGGCATAGCCATTGTCCACTGCCACTTCTATGAGTGGTTGTTGACTGTCGAGTTGGCGGGCGGTGCGACGAGCGCGGGCCAGGTTTTTCCAGAAGCTAGGGCTATAACCGGTGGCATGCTTGACCCACCTCTCCAGAGTGCGTTCACTGACCCCCACTTGTTGGGCTGCCACGGAAATGTGCCGCGCTTCACCCAAACTCTCCAGAGCCTCTAGCAGGTTGCGATCCAGTTGTACGAACTCCTCCAGTTGAGCCCTTAGTGCATTTTCATTACCCTCGTAGCGGCTGAGGGCCGGCAGTAAATTTTCTTCATCTATGCGTGCCGCGGGGTGTAGCCGAAAACCGATAAAGCGTTGCCCGGCACCGCATGCCACCTGCTGGGTGGTTGTGGCCAGAGCGGAAATAAACCACAGGGGTTCGCCCCGGCTATCGGTTTTGACGATCACGTCGCGGCAACCATCGGGCAATACCGGCGTAATGACGTTTCGCTTACTGGTAAACTGCCAGTGACGGAGAATTAGTGTGGGGGTGGTCATATTTTGAGTGTAAAGTGCTTTCACCAACGGCGCCAGCGGTTGTTAACAGGTGTACTATAGGGATCATCGCCCCTGCATTGTAACCTTCACCCCTGGGAGGGCTTATGAAGGCCGTTATTTTTTCCCGTTATGGTTCACCCGAAGAGTTGCGCTACCAGGACGTCCCTACCCCTATTCCCGCCGCCAATGAGGTGCGGGTCAAAATCCATGCGGCCTCAATTAACGACTGGGACTGGGGTCTGCTGCAAGGCAAACCCCTGGTAAACCGCCTGCTATTTGGCTGGTTTAAACCTCGCAATCCTATACTGGGATGTGACCTGGCGGGCACGGTGGATGCCGTGGGAGAAAGTGTCACCAACCTTAAGCCGGGTGACCGGGTCTATGGCGATCTGTCCGACCGTGGCTTTGGTACATTCGCCGAATATGTCTGTGCCCCCGAGGAGTCGCTGGTGAAAATGCCGCCGGTGATGAGTTTTGAAGAGGCGGCGGCTATTCCCCAGGCGGGTGCACTGGCGCTACAGGGTCTGAAAGATAAGCATCATCTGGCTTCTGGCCAGCGGTTGCTGATTAATGGCGCCGGGGGTGGCGTGGGTACTCTGGCGGTGCAAATTGCCCGCCAGTATGACCTGCATATTACCGGCGTGGACAGTGCCGATAAGCTGCCGATGTTGCGTGAGTTGGGGTTTGATGTGGCACTGGATTATCGGCAAACGGATTTCACCCAAACCGGTGATACCTATGATTTGATTCTGGATGTCAAAACCAATCGCTCGCCAATGGAATATGTTCGCGCACTTGCGCCGGAAGGGAGCTATGTGACAGTGGGTGGAGAAATCCCCAGGCTAATACAAACGCTGTTGTGGGCTCGCTGGGTGCGCCACCGACACAATAAAAATCTCTGCATTCTGGCTCTGCAGCAAAATCAGGGGTTGGAACAGCTCAATACGCTCTACACCAAAGGCGAGCTGAAACCGGTTATTGACCGCCAATACACGCTGGAGGAACTGCCCAAAGCCATGCAGCGCTTCGGCGAAGCCAAACACCAGGGCAAAATTATTATTACCATGGTGTAGGTTGGGTAAGCTCCGCACCCACTCGTGGCCAATCATCGACAAAGTGATCGATGACCCGCTTAAACCGATAGCGGAACTATTGAAATTTCCTGGTCTAATTTCCTCGTTCCTCGTTCCTCGTTCCTCGTTCCTCGTTCGAATCTTGACATATCCTTGGGTGGCGCAGAGCTTACCCAAGCTACATGGCTGTATAAAAAGTGCAATTGTTAAAAACAAAAAGGGCCGCAGTGCAGCCCGGTATTTTTTGATTCTTTTGGGAAGGGTACAAAGTACCTTCTTGTTTTTGCATACCCTAACGTATAAAGACACTCAAAATCAATTATCCCATTAAGAAATGTGATCCTATCGCTGATGGTTCCTTCGGAGGGCCCGTTTATTTGAGACAAAAAAACCGGGCCAAAATCTGGCCCGGTTTTCGATGCTATCGAGATAGCGTTTCTAGCGGGAATTATTCCGCTTCATTCAGGCTGTGGATATAAGCCACCACATCCTTGAGTGCTTGCTCATCGGCCAACATTTTGGCGAACACTGCCATTTCCTGGCCGCGGGTATCACGCGGGTCGCCGCCGCGGGCACCGGAGCGGAATTTCTCCAGTTGGGTCAGCAGGTACCAGTCCGCCTGATTCAGCAAGCTGGGCGCGCCCAGTTCGCGGTTGCCTTTACCTTCGGCGCCGTGACAGGCCACACAGGTGGCGTAGAGCTGGGCGCCGCGCTCGGCATCGCCCTCTACCGTCGCAGGGTGAGACACAGGCTCCAGCGACTCCACATAGTAGCCCAGGAAAGACATCTGCCGATTGGGCTCGGGTTCCACTTTGAGGAAGTCCAGGGCGGCGCGCATGGAGATGCCGTCGGGATCCTTAAAGTGAGTGCCGCGCAGGCCGGCAAAGAACTTCTGCAACTGGGTTTGCGCATACCAGGTGCTCAGGCCCGCCACGGAGGGCGCGCCCAGGCCCTGATCACCACTGCCATCGCCACTGTGGCAGCTGGCGCAGTGTTGCTGATACAGAGGTTCACCGTGCTCAACCGGTCCCCAGCCCCAGACATCGGGAGTGAAGGCGTGTTGCGCGTGGTACTTGGCGTAGGCCTCTTCTTCCACCTTACCGAAGGTCAGTGGCAGGCCGGCGGCGCGCAGTTTCAGGGCCATCTGCGCCTCGCTGTCTACCTTGTCGATCAGTGTTTGCAGGGCATTCAGCTCGGCCTCAGTGGGCGCCATATCACGCGTGCGCCAGACATCGAGGACAGCGATGCTGAAAGGTGCCAGACGACCGTCGGATATCTTCGCCCAGTCGTTCAGGGTTTGGGTAAACGCCCCTTCCCGGTCGGCAAGGAAATGCTTGGCCAGCATATATTCCGGCGTTTTCTCGGCAGCGCCGAAGCCCTGCAGGAAGCTGCCGTCCACCGCGATATCCGAGCGATTCAGCGCGGCCCAGTAGTGCTCTTCATGGTTCAGAGCCGCCAACACAAAGGCTTCCGCTAACCACTCGTCTGTGGGCAGTTTGGCGCGGTGGCGCAGCAAGGTCTCGCCGATGTCGGCCGCAGGTGCCTGCTGGGCGATGGCCAGCAACCCCCACAGACGGGTGCGGGCGTCGTCGTCCTCAATATGCGCTGCCGCCTTGGCCAGAGACTCGGGAGTGCCGTTTTCCAGCAAGGCGATAACCGCATTCTTGCGAGTTGCGGCCGAGGGGTGCGCCAGGGCGCGCTCCACCACCGCCTTGTTGTCGCCGCTCAGATCAAAAGCGCCGAGGCCATGCAGTGACCAGATGGCGTGAATGGAAGCCACGTCCAGACCAATGCTATCGATGCTGGGTTCGCCTTGCAGAATGGCTCGCAATGCGGGGATAGCCTCCTGGCGATCTTCCTGTACCAGTTTGCGCTGGGCGGTAATGCGCCAGAACAGATTGTCGTTGGACAGGGTGTCAACCAGGGTGGCGGTGTCCGCATCGCTCAGGTCCAGCGGTTCGCTGGCCGTTGCGTCCTTGGCCACCAGACGATAGATGCGGCCGTGTTTGCCGTCGCGCAGCGGGTTGACGTGGGCGTTGCCCTTGCCCATCTCGGTGTCAAAGCCGGCGGATTCCTCGGTGGGAAGCGGGTTGTGCTGGATAATAAAGTTATACCAGTCCGCCACCCACAGCTGTCCGTCGGGGCCCACTTCCGCGTGCACCGGTGACAGCCACTCATCCGCACTGGCGATTATTGAGCCGCGGTTGCGCGCGATATAGGTGCTGCCCTGAGGATCAAGGAAGAACTGTCCCAGCAGGTGCGCCGTGGGCTCGCCGATAAAGGCGCCGCGGTTCCAGTAACGCTCGGGGAAGTCGCGGGCGGTGTAGAGGTTGAAACCTGAACCGGCGGTGTAGCGTCCGTGGGCATCCACCTGCAGGAAGTTATAGGTCACCGGGAACACCTGGGTGAATTCATCGATTTTGGCGGACAATTTCGGTGGTACTTCCTCGAAGCGTCCATACACATGGTTACGCCACACGGGGATGTGCCAGGCGGGGGCATTATTGGCCGTAGAACCGAAGATTTCAAAATCTTCGCTGATACCGATACCCCAGGTATTGTTGCTGAACTGGCCAATGGGCTCGATACGGCTGCCGTCCACATTCATGCGGTAAATACCGTTCTGGAAACGATCCTGGGTGGTCTCATCGGGTGTGGCGGAGTAACCCACGGCGCCCCAGATGCGGTTGTCGTGACCGTAGCGCAGGTTATTGGGCCCAGCGTGGGTGTCGAAGGTGCCCCAACCGGTGTTGACGATTTCCTTCACGTCGGCCTTGTCATCACCGTCGGTATCCTTGAGGAACAAGAAGTGCGGCGCCTGGGAAACGATAAAGCCGCCGTTGACGGCGACAATACCGGTGGGAATGTTAAGGCCATCGGCAAACACCTTGCAGCCATTGGCCCGGCCGTCGCCATCGGTGTCTTCACACAGGCTGATGCGGTCATTGCCCGTGCCATCATCGTTGAGCTCGTTGGGGTAGTCCACCG
>CBFGUT010000026.1:0-18565 GCA_965652265.1 uncultured Cellvibrionaceae bacterium | reverse complement strand
GTAAGAGAATTCAGACAGAAAAAAATGCTAATTACAGCATGAAAATTCCAAATTCTTGGTCCATAGTGGCATGACAACATCAAGCAGCCACCAACCGACAAATCCTTAGGCTTTTTTAGATAAGGGTCATGGATTGAGTTGTCAGGGACTAGCGCGGAGCGCTCGGTGGCTCAATGGTGTTGACCATAGCCCTTCATTGAGAATGAAGGGCTATTTTTATATTCATTATTTATGCCCAACTACAAGTCCATCAGACGAAACTTTTACTGTTGCCGAGTGAATATAATTTATGCCAACGAGGTATTAATTATTCCAAGAGCCTTAAATATCTTAGTTAAACTAAAAAATTCTATACATCTATAAGCTATCAAACCAAACAACAATATCGGTATCAAACCGCATACTAAATATTTTATAAATTTAGTCATTCAAAGCGAACAAAGCCAACTCTATAGCATACGGCGCCTAGAATAACTTCATCGATTTCCTCAAACCTATATACTAAATCTATAAAATTGATAATATCGACTGCATCCAACCGGTTGTATAATATTTATGATATTTTTAGAAGTACTAACACCTCCCCACATTTCATTAAAAATAAGAATATATTCATTGGATTGATGCATAGTTAACCAACTAATATTAACTTGTCAATACAAGCCTGAACTAATTTGATAGCCTTAATTATAAATTAATGAGGTAAAGGTGCAGTCCTTTCTGTCTTGGTTTAATAACATAAAACCTCCCCCCCCCTACTATCCCTTCCGAATTTACCATCCATTTGCATTACCCTACCGTTTATACGGATACTAGCCCTCAAACCTTATATTAATTGTGAATGAATAACGCTCCGCTCCCATCGGGCTTAATTCGGCCTTATTACCATTACATTTATGAGGGAGTACAGGATGAATAATTTATATAGTTTTAGTTCAGAAATATCTGATTTGTCAGAAAATGAACATTCTACTATTCAAGAGGCAATTGGAATTTTGGAATCCAGACTGAGAAAAAGCGAAGTATTTACTTCACCTGATTCTGTAAAGAAGTTCTGCCAACTTCATATAGCAGCAGAGAAAGATGAATATTTCTGCTGCTTGTTTTTAGACAATAAACACCAACTTATTAAGTTTGAGCGATTATTTAGAGGAACAATAGATGGAGCTACAGTGTATCCTAGAGTCGTCGCAAGAAGAGCCATTGAGTTAAATGCTGCTGCAGCTATATTTACTCACAACCATCCTTCGGGAAATTGTAAACCCAGCCAGGCCGATATTAAGATTACAAGTAAGCTTAAAGATGTTCTCGATCTTATCGATATAAGAGTATTAGATCACATAATTGTAGGCACAGCCGACGCAGTTTCTATGGCTGAGAGAGGCTTAATATAAGGGATGTGGCACCATTAATGGTGCCGCTATTTTTCAATATTGATAAACCAGAATAAACATAAAACGGGATTATGCGCAGTACAAGTACTGTCCGTGTTACCGCATAATCAGTTCTATGTTAAATCTGTTTCACTTTATCTAAATACTTGTCTGCATCCGTGCTCGCCTCTGCGCTGTCGCTCCGGGCGGCACTACGCAGACAAGTAATATTTAAATTATAGCCTGTTAATTAATAAGCGCAGCATAAAACACACCTGAGGACTGAGCCGCATAACTAAAATGTATAATATAGACACCAGAGTCTGAGAATTCAAAGTTTAACTCTTCTCCGCAAACTCCGCCAATACGATTAAAGTTTGAATCATAGATATGAATTTGTGTTTCATATGAACTTCGGGTCTCACCAGTGCCAGGTGATGAAGCGCATCTGCTTAATTGTTGAGTAGTAAGGGGGTTGTCTAAAGCGGTATCTAGAAGAAGCTTATCGCCGGTGTTTACCTCAACCCGGTAGTAATTATAAAAGACTTCAGATGATAATAGATTAGGCCCATCTAGATTAATCTCCGCTGGATTACTCGGGGTTCCAGGCTCTCCATAAGGTTGGTTAACAGAGGATTGGCCGATAATTGATGCCGCCCTGAATATACCAGGACCATTTGTAGGATATTCAAACTTTAAAATATACTCTCCATCTTCTGGAAAGTTATACATCAAATCTTCGCCACATCTACCGCCCAAGCGATCCATGTTCATATCATAGACATGTATTTGAGTATCATAAGGACTTGGGTTAGTACCACTTCCAAGATTTGAAGAGCATCTTGATTTCTCTGTATCAGAAAGTGGCGAACTGAGAGTTGTATGTATTATAAGCAATTCATCTTTTTTTCCTGTGTATGAGAAATAATTATAAAAAGAATTAGTTGAAATCTCATGTTCTGAATTAAGAAGCAGCAGTGCTGGAGAATCCGGTGGACCGCCAGGTATTATCTCAGATTCATTTGGAGGCTCGACTACTGGGTTGTCAATTCCAGAATTGCCATTATTGGGCTCAGGTATGCTTGATGTTGAGCCTCCTCCACCGCAACTGTAGAGAGCCACAACCATAGCCAAAATAAAAATTCTTTCCATGTTTTTTGTCCTCAGACTTTAGTTTCTTTGGTTTTAGTTTTTTAAAACCAGACTTGAGAGTGCCTTGACACGACTTCAGTCCATACCGAATAGTATGGTTTCCGTGAACCACACATATATATTCAATAAATCGCCCGTATGGAGAAAGTAATTCATGCGCCATATGAATATATACAGAAATAGAAAAATCCCAAGGACTACCTGAATACTGATATCTAGTCTGCCAGCATCCCCCAGAGAAGCCTACTTCAGCATCTTAGCACCCACAGTGGTGATTATTTTTTGTACACTTCTTTGTGCTTTTAAGATTGGTTCTTGGCCTTGCTGGTTATATTAATTATCACTCCACATACTTTGACGCATTTTTCTTTATTCTCTCCTACGGCGGTACAACTAGATCCAAAAGGATTTACTATGAATTCAAATAGTTCATGAGCACACTCTGAGCACACATTGTCATTATCCTTACCTCATCCGAGTATATTCCAACTCATTGTAACTCATTGATACTTGGTGTATTATTCCTTTAACCGACTATCGCTTCCGGACTGTTAATCATTGGGTCGCTGGTTCGAGCCCAGCAGGCGGAGCCAAATACCGAAGCCCCGAATCGGACCGATTCGGGGCTTTTTTATGTCCCACTATTGGAAAATACTATGTTCAACGTCAACCATTACTTTGATGGCAAGGTAGCCTCCATCGCCTTTACCGGTGAACAACTGCCTGCCACCGTGGGCGTTATGGCTCCGGGCGACTACGAGTTTGGCACCCGCCAGGCGGAGACCATGACAGTTATCTCCGGCGCGCTGACGGTCAAACTTCCCGGCGGTGACAACTGGGAGACTTTCACCGCCGGTGAGAGTTTCCACGTGCCCGCCGACTCGCGCTTTGGCGTCAAGGTCGAGGCAGATACCGCCTACCTCTGCCTCTATCACTGAGTAGACGCACACTGAGGCCAGCCGGCGTCCGGGGCATCCAGCCAGACGCCGAGTCCACTCAGGGCACAGGGCTCGCTGCCCAGCACGCTGTGCCCGACACCGGGAAACACCATCGTCTGTGCCTGGGGCCAGCGCCGTTGCAGCCACTGAGCCCAACTCGAAGGGGTAATCGGGTCATGCTCTCCAGCCAACAGCACCACTGGGATCGATAGTGACGCCACCTGTAAGGGGGCATCGGCCACCCACTCCCGACAGATGGAATGCTCGCGCACGCCACCCACATAGGGCACCAGTTGCGGATACTCAGCCAGTGACTGGTTAAATACCTCGTCACTGCCCAGGGCACCATCGCGACAGTCCACCGCGGTAAACGCCAGGCTGGCGAGGTCCTCGGAAAATGCCTGCCACACCCAGGCTGCCACCAAAGCCTCCACAGAGGCGGTATCGCCGCGGGTGACCGCCAAAATCGCTGCCATTGCCTGCTGCCGGCGGTGACTGTTATAGCTGGCGCTGAACACGGCAGCCAACAGGCGGTGGTCATTAACCACCACCTCCTCTGGCCAGTCTCCCACCCGCACGCTGAGCCTGAGCGGCTCCCGTCGCAGCGTTTCCAGTGCCCGGTAGAGAGCCTGCTCGGGGCTGCTCAAATCCCCCTTTTCCCGCTGCCAGAGCGCACGACATCGGGTTTCCTCCAGGCAGGCGGCAAAAAAGTCCTCCAGCGCCTCGCCCAGTACCTGCGGCCAGGTGTCGAGACCACCAAAACCGGGGGGGTAAACAGAATCCAGCACCAGGGTTTTCAGGCCCTTCGCCTGTGGAGCCGCTTCAATGGCCAGGCGGCTGCCGTAGGACACACCCAGCAGGTGCCAGCCCGCCTGCAACTGCAACTCTTCCACCAGTGCCAGGAGATCGCGCGCACTGGCGCGAGTGCCATAGCGCTCAACCTGAAAGTGCGGTAACTCGTCGCGCACACACTGGCGCAACACCACCAACCCGCGCGCCATTTCCTCCGCGGCACTCATATGCTCCCCGAGCCAATCGCGGCTGGCGTGCTCGTAGCTTTGGCAAAAAAGCGAGGGCTGGCTGTTGCCGCCTCCGCGCCGGTCGAACAGGATCAGATCCCGGCGCAGCCCGGCGTGCTCCCGCCAATACCACCAGTATTCCAGCCCCTCGCGGTGAATACCGGCGGCCGCGCCCGGACCGCCCTGTAAATACACCAGCGGGGCTTCGCGCCTGTCCTTACCGCGATAGCGCAGTATCATCACCGGCAGGCGAAATCCACCCGCCCGAGCCGGGGTATGCAAGCTGGCACAGTCCACAGCCATACCTTCGGGAAGGGTAAAATCGCAGGGATGGCGCTGTAGCCGGTAGGTATTTTCCGGCGCTGCCTTCACTGGCCCATAGTCCGCACGCCAAACACTCGCCGCAAACAGCCCGATAGCGGCCACCGCGGCCAAGACCACCAGCGTTATCCAACGGCTCATAACGGCTCCCCGGGGGGGGACCAGGCGCTGATCAATGTCCGCATCTCTTCATTGTCAAACAGCTCTCCCTCGCGGGGCGCTTCGGTAAAACGCCATTGACGATCTCCCATCCGAAACCCGAGACTCCAGGCATGCAGGTAGGCTCTGTCCGAGGGTGTGCCGCCGTAGCGCTCGTCACCGAGGATAGGGGCACCCAGGCTTTTCAGGGCCACGCGAATCTGGTGGGTTTTACCCGTCAGCGGGCGCACCAGCCACAGGCGCAAGCCGCCGCCGGCGGACTGGCTGAGCAGGTGGGTACGAGCGGGATTATCCAGAGATCTCGACAGCCGCCAGTTGCCGCGACGACCCGCCTGCATATCGCCCACCACACTGCCCTGTTTGCGGCGCGGTTTGCGGTCGGTCAGCGCCAGGTAGTATTTCTCACAGGTGCGCTGGGCAAACTGTTCACACAATTGACGGTTGGCCGCCGCCGTGCGCGCCATCACCACCAGCCCCGAGGTGATCTTGTCCAACCGGTGCACCGGATAGAGTTCATCCAGCCCTTCGCGCTGACGCAGGGTCTCGAAGAAGCCCGGTCCACCCTCCTCGCTGTGGAAACTGGCACCGGCATGTTTATAGGCAACCAGGGCGTCTGCCGACTGCCAGATCAGGGTATACATGGAGCCCATCGCCTCTCTAAATACGCTCTATATTACGCTATTGGTTATCAAGCTTTCAGCTAATGACGAGATAAACTAAACAGCCTCTGGTCGAGCTTCATGCAAGTGTTAAAATAACAACAGGTGTCCGTTCGCCTCGCTAGACGGGTGAATGCTACGGTCGCCAGCGGAAGGCCGTATCATCAGGGACGATGAACCGGCAAACCTGTGAGTGTCTACTCGATACTCCACCACTATCCACACACGCCCTGGCTCCGCGTGTTTGGTGATTGACCTACGCTTCGACTCTGTTCGACAATCCGACAACGGGCGGCGGGCACCTTCTCCTTCCTCACTGCCTAACGTACACTGCGCCTTTTGCCCGGTGCCCTCCCTCTATGACTGCGCAAGACTACCGCCAGCAACACCAACAGCGGCTCGCCTGGATGCCGTGGCTGTACTTTACCCTCAAGCCCGAACACCGGGCCTGGGCGGAGCCCTGGCAGCAGCAGATTCAGCAACAATTGGCGGCGCTGGAGACTGTGCATATCGGCCACAATTGTTTTATTGCACCCCAGGCGCGATTGTTTGCCGAGCCGGGGCGCCCGATTGTCATTGGCGACAACAGTTTTGTCGCCGCCGAGGCTGTACTGCACGGTCCCATTACCCTCGGTGCCGGCGTTTCCATCAACCATCATGTCAGTATGGACGGCGGGCGCCAGGGGATTGTCATTGGCGATGCGTGCCGCATTGCCCCCTACTGTCACCTCTACGCCTTTAATCACGGCCTCGCGGCCGACCGCCTTATCGCCGAGCAACCCGTCAGCTCCGAGGGAATCACACTGGAGCGGGATGTCTGGCTGGGCAGTCACACTGGCGTCGTGGACGGAGTGCATATGGGAGCCGGTGCCGTAGCGGGCATGAACAGTGTGGTGACCGATCGAGTGGAAGCGGGACATATCGTGGCGGGCAATCCGGCGCGGATAATCGGCGCCCGCCGTTGATGGCGCAAGCGCCGCGCCGCGATTTGAGGTAAAATGTCACAATTAGTAGGTAGCATACGCTGACTCGACGCTGGAGATATCTTGATGTTGCGGATATTCAGGAACCTGGGCACCACTATTCAGGAACAACCGATCGCCGACAATTACGCCGAGTCACTGGCCTCGGCCCTGTGGGTCGATGTCTACGAACCCACGGAAGATGAACGGGATACCCTCAACAATTTCCTGCGGGCCGAGTTGCCTGAGTCCGACGACGTGGAGGAAATCGAATTCTCCGCCCGCTACTTTCAGGACAGCGCCGGACTGCATGTCCACTCGTTATTTTTATCCCCCGCCGAGGGACGCCACACCACGGTGACGGTGGCCTTTATCCTGCAGCCCCAGCGACTGATCACCGTGCGCGAGGGCGAGTTGATCGACTTTCGACTACTGCGGATGCGTGCGCGTCGAGGCCAGGTGTTGGCCGCCTCTCCCCAGGAGCTGTTAATCAACATTTTTGAGCAAAAGGTGGAGATTCTCGCCGATGTGCTCGAGGACATTCACCGCAAACTGGAGGACGTCAGTCATCTGGTGTTGGAGGATAACGACTCAGAGCTGGAAGATGCCATCGACAAACTGGCCAAGCTGGAGGACAGCAATGGCAAAGTGCGTTTGAGCCTGATGGATACCCAGCGTTCCATTTCCTTTATGCAACGCCACCTGCGCGAGCATTTTGAACTGCAGGAAACCGCCCGGGAAATCAAACGCGATGTGGACACCCTGATGTCTCACACCGCCTTTTTGTTCGACAAAATCAACTTCCTGATGGATTCCACTCAGGGCTTTATCAGTATCGAGCAGAGCCAGGTGATCAAAACCTTCTCCATTGCCGCAGTGGTTTTCCTGCCACCCACCGTAGTGGCCAGTATCTACGGAATGAACTTTGACCTCATGCCCGAACTGCACTGGAAGTTCGGCTATATCTGGGCACTGGTGATTATGGTACTCGCGGGCATAGCGCCCTATTGGTACTTTAAACGCAAGGGCTGGCTGTAAGCTCGCGCGCGACTACATGTTTACCCAGCTGCTGAGTGCCCTGAGTTTAAATCGGTGGTCATCCACGCGGATAACCACGCCGTCTTGCTCAATGCGCTCCAGCTTGAGACCCTGCTCCAGGGCTTGTCCCTCGTAATACCGCTGGCCGTTAATCACCACGCTGGGGCGATTGCCTTCAAGGTAGTCGTGGGCGGCGTACATCAGGGTGGGAATACGATTTTGCACGGAGAGGGGTAAATCGCGAATGGCGTTGACCGACTCGCCCTGACGGGAGGGAGGCGATACTGCCTGCACATCGGGATTGTCACTATTGCCGATGGCCGCCGGCGACACACTTGGCCCTTGCTGTTGATAAAGGCTGGCGATGGTATTGCGGTCGGGAGACGCTGCAGGCTCCTTGGCATCGCCCACTTCTGTTTCCTCCCCGGACACCGGGTGAACCCTCTCGTATAGAGTCTGCAACCGCGGCTCAGGGGGGGCCGCTACCACCGGCTCGTTAGCCACAGGCGCGAATGCCGCAGGTGCGCTCGACGGCGTCGACTCAATCCCCTCGGGTGTTTTAATGACTTCCCCGGGCAGTAGTGGCCACAGCCACCATCCCAGAGCTAGACTCACCAGTACCAGCAGCACCGCAAATAAGCTCCATCGCCCTCGACTCCCCACCGGCTCCGCCAACAGAGGCTGGCTTTCAAGCCCCGCTGGCCGCTCGCGGGATTGCCGCTCGGCATCTGCCTTGCGCAAAGCGTCGAGGATCAGTGACATAACCTATAACTCCTCCACGGCTGACAAAACCCCAGCATCGAGGGTTTTATCCAGCCCCAATGCGGCGTTTAATTTGAAAAGGGTTTGCTGCCCGGCAATGCCATCGTCCTCCAGACCCATGGCCTGCTGGAATAGCCGCACGCGCTCGGCGAGGGCGCGGTTATACACATCCTGAGTCAGGGGCGTGGACTGGTTGTCCAGCACGGCGAACTGTTCGGCGAGCCAGCGCACCAGCGGGCCGCGGTCCCCCTGCCCTATAGGGCCAGTGTATCCGGGAGGGCGCCGCCAAGCGTAAAAGACACGGCCATTCCATTGTAGCCCCAATTCCGCCAGTGGGATTTTGCGGGTGTCGCCCGCAGCGGTCAGCAGCTGTGCCTCGTCCCCTGCCACGGCAACCATCACTACATAGCGAGTAAACTTTTCCGGGGTTGTCAAAGTGAGCAACAATGGGCGGTTAATCTCCAGGGCCTGTTGCCAGCTCTCCAGCACCAGAGTTTCGCAGCGCAGTACCGGGTTCTCTCCCCAACAGGGGAAGGCTCGCGCCTCGGCATCCACTTCCAGATAGTCAAACAACCGTACCTGCGCCGCCTGCAGAGTATTCATCATCACGGGCTCATCAGCAGATGCCATCGGCGTGTCTGTACGGGCCGTCGGTGGAGCAGCAGTGGTAGCAGAAATCGCCTGCCTTTCCAGCACAGGTTCGGCAACCGTCGCCGAGGACTCACCAGGAGACTTCCACCAATAGAGGGCAAACAGCGTTTGTAACACCACGGCGACCAGTAGAAGTCCGATCCAGTAACGGCCGCCTGACTGTCGGTTGTAACCCAGGTCGCCCAGGACCTCCTGTTTGGCCTGCGACAGAATACGGCGAGTGACCTGTCGCTGGTTGTGGGCATAGAGTCCCACCAGCAGGCGTTCACAGAGAATATTGATGCGCCGCGGTATACCGCCACTGAGGCGATGAATGGTGCGTATCACACGCGCCGAAAACGGACTGCGCTCAGGCCCCAGCCCGGCCACCTGTAACCGGTGTTGGATATAAGCCCGGGTTTCCGCCAGGCTCAGGGGCGTCAGATGAAAGCGCGCGGTTATACGTTGCGCCAGCTGGCGCAGCCGCGGTTGCGCCAGCAGAGTGTTAAGCTCCGGCTGCCCCACCAGAATAATCTGCAACAGCTTTTGTGTGTGGGTTTCCAGGTTGGTCAGCAGCCGAATCTGTTCCAGAGTCTCGGGTGACAGCAATTGTGCTTCGTCGATCAGCAATACGGTATTGCGGCCGCGGGCGTGGTTATCCAGCAAAAAACGGTGCAAGGCATCCATGCGCTCTTTGATACTGACGGTTTGACGATCGTAGTCTACCTGCAACTCGTCGCAGATCATGGCGAGCATTTCCGGCACATTGGCCATGGGGTTAAAGACCATGGCAATGTCGGTGTTCTCCGGCAATTGCTCCAGCAAGGAGCGGATAATGGTGGTTTTACCGGTGCCCACCTCCCCCGTCAGCAAAACAAAACCCCCGCCCTGAACACCATAGAGCAAATGCGCCAGAGCCTCCCTGTGCTGGCGGCTCATATACAGGTAGCGTGGATTGACGGCGATAGAAAATGCGGGCTCCGTCAAGCCAAAATACTGATGATACATAGACGCTGATCCTGAGGTCGGGTGTCGCGATGCAGGACTGGGCCACCGCCACTATTGCCTGGTAAACAATGCCATGGATTCGACGTGCGAGGTGTGGGGAAACATATCCAAAATGCCCAATTGCTGCAAGTGATAACCCTGAGCCTGCAGGATCCCGGCATCCCGGGCCAGAGTCGCCGGGTTACAGGAGACATAGAGCAGACGCTGGGGGCTGATCATCGATATCTCTTCACAGACCTCGCGAGCCCCGGCGCGCGGTGGATCCAGCAGCAGCGCATCCACCTCAATGCCTTGTTTCAACCGGGTACCGACACCTGTCTGACTGAGATCAGCCACCCTAAACTCCACCTGTTGCAGTCGATTGAGCGCGGCGTTTTCGCGCCCTCGGGCGACCATCGCCGGGGTGACTTCCACCCCGGTAACACGGCCCGCCCGGCGCGCCAATGGCAGGGTAAAGTTGCCCAGGCCGCAAAATAGATCGAGCAAGTGTTCATGCGCCTGGGGAGCCAGCCAGTCAACCGCCTGGGCCACCATGCGCTCATTGATAAGCTGGTTGACTTGCATAAAATCCGCCGGGTGAACGGCAAAACGGCAATCAAACTCCCGCAGACTGTAGTGCAAGCGGGGATCCACCGCCTTACCGTCGAGGCTGGTCAATTGATAGGGATCACTACTGCCCTGCAGCCAGACATTACAATCCCGTTCTGTGCTCATCGCTGCCAGCGCTTCGATCAACCCCGGCGGGGGCGACCGGGTATGCCTCAGTATCAACCCACAATCGTCACCCACCTGTGCCAGGGCAATATGGGTCAGGTTGGGAGAAGCCCACTGCGCCAGTCGTTGTTGCAGAGGCACGAGCAGAGAGGCCAAGGCCGGCGTCAACACCGGACACTCCTGCACGGCGAGTAGTTCGCGACTGTGACTGCGGCGAAACCCCAGCGCGACCTCACCGCTGGACGACACCCAGATACCCAGCCGGGCCTGCTGGCGATACGACCAGGGCGTAGCCATCACCGGAGGCATCACTTTTGCGGGCGTCACACCAGCCAGCCGGGACAGCTGATCGAGCACCGCCATCTCCTTGGCCTCGACCTGGTCGGTCGCCGTCATGTATTGCAACTGGCAGCCACCGCATTGACCAAAATGACGACAGCGGGGTTCTACCCGGCGATCGCTGGCTTTGATAATAACGTCGACCACAGCCTCGGCAAAGCGGGCACTGTGTTTACTGAAGCGAGCCCTGACCTCTTCCCCCGGCAAGGCCCCCGAGACGAAAACCGGCTTATTTTGCCAGTAGGCGATACCCCGGCCATCGTGGCTGAGACGCTCGATCATCAATGGCTGCGAGGGAGGCAGGGGATGGTTGGTTGTGGGCCGTTGCGGCTGACGACGCCGGGGCTTTGCCATTAACCAAAAACTCCGGCAGACAGATAACGATCACCGCGATCACAGACAATGGCAACCACCACCGCGCCAGGAGATTCGCGGGCCACATCCAGTGCGGCGGCCACAGCACCGCCGGAAGAGACCCCGCAAAAGATGCCTTCCTCACGCGCCAGTTGACGCATGGTGTTCTCGGCGCGTTGCTGCGACATGGATACAATTTTGTCCACTCGCGAGCGGTCATAGATGGCGGGCAGATAAGCCTCGGGCCAGCGACGTATTCCCGGAATACTGGCGCCGTCCTCGGGCTGCAAACCGATGACCTGGATGTTGTCATTGCGCTCCTTGAAAAATTGCGAGCACCCCATAATGGTTCCCGTGGTGCCCATGGAGCTGACAAAATGGGTAATCGTGCCTTCGGTCTGCTGCCAGATTTCCGGGCCGGTGGTCCGGTAGTGCGCACGCGGATTGTCCAGGTTGCCAAACTGATCGAGTACCTTACCCTTGCCTTCAGCTTGCATTTTCAACGCCAGATCGCGCGCTCCCTCCATACCCTGTTCACGGCTCACCAAAATCAGCTCGGCACCATAGGCACTCATGGAAGCCTTGCGCTCGCTGGTGCTGTTGTCGGGCATCACCAGGATCATCCGGTAACCCTTGATGGCAGCCACCATCGCCAGGGCAATACCGGTATTGCCGCTGGTCGCCTCGATTAACGTATCGCCGGGCGTTATCTGGCCGCGTGCTTCGGCCTGCTGGATCATCGACAGCGCCGGTCGATCCTTGACGGAGCCGGCGGGGTTATTTCCCTCCAGTTTCACCAGCACTGTGGCATCGGTATCCGCCGCCATGCGTTGCAGACGCACCAGGGGGGTGTTGCCCACACAAGCCTCTATGGTTACAAATGTCATAGCCCTGTCCCAATCCGCGAGCCGGAGCGGGCCGCACACTTGCAGCAACGCCCAAAAGGCGTCTATTCTACCTCCGATACCCGCAATGCGAAACCACGACACCCGCCAGAGGACGCCGGCCGAAGCCCCATGAAACTTCGTTCCATGAAACCCCAAAGTGTAAAGGCCGAACTCTGGCGGCTACTCTTGCTCCCGACACTGTGCATCACTCTGCTACTGGCAGGGACGCTCACCTACTTGTACTCTTGGGAATTGACCTCACTAACCCATGAACGCGGTCGCATGATCAGCGACAAGGCCAGCCGACTGGCCGCCATTGCCCTGGCAGAAAAACATCCACAACTCCTGGAGGAGGTTCTCAAGGCGCTGCACGAGGAACCGAATGTGCGCGCTATACACTTATACGACCAGACTCGCGATAAACACTATCACACCGGTCCACGCATTTCCGGCCTACCACCGAAAACCCAGTCGCAGACAGCAAGCCCCCAGTCTGCTGTTAACCAGAATAGTCCGACTCAATTTCACGAGTGGTTAGTGAACACCGAGGGTGAAACCCTGGGCTGGGTGGCCGTAGAGATGGATCCCTCCGCGTTTTCTGTCACACTTTATAAAACCCTGCTGATCGCGGTGCTGGCCACCACCGCCTGTTTGTTACTGGCCAGCTTTCTCGCCGTTCGTCTGCATCATCACATCATGGGCCCTGTTCATCATCTGATCGAGGTTACCCGGCAATTGACGAAAGGCCAACTCGGCACGCGAGCCGAGACACACTTTCCGTTTGAGTTATCGCAGTTGTCTTCGGCGCTCAATGGCATGGCCATATCGCTCGAGCAATCACAATCCGATATGCAAAGCAATATCACCCAGTCGATGGATGATTTGCGCGAGACCCTGGAAACCATAGAAATACAAAATATCGAGTTAGATATGGCACGCAAGGAGGCCCTTGCCGCCAGCCGCATCAAATCCGAGTTTCTGGCCAATACCAGCCATGAGATACGTACCCCTCTGAACGGCATTATCGGCTTCACCAAGCTCGCCCTGAAGACCAACCTCGACCATCAACAGCAAAACTACCTGCAAACCATTCAGGACTCTGCCACCAACCTGTTAAAAGTCATCAACGATATTCTGGACTTTTCCAAAATTGAATCGGGAAAGCTAGTACTGGACTACCTGTCTATTCCCCTGCGCAAGGTGCTGGAAGAGGCAGTGGAATCACTGGCGTACAATGCCCAGGAAAAAAACCTGCAGGTGATTACCCTGATCGACAATAATATACCCTTACAACTGATGGGAGACCCCCAGCGCCTCAAGCAGGTGGTGGCCAACCTGCTCGACAATGCCATTAAATTCAGCCCTCGGGGTAATGTAACTCTGTATGCCGATTTAGTGGAATTTGAAGAGAATCACGTCACCGTTAAATTCACTGTTGAAGATGAAGGTCCAGGACTGTCCAAAGAGATGCAAAGACAGCTTTTTAACAGTTTTACCCAGGCCGACACTTCCACCTCCCGCCAACACAGTGGCACTGGCCTGGGCCTGGCGATTTGCAAGGGACTCGTGCAGCAGATGGGCGGCAGCATTGGGGTGGAAAATTTACCCGATCAGGGAGCCTCTTTCTGGTTCACCAACCGCTTTGGCATCGATAATGAGTACACGCCTCTCGAGCAGGCTTACCTGGCAAGCCACCGCATCCTGGTGTGTAGCAAGGAACACAAAAACTATCGTCAGTTGCAAAACATGATGGAACCCTGGCAAGCCCAAACCACTTGGGTCACCTCGATTCATGAGCTGTTCCCCACCATGCGCAATGAGGGGACCTCGGGAGGTCGATATGACCTGCTGATTCTGGACATCTCCCCCGAGGAGCGCAAACTGCCACCGGGATTACTCGGCAATCTTGCCACCCAGTTGGAAAGCGAATTCCAGTGCAAGATGCTGGTCTGGTGTACGCCCTCCCACCGACAACTGTTTGAACAACACAATAGCGAACAGCCGGTGTATTTTATCAACAAACCCCTCACCCAGGATTCACTGTGGCACAGCATCGCGGAACTATTGCATCTGGACAGTCTAAGCGGCGAACAGGTGGCAAGTGCTGGCCAATCCCAACAAAAACACCTGCTGGTAGTGGATGACAATCCGGCCAATTTAAAACTGGCCAGCGAAATCCTCAAAGCCCTGGACATACAAGTCAGCGCCGCCAGCAGCGGTGAAATGGCCATTGATTATTTTTCCCAACAATCGTTTGATGCGGTGTTTATGGATATCCAAATGCCCGGCATGGATGGCATGGAGACCACCAAGCGCTTGAGGCTGGAGGAAGGCAACAGACGTCGCACACCCATCATTGCACTCACGGCGCATTCATTAACAGAGCAAAAGACAGAATTGTTACTGGCCGGATTTGATGACTGTTTGAGAAAACCGCTCGATGAAACCCATCTCAGGCATGTATTAAAGCGTTGGGTTCATACCCACGATTTTCAGGTTTCCAGCCCGGCAGTGGAACAAACGCCTTTGAAAGAAAACACTGCCGATGAGTTTGCTCCTGTTAATATAGCCCAGTGTCTGTCCCTCGCGCACCAAAAACCGGATCTGGCCCGGGATATGTTGATCATGTTGGTGGCGGCCCTGCCCGACGACCGGGAGAAGCTACAACACGCCCATGCCGACAATGATTACTCCGAGCTTCAAGAGCATGTACATCGACTATACGGCAGCAGTTGCTACTGTGGAGTGCCTGAGCTACGCAGTCTTGCGGGGCTACTGGATAAAATTTTACAGTCGAACCAGCGGGAGCATATTGACACCACTCTGGAAAGTTTACTCAACGCCATAGACCGGGTGTTAGAGTGGGCAGCCGAGCAGGATATTCCCGCTCTCTTTCCCGATGCCACCTCCCCTGCGCCCCCTATGCATACCTCTTGAACAACAGACGCGATTGCAGGGGTTTATCGCCCAGCAAGGGTGCCAGCAGGCTTCGATTAATCTGTTTAGCGGCGCGGCATACCTGTTCGTCACTATAATCGCCACAGGCGATAGCCCCCAGGATAGCGCCCGAGAAATGCAGTGCACGCTGATCGGCATGGGTGACGATAAAGCCCCGGCCGACTTCCAGGCGGTATACCTGATCGGGAGACAGAGGGGCGTTGGTCTCGGCGTCTCGGCAATAATCAATTTCATAACCCAACCCACGCAGTAGAGCACTTTCAAAATTGCGCAACAGCGGCTCTATCGGACCGCCGTGTTGTAACTGTGCCAGCGTCTGCGTGTAATCACTGTAAAGCCCAGCGTGGGCATCCCACTCGGGGAGCAATCGGACCAGTAGCTCATTAAGATAAAGCCCTGAAAACAGGGTATTCCCACGCAAAGGCATGGTGGGTGCTGAGGCTTCCACATGAGTTAACAATTTCAGAGAGGATCGACCCTGGAGTGAAACCAGCAGTGGAATAAACGGGTTGATCAGGGCACGGCGTGGAGATTTACGCACTCGCACTCCGCGAGCCACTGCCGCGATACGACCATATTCAGGGGTAAAAAAATCCACCAATAAGCTGGTATCGCGATAGAGGCGGGAGTGAACTACATACGCGGGTTGCAGTTCCAGTCGAAACATGGCCGGTTACAAATCGTTATAGCCAAGGCTGCGCAGTGCGCGTTCGTCATCCGACCAGCCGGACTTTACCTTGACCCAGATTTTGAGCATGACCTTCATATCCAGAAGACGCTCAATGTCTATGCGTGCCTGTTGACCCACTTGTTTAATACGATCACCCTTGTGCCCAATCAGTATGCGTTTCTGTCCCTCTCGCTCCACCAGCACCAGCGCTCCAATGTGAGTCACTTTTTCCTCTTCCCGGAACTCTTCAATTTCCACAGTCATCTGGTAGGGAAGCTCATCACCCAACTGGCGGGTGATTTTTTCACGAACCACTTCCGCCGCCATAAAGCGCAGGGAACGGTCGGTAATCTGATCCTCCGGGTACAGGTGAATACTCTCGGGCAGGTAGGTCGACAGCAAGTCCTCAAGGCGATCCAGGTGAGTTCCCCGCAGTGCCGACAAGGGCACAAACTCTGCCACTTTAAGTTTTTGGGACAAGTACTCAAGGTGAGGTAACAACGTCTCCTTGTTTTCAATTTTATCCACTTTGTTAATCGCCACCACGATAGGACAAGTCGCCGACTCGAGTTGTTGGGCCACCATCTCGTCCTCATCCGTCCATGCCAACCTGTCCAGCACAAATACCACAGCATCCACATCTTTGATAGCCGCGCCGGCAGCGCGGTTCATATAGCGGTTGATAGCCCGTGGTTGCACCCGATGCAGACCGGGGGTATCCACAAAAATCATCTGATCGTTGCCACGTGTCTTAATACCGAGGACGTTGTGGCGTGTAGTCTGTGGTTTGCGGGAGGTAATGCTGATTTTCTGCCCCAGCAAGTGATTCAACAATGTGGATTTACCCACATTGGGACGCCCCACAATCGCCACATAGCCGCAACGTGTGCTCATTATGGATTCTGTCATTGTTCGGCTTCTCCCAACTGCCTCAAAATCGCTGTGGCGGCTAACTTTTCCGCTTCGCGACGACTGGTAGCCTCCGCGGTGGCCGGCACGGGCAGCACGGACACACTGCACGAAACCGTGAATAAACGGGCATGGGCCTCTCCACTCTCGGCTACTACTCGATACTCGGGTAGCTCCCTCCCCCGCTTTTGCATGTACTCCTGCAACCGGGTTTTACTATCCTTGCTGGGGGCACTCAAACTAAGGTCGTCGAGGCGATCGGCATACCAATGAAGCACTTGCCGGCGGCAAGCATCCATATCGCTATCACAGAAAATGGCACCGATGATGGCTTCGACGCTATCTGCCAGAATGGAATCGCGCTCACGTCCGCCGCTTTTGCGCTCACCCTCTCCCAGGTTCAGATACTCGCCCAAGGCAAACTCACGGGCTATATGCGCCAGCGTCTCCCCCTTCACCAACTGCGAACGCAAACGGCTGAGCTGTCCCTCCCGAGCCTGCTTAAAGCGCTCGAACAGCGCCTCGGCAATGATATAATTGAGCAGGGAATCGCCCAGAAACTCCAGACGTTCATTATTGTCGGCCCCCGCACTGCGGTGTGTCAAAGCCAGACTGAGAAGGGTTGCATCACTGAACCTGTAACCGAGCTTATCCTCGAGTCGTTGTAGCCGGTCATTTGCCACAGCTGTTATTCCGCATTAAGAGGTTTACAGCATTCATCGGCTCTCGCACTATCCAGTTCATTGTGAAATTTCAGCACCACATCAATGTTCGCCAGCAGAGGGATGCGCTCCTCGTATTCATTGGTTATCACCACGCCCCGGCTGGAGCGTGTAATTTCCAGCTGTTTGGCCCCAGCACTGCGAACATTGTTGATAGTAAAGTAACTACTGAGGTCACGACGTATCTGATCATTCGTCATCTTGCTGAGCTTTTGCGGATCTTCCGCCAGCTGCTTCAGACCATTGACGATGTAGTAATTTTCCGCATAGGCAGGCACCAGCTTAAAGGCACACAACAGAAAAAATGCGGCGATAATCATCACCAACAACAGCGACCAGGAGGACCAGCCTCCCTGACGGATTTGAGTCTGCATATCCACCTCCCCTTTTCAGGCTATGTTAATTCACGAGGTAACACCCCCCCTTGGGGAGGGAGGTTATTCAATACCACCCACCCGTTCAAAGCTCGGCAGGCTGAACAGTGAATCCCAATGCATCCAGACGGCCACCGCTTTGCCCACAATATTTTCATCTGGCACAAAAGCGTAATCCCAACCGCGGCTATCCAGGCTGTTATCACGGTTATCGCCCATCATGAAATAGTGACCCTCAGGCACTTTCCAGCTTCCACGGCGGCTGTAGACGCTCGGGCGTAGATACTTGCGCGCGGTAAACTCGTGATCGCCAATTTGCTCTCGTACCAACCTGAAGCGGGGCGCCCCCGCCGGCAATACGGCCTGCAATTCTTCCGTCACCGGCACGCCATTAATGGTCAGTTGATGATCAGTATAGCGGATTTCGTCGCCCGGCAAGCCAATTACCCGCTTGATATAGTAGGTATCCGGTAAGTGAGGAGGAAAAAACACCATCACATCGCCGCGCTGGGGGTCATTAACCTCGATCAACTTCTTATTCCATACAGGCAAGCGGATACCATAAGTGAACTTGTTCACCAGTATAAAGTCCCCCACCTGGAGAGTCGGCTCCATGG
>CBFGUT010000025.1:0-18667 GCA_965652265.1 uncultured Cellvibrionaceae bacterium | reverse complement strand
AGCCGGCTGTGGAATATTCAGTGCAGCGGGAATGATAATAACTGCTGCAAACAGGCCGGTTGCCAGGTAGATGGACAGCAGGAACCAACGCAGAGCTGCCCGCCCAAGTGGGTCGCGCCCGGCCAGTCGCCACTGGATGGCAGCAAACACAAAGCTAATGGAAAATATCGACAAGACACCCATATGAAACACCAGGGGGCTTGTCCATTGCAGGGTATCGACAATCCAGAGTGTGAGCGATCCCGCCATTATGCCGCTAATAATCCACTTTGAACCCAGGGGCCTGGGGTAGACAGCCAACAGGCAGGAAAGCGATGCGGTAAACAACAGGGCTCCAAAGTGATTGATGATCGATAGCAGGCGAAACAACTCGCCGTCAATAATCAGCTCCCGCGTGCTGTAGACGGCGGCTGCGGGTGCAAACAGTAAATACCCAAGTCCGGACAAGGCATAAAAAATTGTTGCCTGGCTGGATTGTCGACTACTCCATACCAATATGCCTGTCATGGCGCCACCCATGCCGAACAATAGCTGCAACCAAAAAAGTGCGGGAAGCTCGTGCCATTGGCGTGTGGTGGATGTCAGCTGGAAGGCTGTGCCGTTTTCAGTGGGCAGGTACAACTGTCCATTCTGCAGCGCCTGGTACAGACTGGACATATCGCCCATGAGCTTGTTGTAACGCGAGTAGCTCGGCAATACATCCGGCTCTTCGATCAACCAGTCCGTGGAAGCGGGGAGACGTTCACCGGCCAGAAGGAATGTCTTAATGGTGCCGGTGGGCAAGGCGGGGTTCGGTGTTTCAGGTTCGAGTTGCCGGATAATGAGTGTGTCGTCGTCCGCGGAGAAATCTGCACCCAATTGGGGCAGGCCTAGGGCCAGTGTGAGGGACAAAGCCAATACGGACAGACATAAAATCGCTCCCGAGGCAATCAGGGACTGGGGGGAAAATCGGGAATTCATCGGAGGTTTCCAGTAACGAGCCAGGGCTTGATTCTAGCAATATTTGCCGGCAATATGACGCTCTGTACACGGATAACATCGGCATGCAGACGGCCCTGATTGTTGAAGACCATATCTCCACAGCCCACCGGTTTGAGGCTTGTTTACTGCAAGCCTTCGAGAAGATATCCATAAGGCAAGAATACTCCCTTGAGGGTGCCCGCCGATTTTTATCAGGTCACGACGTTGACCTGGTATTACTGGATATGGGATTGCCCGATGGGCTTGGCCTGGAACTCTTACAGGAAAATCTCTTTCCGGCCCACTCGAAGGTTGTGGTCACCACTATTTTTTCCGATGATAATTATGTTATATCGGCGTTGCGTGCGGGTGCATGTGGCTATTTACTAAAGGATGAAACCGAAGAAGATTTTATCAAGGCTTTACAAGGCCTATTAACCGACAGACCACCCCTTTCAAGTGCGGCTGTAACATCCGTGTTAAAAAGCTTACAGACCAGGCCACAGCCTGTCCCCATGCCGCAGTTATCTCCCAGAGAAACCGAATTGCTTGACTGTATAGTCACGGGTCTCAGTGTGCGTAGTGCAGCTGAAAAAATGGGGGTTACCAGTAACACCGCAGCAGGCTACTTGAAAACCATCTACCAAAAGTTACAGGTTAACAACCGCGCGGCGGTGACACGCAAAGCCTTGGAAGCGGGCTTGATAAACAAGTCATTACTGTGAGGTACTTGTGGATGTAGGCTCCGATGCCTCGGTGGTTTCCACCAATACCGGGTGGTGATCGTTACAGTAATCCAGTGTCTGCAGGCGCTGGTTCCGCAATTTTTCCAGCATCTGCGGGGAGATTTCGTAATAGCGTGCCAGGGTGTGGGTATCCACACTGGGGATGCGCTGGCGGCGATTGCGCCGACCGTAACGGCGCAAATTATATTGCGACCAGATCACCACAAACAGCGTTGTAAAAATCACGTAGACAATCAGGCGTATCAGCTCGCGCATATCGTCGCTGCGATCCGGCAAAAACACCTCAACAATCATCAACTGAATGCCCGCGCCCCAGGCCACCAGGCTGAGCAGGGGCAGCCACAGATAAAACCACAGGGTCCAGGCCACGGCGGTGACGATTGACCACAGGGTTTTCTGTGCCGGTGTTTGTAATTCGGGATAGTCAATAATCAGTGGTGTTTTCATGACGATGGCGTCTTTTCCACGGCTTTAGTGGATTTGCTGCGTGACTGCAGGCCGCGATCGGGGCTGACCCAGGTGGCCGGTTTGCCGCGCTTGCGGGTAATCGCCTTGGGCGTGGCGAATATGGTGGTGAGCATACTCAGCAGCCAGTAGGCCAGTGGATACCAGATCATCCAGAAAAGCTTGCGGCCAATGCGGGGTTCGTAGCGGCGGTCAATTTGCAGGCTGACAAAAAACTGCAGCATGCAGGTGAGAGCCAGAATCATGCCGTGCCAGGCGGGCAGCAGCGTATCGATATGCCAGGCCGCCGGCAGCGTGATCACTTTACCCACGGCCCACAGTAAAATGACCAGTGCCATGCAATAAGCCCAGACCACGCTGGCAAAAAACTCGATAAATACACCCCAAAACCGTCGACGGCTCCAACTGCTCAGCTGTTTGGCGTGGCGCACCAGGGCTTCCACCCCACCCTGCGCCCAGCGCAGGCGTTGCCGCCAGAGCCCCTTGAGGGTCTCGGGCATCAGAATCCAGCACAGGGCATTGGGTTCGTAGCGGATATCCCAGTAGGCCATCTGCAGGCGCCAGGAAATATCGATATCCTCGGTAATCATATCGATATTCCAGTAGTCCACCTGGTGCAGCGCCGTGCGGCGGAATCCCGTAACCACCCCGGAGACGGTAAAGATGCGTCCGTAGATCCGCTGGGCCCGTTTGATCAACCCGATAATGGAGGAGAATTCCCCCACCTGCAGTTTGCCCAGCAGTGTGGAGCGCGTGCGAATGCGCGGGTTGCCCGTGACCGCCCCTACCCGCTGGCCGCTGATCAGATGGCTCATCAACCAGGGCGTACAGTTGCGGTCCAGCAGTGCGTCGCCGTCGATACAGATCAGATATTCGTGGCGGGCAATCATGGCGCCGGCACGCAGGGCCATGGCTTTGCCCAGGTTGCGCGCCTGATGCAGAACCCGCAGGCGCGGGTAGTGCTGCATCAGTTCCTCGAGAATCGCGCCTGTGTCGTCGCGGGAGCCGTCGTTGACGGCGATAATTTCGAAATCGGGCCAGTTTTGCCGATCCAGCCAGTCGATAGTATCGTGCAGATTATCGCCCTCGTTAAAGCAGGGCACAATAATGCTGCAGGGCGGGTAGTCAGCCAGGGGTGGCGGCTCGCCGGCACCGCGCGGCCCGCTTTTGCGCTCCCAGTGAAAGTAGTAATAGATACCCGCTGTCATCCACAGCCACGCCATACACAACGGGTAGTAAAAGGCATAGGCCAGCAACACCGACGACCACTCGAAGACGGGATCCATACTCAAGGTCTCCTGTAGGGGTAGTCGGCGGCGGAAAAGGCGCGCCGCAGTGTTTCCAGCTCGGGGTGCCCGGCGATAAAGTCGTCCGGGTAATAGCCCAGATGGAAGGCGCCCAGCGCCTGCAGCATTCGCATCTGCTGCGCCAGGCGGTCAGTGGCAATGGGTTCACCCGTGCGCCAGTCACGCGCCTGTAATTCAAACACCACCTGTTCCCGGGCACCTGGCGTGGCCAGCACCTGTTTCGCCAGTGTAGTCAGCCAGCGTTCCGGATCCTCGGCCTGTTCCATCCAGGGCATGGCCATCAACGCCGTGTAGTCGTAGGCGGCGAGAAATCCCTCTAGGCTCTGCGCAAACCAGGCCTGACTTTCGGGCTGGATAATGGGCCGGGCATAGAGGTTGCGCGCGGTGAGCAGCGCCGGCTGGTGGCGGCGCAAGACATCGGCCAATTCAAGAGTGAAGTCGGTCAGCGTCTGCTCGCGCGCGGTGGCGCTTATGGGACCGGCGTGGCCGTCCTCGGTGTCGCGCAAATAGGCGTCGTCGTGAAACAGCACGCCGGCAAAATTGGCCTGTCGGCCCAGGTCGTCGTAAATCTCTTTAATGAACTGCCGCGCTTCCGGGACAAATGGCGACAGGCGGTGGTATTCCTCACCGACAACAGCGCTTTCCGACAACGGCTTTACGGTCCACTCGCGATTGGTCGCGGCATCCGGGTGGTGGAAGGCGAGCACTGGCATCCACGCCCATACTTTGACGCGGGCGCGGGTGCGCAATTGCCAGGCCACGCGGTTGAACAGGTCGGCGCGTACCGGCAGGTGACGATTGGGGAAATACAGTGCGCGCGCCTCGCCGTCGGCCTCGGTATCCACAAAGGCCTGCAGATAGACATCGGTAATCTGCAGGTTGTACATACGCGAAATCAGCCGATCCAGATTGCGTGCCAACTGCTCGGGGTCCGGGTCGTAGACATAGTCCAGATCCACATGGGCCACGCGTTTGGCATCGCGTTCGGGCCAGTGTTCAAAATTCCAGATCATTTGCCCCAGGTCGGGGTTCCCCAGGGGCAAGAGGCGCGGGAAGGCCCCCAGGGTGGTGAGACTGCCCGGCGCTTCGGTGAGTGTCAGGGTGACATCCATACCCAGGGATTCGGCAATCTCCAGGGTGTCGCCATTGTGCGCTCCGTAGGGCCATACCATCACCCGCGGGCGATGGCCAATGTGCGCTTCAATGGTTGCTGCGCTGCGTTCCAGGTCGTCGCGAATACGTTGCCGATAACTCGCGTCTGATTCGTAGCTACCCGTTTCCGGTAAATACTGCCGGGTGATGGCCGCGGGCTGGGTGTTGCCCTGGGGGTTGGCCAGAATGCCCCGGTGCAGATCGTGGCTGTGCGAGGCGACTTCCACCAGCCCGGAGTCCGCCATTTCCCGCAACTGCGACCAGGTGACCAAATCCTCCTGGCCCCAAAAGGTGTGGCCATAATCGATACGCTCGCCCTCCTCCAGTGCCAGCCAGCGGGTGACCACCGCCACCACGGCGGGATACTGGTACTGCTTCAGCAGCGGAAAGACGTGGGTATAGACACTGGCCAGCCCGTCGTCGAAGGTGAGCAAAATCGGTTTTTCGGGCAGAGGTACCCCGTGATCCCGCGCGGCGATAAGCTGCTCCACGGACACGGGGGTATAACCATTGCCGCGCAGATACTCGAAAAAGGCTACCAGTCGGGCGGTGCTCACGGCGAAGCGATCCGGATCCAGATCCCCCACCACATCGTCGCGCACATCGTGCCAGGAGAAGGCCCATATACGTGGCTCCTCCGCGGCGAGGCCGGCGGGCATCAGCAGGGACATCCACAACAGTATCAGCAGCCGTCGCATCAGTGCCATCTCCAGTCGAGGTCCAGATTGAAACCCAGGTGTTGCTCGCGCTGGCCGTCGTAGACGCGGGTTTGCAGGGCAATGCCGGCTTCAATGGCGAGACCGGCGTTAATATCCCAGCGGGGTCGCCAGGCAATGTCGCCAATGGGCGCGCTGCCGTAGCCCTGCTGATAGTAAACGCCGGCATTGATCTGCAGGCGATGGCGCAACTGGTGGTGGTAGTGCCGGAACACGCGCTGGTGAATATCCAGCCCCAGGGTCAGTGAGGCATCTTCACGGGGGTTGTAATAGGCAAAGTTGCCCTCGCGGTTGCGGCTGGCCCAGGCGTCCACCCGGCCATCCAGTTGCCATTGGTGATCCACATACAGGCGCTCGGCAAAAGCCGCCTGCAGACTCTTGCGGCGGTTGCCATCGCTGAAATCCCAGACGCTGGCGCTGGCATCAAAGTGACGGCTCTCGCTCCAGCGCCAGCCGCCGGAGAGGTTTAGCAGGTCGGCCGACACGTCCTGATTGCGACCGCGCAGTGGGGTCTGGGGTGATTGGGTAGACACTGCCAGACCCAGATACCCATGGTCGTGGGGCAGCCAGCGTAGCTCGCCGTGCAAGCCATTGCCATTGGCATTGACATCCGCCCGGTGCAGACCGGCTCGCCACTCCCAGTGAGGCTGTCGGCGGGTGACACCCAGCCGGTCCACGCGCTCGCGGCCTCGGCCCTCGGGAAAGTCCGCCCGCTGGATATCACTGCCCACATAGCCGCGCCAGCCCTCTCCCAGCACAGGGGTACGCAGTTCCACACCGGCGCGCCACTCCCGGGATCCGCGGGTATCGCCCGTACTGTCGGTGAAGCCGGAGCGCTGGTCCAGAGCCCAGCCGTGCAGGCGATCGAAATCTTCGCGGGCACGCCGCAGGCGGCGGGTATCCGCCTCCGGAGCCAATGCTTGCCAGTGTTGTTCGGCGAGCGCGAATTCCCCCTGCTGGGCGTAGAGATTGGCGAGCCCCAGATGGGCATCGGTGTGATCGGGCGTGTGGCTGAGAATAATGCGGTACTCTTCCTGAGCGGCCAGTGGCCAGCCCCGCCAGCCGTAAACGGCGGCGCGGTCAGCGCGGGCCTCGGCGGAGAGGGGGGCGTTGTCCACCAGCGGATCGAGACGTTGCTCTGCCTCTGGGAGTTGATTGCCGTAGGCGCGCATCATCGCCGCCAGGCGCTCGGCGCGCAGGCGCCGGGGATTGGGTTGTGGTTGCAGCAAACCCGGATAGTGGCGCCAGCGGGGTTCGCGGGCCATGAGTTCATCCGCGACCTGTACGGCGGCGGGATAGTCGCCGCTCTCCTCCAGGGCATAGATTCGCATCACCTGAACATTGAAGTCGCTGGCCGCGGTCGGTGACAGCTGGTCGATTACCGCCAGGGTCTCGTGGGGCTGTCGCAATTGCAGATGGGCGCCGGCGACAACGTTGAGTACGTAGTCTGGCAGATCAAGCCCATCCGCTCGCATGGACTCGGCCATGGCGAGTACCGCTTCGGGGCGATGTTCGCGGTCGGCCAGTAACAAGCGGTCAAAGCGCTGTCGAGCGGGTGTCAGGCTGATGGTCTTGGCGGCGGCCAGGGACTGATGTGCCCGTGCAATGCGCTCCTCGCGCAGCTGTGGGTCCAGATGCGGCAGGTCTATCCAGTTGATATGGCGCGCCGCCAAATCGCCCGCCAGGCGCGCATTCATTTCGGCATCCAGCGCCTCGGGGTATCGCTCTGCCAGCACAGCCGCCTGTATGGGAGCATCCAGGTCCAGCAGGCTGAGTATTTGCAAGCGGCGGTAGGGGGAGGCCTGGGTGGAACCTTCGGCCGCGCGCTGGTAGTCATCGGCGGCCGCCAGCCAGCGGGAGCCGGATCGATTGATATAGCCCCGGTGGCCGTAGAGCTCGGGATTATCGGGGTCGGCATCGATCAGTGTATCGATCGCAGCCAGTGCCGCAGCAGTCTGACCCAACTCGGCCAGCACTAGCGCTTCGCCCAGCGCACAGGTCTGAGTATTGGGCCAGCGCTGAAGGCACTGGCGATAGAGCGATAGTGAGGGTTCAAATTGGCCCAGATTGCGGTGGCTGCGCGCCAGGGCCTGCAGGGCGTAGTCGGGCAGGTTCTCGGTGGAGGGCAACTGCCTGGCCCACACAATGGCGGCGTCATCATCCGCGTGCCAGTGTGCCACCGCGATCAGGTCGTACACCAGTGCCGCCGAGGGTTGCCGATGGTGAAGTGCCTCCAGCGCACGCAATGCCTCGCCGGTGTGACCCTCGCGGGCCAGCGCGACAGCGGCCCGATGGTCCTCAGTTGGTGTCGCCAGGCTGTGGAAACTGTGCAGCATGCAGGCGGCCAGCAGCCAGCCCCGGTAAAGCAGCCTGATATTCATGGATGTCCCGGTTTGCTGGCACACAGAGGTAAATGTGAACACGCTGGGAGGGGCACAAGGACGGCAAGAGGCAAAATATCTCTTCCTTTAGAGGTCAATACGGACAAGAAAATGTGAACTGAGTCTAATTTTAAACGAACTGGCGTCAAAATAACCAGATGTCTGGCGCGAAAAATTAAATATCACAGGGTTTTGACAAATATACGACGCCTTTACATAAAAAGTTGTCCCAGCAGCCTTTCGTCAGCGGATTTCCACGGCCTTGCGCTTAAATCTTTCGATTTGATAGAATTTCTTTCGTTTTGAAATAAAGGTAGCCCATGGCCAAGCGCAATACCCAGTGGCGGCGGCGGTCCATTTTGGAGTGTCTGCATGAAATCGGTGAAGTGACCGTGGAATCGCTGGCCGCGCGTTTTCAGACCTCGGAGGTGACCATCCGCAAGGACCTGGCGGAGCTGGAAAGCAATGGGCTGTTACTGCGCCGCTATGGGGGTGCCGTGCCCCTGCCCCGCGAACAGTTATCCGACGAGGTCGGTACCTCCCCCACCAAACAGGCGATTGCCCGCGCGGCAGCGGCTCTGATTCGCGATCACAACCGTATTATTATCGATAGCGGTCATACCACGGCGGCCCTGTTGCCGGAGTTGTCCGCCCGACAGGGATTGGTGGTCATGACTAATTCCCTCGCCATTGCCAATCATCTGCAGGAACTTGAAAACGAGCCCACCCTGTTGATGACTGGCGGTACCTGGGATAGTCGCAGCGAGTCCTTTCAGGGATTGCTGGCGGAGCAGGTACTGCGCGCCTACGATTTTGACCAGTTATTTATCGGTGCCGACGGCCTGGATATGGAGCGGGGCACTACGACCTACAACGAGCTGTACAGCCTCAGCCGGGTCATGGCCGAGGTGGCACGCGAAGTCATCGTGATGGCGGAAGCCAACAAGCTGGGGCGAAAAATTCACAACCTCGAGCTGCCCTGGTCCGCTATCGATATCCTGGTGACGGATAACTCCCTGACCACCGAGGCCAGGACCAGGATTGAAAAACAGGGTGTGCAGGTAGTCTGCGCACCAGCTTGACCAGGAGAAAATCATGCGATTAAAAACAACTCTGGTGCTCGCGAGCTTGCTCTTTTCCCCTTTGCTCTTTGCAGAGCAAAATCTGTTTCGCGGGCTGGAAAAACTCGAGGGCTCCTGGCAGTTGAGCGAACCCACTTCGGCAGAGCAAGAGGCCTTCCGGTTGAGTTACCGCCTTATCTCCAGAAATACCACTCTGGTGGAAGATTACGGCGATCCGGCCAAGCAGATTACCGAAACCCTCTATCACGGCGACGGTGATAGACTCCTGGCCACGCACTATTGCGCTCGCGGCAATCAGCCGCGACTGGTGCTGCAACCCGGGACCGATGCAAATACTCTGGTGTTCGAATTTCAGGACATTACCAACCTTGTCGATCACAATGATCCGCACATGGTGGGAATGAAATTTATCTTTGTGGATAACGATCACTTTGAGAAGGAAGAGACTTATCTGGTCAATGGCGAGCCGCATGTCTCGCGAATGTCTCTGGTACGGGCGGATTAATTCTTTGTTGTAACCTCAACTACAGGAAAACATTATGTGTGGAATCGTGGGCGCTATTGCCCAGCGCGATGTAGTGGATATTTTACTGGAAGGCCTGCGTCGCCTGGAGTATCGCGGCTATGATTCGGCGGGTCTCGCCGTCAGCGCCGAACCGGGTCAGCTCACCTGTCTGCGCCGGGTGGGCAAGGTGCAGGCACTGGCCGACGCCATTCACGTACCGCTGGCCGGGGGCACGGGCATTGCCCACACCCGCTGGGCCACTCACGGTGAACCCAGTGAGCGCAATGCCCACCCGCATATTTCGCGCGAGAGTATCGCCGTGGTGCACAACGGCATTATTGAAAATCATCACGAGCTGCGTGTGCGGTTGGAGGCGTCCGGGTATCGCTTTGACTCGGACACGGATACCGAAGTGATCACCCACCTGGTGCACGAAAACCTGCAGCACACGGGCGATTTGCTGCGCGCCGTGCAGACATCGCTCACCCAACTGCGCGGGGCCTATGGTACCGTGGTTATGGACGCGGCCAATCCCCATCGCCTGATTGCCGCGCGTTCCGGCAGCCCACTGGTGATTGGCCTGGGTATCGGGGAGAATTTTATCGCCTCCGACTCTCTTGCGCTCTTGCCCGTGACTCGCCGCTTTATTTATCTGGAAGAGGGCGATGTGGCCGACATTACCCGCACCGACATTCAGATTTTCGACAAGAGCGGCAGCCCGGTGGAGCGTCAGGTACGGGAGTCCAGCGCCAGCTATGACGCCGGTGACAAAGGCCCCTATCGCCACTATATGCTCAAAGAAATTTTCGAGCAGCCCCAGGCGGTGAGCAATACGCTGGAAGCGCGCATTCACAACGATGCGGTGATCGACAGTGCCTTTGGCGCCGATGCCGGTGCGACTTTCTCCCGGGTGCGCCACGTGCAAATCGTCGCCTGCGGCACCAGTTATCACTCGGCGATGGTGGCGCGCTATTGGCTGGAAGCCCTGGCCGATGTCTCCTGCTCGGTGGAGATTGCCTCGGAATTTCGCTACCGCAAAAGCGTGGTGCTGCCCGACAGCCTGCTGGTGACCATCTCCCAGTCCGGCGAGACCGCCGACACCCTCGCGGCTCTGCGCATGGCGCGTCACAGCGGCTTTTTGGCCACGCTGGCCATTTGCAATGTGGGCGATTCCTCGCTGGTGCGCGAATCGGATTTCGCCTTTATGACTCGCGCCGGCGCCGAAATTGGAGTGGCTTCCACCAAGGCCTTTACCACTCAGCTGGTGGCACTGGGGCTGTTGGTGTTGTCCCTGTCTCGTCATCGCGGTCTGAACGGTCATTTACAACAGGAGCTGATCGCCGCACTGGAGTCTCTGCCTGGCAAACTTGAAGAAACCCTGGCCCTGGCCCCCAGTATTGAGAAGCTGGCCGAGGAGTTTGCCGATAAACACCACGCCCTGTTTTTGGGGCGGGGCGATCAGTATCCCATCGCCATGGAGGGGGCGCTCAAGCTCAAGGAAATCTCCTATATCCACGCCGAGGCCTATGCCGCCGGCGAGCTCAAGCATGGACCCTTGGCACTGATTGACGCCGATATGCCCATTATCGTGGTAGCGCCCAACAACGATTTGCTGGAAAAACTCAAATCCAACGTGGAAGAAGTGCGCGCGCGCGGTGGCATTCTCTATGTTTTCGCCGATCGCGAGGCCCATTTTGTCTCCGACAGCAGCATGCGGGTGATCAATGTGCCCAGCATCCACCCCTGGCTGGCTCCCGTGCTTTACACTCTGCCCCTGCAGTTATTGTCCTATTATGTGGCCGTCATCAAGGGGACGGATGTGGATCAACCGCGCAATCTGGCCAAGAGTGTGACGGTGGAGTAAAGTCTTCTATTCACCCACAGATAACAATCAGGGTTAGGGAAGAAGAATGAAAAAGCTGTTGGGATTTATTGTCTTTATACTGACGGTGTTGGCGGCCGGCTATTTTTACTACCTCAGTCAGTGGCAAAAGCAGGTGGACGAAGTGGCCCGGCAGGTCAGCATGTTGGGTGGAGAGCTGGATTACCGGGAGATTTCCCTGGATGCTCAGGGCAATGTCAATCTCGAGGGGGTCTTCTTCAAGGTGCCCATGCAGCCCATGGTGGTAAGGATGGACCGGGTGGCGGTACACACCGGCGGCATCATGGGTGTTTACCAATTGGACCTGGATATTAAAAACGAGCGCCTGCCCGAAACTCTGGGTATTTCCTTCGAAGGCGTGCGCATGACCCTGTCCACACTGACCGACAACGCCAGCGACTCTACCTTTCAGCAATTGACCGCAGCCGGCTGTGGCGAGCGGCAGGTATTCAGCGAGGCGGATTATCGCGCCATGGGCTACAGCGAGTGGGTCATGGACTTTAATACCCGCTATCGTGTTCAGGGTTCCGGAGCGCAGTTGCAGTTTAGCGCCGAAACCCATCTGCACGATATGTATAGCCTGGAGATGACAGCGACGGTGGGTCTCAGTGCGGCCTCGCGCCAGCTTGAGGATATCGCCATGGCTATGGCTCAGGCTCAGTTTATCGAGGCAATGATGGAATATCGGGACCGCGGCTTTGCCGCGCGAGCCGTTGAATACTGCCGGGAGCAAACGGGTCTTTCGCGGGAAGAGTATCTTGCTCAGCATGTGCGGCAGTGGCAGGCTGTGTGGGAGCAGTCGGGATTGACACCGGGAGAGAATTTACAGCGGGCCTATCAACAGTTTTTGCAAGCGCCCGATCGACTGCGGCTGGATATCGCACCTACCCCTACCTTTAATCCGGGAATTCTGGCACAGCGCCCGCCTCTCGAATGGCTGGGCTTTCTGGATATTGAGGTGGCCGTTAACGACCGTGAGGCCGTCCCGGTGAGTTTCCGGGGAGAGTTGAGTCAGGCCCTCACGGCAGACAAGGTGGAAGCAGAGTCCTCGCAAACGGCGCCCACCCAGGCGGCCACGTCACTACCACCGCCCATCAACCGGGCGCCGGAGCCGACACGAATCCCCCTGTCGGCCCTCGGCGAGCATATCGACGAGCCATTGACCATTGTTATGCACGATGGGCGCGAGCTGAGTGGTCGTATACAGAGCATTGAACGGGATTCCCTGCAGTTGCAGCGCTCCCACAGTGGCGGTTATTTTATTCAGCCTGTGCGTCGGGATGATATCGCACACGCTCAAATACCCTGACAGGTACTCAACCTAAGGATCTGCTATGAAAAAAATACTGGGAATTATTATCGTCGTCGCCCTGGCCCTGTTTTTGGTGACGCCGTTTGTTCTGGGCATGCACGCCGAGAAAAACCTGCAGGAAACCATTGCGCGCCTCAATGCCTATCCCGGCTACAGTGCTGAGGTCAAAACCTTTGAAAGTGGCTGGTTTTCCTCTCGCGCCGAGCTCCAGGTGGGTATAGAAATACCGGCGGGACTGGTTACCGAGGAGGATGACTTCGATCTCGAATCACTCTCAGTGACAGGTATTCTCGCAATAGATCACGGGCCACTGCTGTTGAGTGAGGGGCTGCAACTGGGTTTGTACAACTGGCGGCTGTGGTTGGATAACGCCGATGCGGACAATGCCTTTGAACACCGGGGTTTTATGGCGCTCAATGGCCATGTGCGTTTTCGCGATCGGGTGGAATCACTGGATTATCCGCTTAATAGCGGCGAAACCCAGTTGCACTTTGATGGCTATAGCGGCGACGGTGAAATCGACACCCAGGGCCAGCTGACGTATCGCGGCGCAGTGGATGTTGTATCCATTGACGATGAAGAGGAAAGCCTCCGTGTCGAGGATATCCGCATGGAAATGGATGGCGATCTGTCGCGCCTCGACTGGGATCTGTTTCTCTATCCGGGAGACTTTACGATTTCCGTCGGCAGTCTGGTGGCTTCACTCGATGGTGGTCTCGGCGTCAATGATATCCAGCTGCAAAATCTGTCACTGGCATCCACGATTGTCATTCCGGAGGACGCGGCCTGGATGAGCATGACGATGCAGACTCGCCTGCCCAGGCTGGAGGTAAATGACTGGTTCCTCCGGGACCTGCAGTGGGATATGGCCTTTGACAATATCAGCATGGATTTCTACCGCGCCTACCATCAGGCCACGGTGGCCATGTATGAAAACATGGATCAGACGGACAGCGATGCCCTGCCCGCTATGGATTTTGGCCAGTACATAACGCCCGAAGTGATCCAGTCGCTGGTGGAGAAGGGTCCGGGCCTGCGGCTGGATAAATTGAGCGGAGAGCTTCCCCAGGGAGAGTTCTCTGGCAGTGCCAGCATTCACATCAAGGCCGACGCCCAACCCCCTTCCCAGCTTACCAATCCGCTGTGGTTGATGGGTGCCCTTCAGGCCCAGGCTCAGTTACAGATGGATCGCACTTTGGCTGAGCACTACGCTCGCCGCATGGCCGAGCCGGGTATCCGCATCAGTGCCGAGCAGGACCCTGAGCTAACGGAAGAGGACATCCAGCAAATGATAGGCGAGCAGGCCCAGGCCACCCTGGAAATGCTGGTTCAACAGGGGCTGGTGGTGTCTTCCGACATGGCCGTGAGCAGCCAGATGACCTATAACAGTGGTGAAATGACCGTGAACGGCAAGCCCATGCCCTTGGGCGCCCTGCTGGGTGGCGGCGCTCCCTAAGCGATATTGTCTTGGAAAGACTGGATAAAACTCTGTATCGGCGCGGGCTCGCTACCAGCCGCGCCCATGCCCAGCGGCTTATCGATGCCGGCCGTGTGAGTGTCAATGGCAGGGTGGAACGCAAGGCCAGTAGCGCCGTGGCCGATGCCGATCAATTGGCAGTGGAGCCCGGAGAGGAGGACCGCTATGTCTCGCGCGGCGGTCTCAAACTGGCCGCGGCCCTGGCGCGGGGCCTTACCGAGGTCAACGGCTGTACCGTGCTGGACGTGGGCCAGTCCACCGGCGGCTTTACCGACTGTTTGCTACAGGCCGGCGCCGCCTGCGTGGTGGGGGTGGATGTAGGCCACCAACAGTTGGTGTCGCATTTGCGCGACGATGCCCGCGTGGTCTGTTATGAGGGGGTCAACGCACGGCACCTGCCGGCAGAACTGGTGGCCACTCACTCGCCGGGTGGTTTCAGCCACGCGGTTATTGACGTCTCCTTTATTTCGCAAACGCTGATTTTACCCGCGCTGGTCCCCCTGCTTGCCCCTGATGGTTGGCTGATCAGCCTGGTCAAACCCCAGTTTGAAGTGGGGCGGGACAATTTGGGGAAAGGCGGTATCGTGCGCGACCCCGCTCTCTATGGCCAAGTGGAAAAGTCTTTGCGCAACATCTGCGGGGAGCTGGGTCTGGCGGTTCGGGATTATTTTGAGAGTCCCATTACCGGCGGCGATGGTAATCGGGAATTTTTGCTGCTCGCCACAAAGATCGAGTTGTAGAGTCATCGATCACCGATTCGAAGATCGAGGATTCGGTCACTTCCGGTAAAGATTCCCTCCCTTCTGCCGAAAGGCTATATCCAGATGGAAAAACCAAACGGTTGGTAACCGGTTATAGAGAAGCCTAAGCAAGCGACTGTTTTATATAACAAAATCGTTTTTCCAGCAGGGGGTTTCAGCTCGGCGTCGGCATAATGGCGCATTATACTACATAGAATAGTCCGCCCTTTTTGTGGCGAAGCCAGTCGGCTTCACCTATAAACAAGGGAGGCAGAGAAAGAATAAAGAGGGCACCGTGAATAATTTATCGCTCAAGTGGAAAATACTGCTCAGTGTCACCGTGACCTGTATCGCGGCGGTGATTGTGACCACCGTGGTGACTGTGCGCTCGGGCATTGCCACCGTGGAAAACACCATTATCGACGATACCCGCACTCTGGCAGAAGTTCTGGGGGAAGCCAGTGTCGGGGCGATTACCTTTGATGACGACATGACGGTCACCGCTTCCCTGGAAGCGGTGAAAGTCAGCGAGCGGGTGATGGCGGCCACCATTTACACCGACAACACTCCCTTCGCCTCATACACGCGGGAAGGCGCCAACAGCCGCCTGCCCAACCGCCCCAATGAACCCGGTATTGTGGAAATGGGCAACAGCCTGATACTCACCGAGGTCATCCGCTCCGGTGGTGAGAAGGTTGGGGCTATTGCCATGCAGGTGGATCTCGCCGAGGTGGATGGCATTGTGGCGGCGGCTGTGCGCGATGCCATCTGGGTGGTGGTGATCATCAGTATTGTGGCGGCCAGCCTCGCCTACCTGGTGCAGGCCAGTATCGTCAAACCGGTTAACAAGATTGTTCGCGCACTGCGTGATATTTCCGAGGGGGAAGGCGATCTTACGCGGCGCCTGCCGGTGCAGGGTACCGATGAAATCAGCGATCTGGCGGCCTGCTTCAACCGCTTTGTGGAAAAGTTGCAGGAAATTATTGCCAGTGTGGCGGAGACGGCGCACCAGGTGGATGAAAGCGCCAATATTCTCTCGCAGCTGTCCCAGGAGAATGAGCGTTCCATTACTTCCCAGCAGTCCGATATTCAACAGATCGTCACCGCCATTAAGGAAATGGCTGGTGTGGTGCAGGATGTGACCCAGCGCGTGGCGGAAACCGCCGACAATGCCTCCCAGGCCGACAAGGTGGCCATGGATGGCAAAGGTATCGTGCAGAGCACCATGAGCCAGATCAAGAGTCTTTCCGGGGATATCAAAACCGCTTCAGAGGTTATCGATCGTCTGCGCCAGGAAACCGTGGATATTGGTACGGTGCTGGATGTGATTCGCGGTATCGCTGAGCAGACCAATCTGCTGGCCTTGAATGCGGCCATTGAAGCGGCCCGTGCCGGTGAACAGGGTCGCGGTTTTGCCGTGGTGGCCGACGAAGTGCGCACCCTGGCTTCGCGCACGCAAAGCTCCACCACCGAGATTCGCGAAATGATCGAACGCCTGCAGACCGGTTCCGCCGAGGCGGTGGAAATGATGACGGCGGGCACCAAACAGGCGGATGCCTCGGTAACGCGAGCCAATGAAGCCACTGAATCGCTGGAGGATATAACCCAGATTGTCGGTGTGATTCGCGATCGGACCAATCAGATTGCCGCCGCCAGCGAGCAGCAGAGTGCCGCCACGCAGCAAATTGAAGTGAATATCGATAGTGTCTCCGGAGTTGCCATTAGTACCGCGGAGAGTTCCAGTCGTATTACCGCCAACAGTGCCAACCTGGCGGATATGGCAGCCCGCATGTCCAAACTGGTCGGCCGTTTTAAAGTCTAAACTGATTGTGCAAGAGAGCAAATCGATGAAAAAATATTTGCCGTTACTTCTTATAACTTTGCTGATGATGCCTGGCGTGGTGCTGGCCTGCACCGAGCCGGAAAAACCGGGGGAGTTTCCCGACCCCGCTACGGCGGTGACCGCGCAAATGGTCAAGGCTAATAATGATGTGAAAGCCTATGTGAAAGCCATGGAGGAATATTTGGGCTGCGCGGGTCTGTCGCGCAAGGAACAAAACGATGAGCTCGATAAGCTCAAGGAATACGCCGAGAGCTTTAATGTGTTGATACGCGAATTCAAGGAACGCAACGCGGGTTAAGCCATACAGAAGCAGCCCTTGATGTCGCCCTCAGGGAATAATGGCGATGACTTCAATTTCCAACTGATGCTCGGGCATAAACAGGCGCTCAACCTCCACCCAACTGGAGGCGGGGTATTGGCCATTGGGAAAGTAGGCACGGCGCTCAGGGATCAGCGCCTTCAACCCTTCTATATCCGTGGTATACACCACTTCCTTGATAATATCCTCCAGGCCGGCGCCATGCGCACTCAGGAGGTTTTCCAGGGTTTGGTAGATATCCGCCAACTGCGCTTCCAGCGTTGCCTCCGGGCTGGTGAGGCCCGATAGATAGAGCCGATTATCCACCTGAACCACCTGCGTATAGCCGATATCCTTCTCCCAGGGGAAGTGGTGGGTTCGGGTAATGGTCTGCGGGGCCTGACTACAGGCGCTGAGAATCAGCGCCGCCAGGCTGGTGGCTAATCCGGTGGTTTTCATACAAACTCCTGATACGGTGCAACTATTTTTGTCTGGGTTGCGTCTGAGAAGAACAATAACGGGAGAGGATGACCATGGTTACCCAAAACAACACTTCCCGCATCCATGCCGTGGATGCCCTGCGCGGCTTTGCCTTGGCCGGCATCACCATCGCGCATATGCTCGAACAGTTTATTGCCTCCCCCCGGCCCCAGGGTGATGCCTGGGGTGTGGTTCCCACTGTACTGGATCAAGTGATCCAGACGGTGGGTTTTTTATTGATCAGCGGCAAGTTTTTCTCCATCTTCTCGCTGCTGTTCGGTATTAGCTTCGCGATTATGATGGTCAATGCGGAAAAGCGCGGCCAGGCTTTTGGTGGGCGCTTTATCTGGCGATTGATTTTGCTTATGGCCATTGGCCTGGTACATGCGCTTTTCTATCGGGGAGATATTCTCACCGTGTATGCGCTGATTGGTCTCAGTCTACCACTGTTTTACCAACTCTCCGACAAGGTGCTGTGGGGTATCGCCCTGGTCCTGTTCGCCGGTATCGGTAAGGCCCTGTTTTTACTGATCACGGGGTCCGACACACTATTGACGTTTTCCTGGGCCTCGCCCGATGCCCCCGCGGTGGTGGATTATATTCACACTCTCAGGGAAGGTTCGCTACTGCAGGTTTTTGCGCTTAATCTGACACAGGGTATGGCGACCAAATGGGACTATCAAGTAGCCGTTTACGGCGGGCGCGGTTACCTGACGCTGGCCTACTTTCTGGTGGGCATCTGGCTGGTACGCAGTGGTATAGTGGGTGATATTGCCAACCGCCTGGCAACCGTTAAAAAAGCCTGCCTGTATTCGGTGGGTGCCGCGGTACTATTTTTATTGCTGACCATTGGCAGTTTTGTCACCCTGTCACAGCCCGTTGACATGACCAGCTGGCATTTTGTGTTGGGCATGACGTTTTACGATTTGCTGGGCGTTGCGCTTACTGTCACTTTTATCTGTGCCTTTTTATGGATTTACCTGAAAAAGCCCGAGGGAAAATTGAACGCTCTTTCTCCCTATGGTCGTATGGCACTGACCAACTATCTGATGCAAACATTGATTGGTACTTTTATCTTCTACGGTTGGGGGCTGGGTCTGTTGGGCAAACTGCACGAGTGGCAAACGCTGCTGATAGCCCTGGTATTGATTTACCTGCAAATTAAACTCAGCGCCTGGTGGTTGTCGCGCTACCGCTATGGTCCACTGGAATGGATCTGGCGCTGTGGTACTTATGGCAAAAGAGTACCGCTTGTGGCTGAGTGATGAGAACGCAGAACGCAGAACGCAGAACGCAGAACGCAGAACGCAGAACGCAGAAC
>CBFGUT010000024.1:0-18740 GCA_965652265.1 uncultured Cellvibrionaceae bacterium | reverse complement strand
CACCGTTCACCGTTCACCGTTCACCGTTCACCGTTCACCGTTCACCGTTCACCGCGCCATCCAACACCTCCTGCGCCGCGTGTACCAGGAAAATATAGGGTGCCCCCAGGGTAATCACGTATTCATTCTGCCCCCAGAAGAAAGGCCAGTCCTCGCGGTTTTCCGGCAGGTCCGGTTTTAGCACCAGAATGCCCGGCACAATACCGCCGGCAATAAACGAGAAATCTGCGCGATTGACACCGTAGGCCACTTCCTTGGAACGTGTGCCCACACCGCTCACCAGCGACAGGTTATGCGCCGGATGCGTACCGTAGAGGAAATTCAGACCGCGCAACACGCCTTCACGATCCACCAGATCGGGGAAAGCCTGGTGCAAATAGTACTGGCTCACCGCCTGGCGTATTACCGCACCGGCTCCGGCCCAGCCGCCCTCGGTGATGATCACCCCGAAAGGATTGGCCTTTTGCATTTCGGCCATTTGCGGCAGATTTTTTTCCACCAACTGCTTGATGGCGGCGCGGTAGTCGCTGGACATATGTTCCATGGCGCGTACCAGCCACACCGCGTGCCAGGCAAATCCCTCTGAGACCTGGGGCAAGAGTTGCTGTATCGCCTGGGCGTACTGGTCCTCGCCTGTGGTAATCAGCAATTCCACGGCGGCTTTTAAATGCTCACTGGCCAGCGGGCCGCCGGTGGTATTGCCGTGGCGGAACAGGTCGGGCTCGTCCTTGGCGGCCTCTTCATCCCAGGCGCGTTTGGCGTGCCCCAGGGCATCCTCGGCCAGTTCGTCATTGTAGCCGGACAGCGCCCGACTGGCCGCCGCCAGCGCGGCAATGGAGCCATAATTAAGCGGCGTAGTCTTACTGGTAAAAGCCCAGCGGTCATCGAACTTCCCGCTCTTGAAACCGTCGGTCTCCAGTTCATCCATACCGGCGTCGTAAATCAGATTGTCGGTTTTGGTAACACCGTCGCCCAGGTGGGTGTACTGCTCGATATGCGCCTCCACGATACCGGGAATGGCGCGCCCCAGCGCGCGGTGTTGGGCCACCAGCCCCAGGGTGCCGTGCTCGATTTGCTGAAGGATATCCGGCTTGCCGTCGGCCACGAACATCTGCACATGGCGGCGATCGTAGTCCACGCTGGTGGTGTCCCGCTCGGGGCGGAAGTTCTCCCACACCGCCACCAGATCCAGTACGGTGGCGTACTGCGACTGGGTGCGAATGTCGTAATCGCCGGCATCGTACCAACCGCCAATATTGAGGCCGGGTATATGTTCACCCGGCTCATAGGGGGTGTCGGTGGTAGGTCCCTGGGCATAGAGATCGAAGTGCTCGTGATCCACGGGAGCCTGCAGGGCGTCGTCCAGATGGGAGGCGCCGTGCCAGACGCGGTAGGCTTCCTCTACCGTCATATGGTCCATCTGCACCGGAAAGAACACATCCAGGGTGGGCTCCCAGGCATTGGCATAGACATCCTCGGCAATGGCGAAGCTGTGGGTTTGCTCATTGCCATAGCGAATTTTGTAGAGGCCGGGCTCGGTGACCTCGGTAAAATCAAACTGGCGATAGTGATAGCGCAAATACTCGCCCCAGGCGTCGGGCCTGGCGCGATGTACCACTTTTTGCGAGCCGTCGGCCGCAATGCGGATCAACTCGGCGCGCTTGGCTTTTTTATCGCGCGCATCCAGTTCAATGACCGCCACTTTTTTCTGACCCGGGTGATAACCCACCTGGGAGTGGGCGATCATGGGCGAGCGTGTCCAGTTTTTTACGGTGCTGGCATTGAGTTGCCATCGGATAACGTCACCGGACTTGCCCGCCGGTATCTCGCTGCGCACCACAAACCAGCCGTTCTGCGCCTTGGTGCGCGCGTCGTAGAGACTCAGCGGCACACCTTCGGAGACGATACGTACCCGGCGCTCGGCGTCCTCGGGGGCCAGTACCAACTGCGATCCCTGAGCCAGCGGTGTGGGCGCTACCCGATCGTTGATTTCCTTGACGCCACCGGGGTAAACCGGAAAGCTGCCGGGCTTGCCATCCATCATAAAGGCCCTGTGAAAATAGGCCGAGGGAATAAATTCCAGGTTAAAACCGGCCTTACGCACCAGCGCCTCGGGCAGGGGGCGCGGTAAATTCACCACCACCTCAATACCGCCCTCACGAGGCGTGGCGCGCACAGAGTAGTCGAATTCGTGACCCGGATAGTGCAGGAAAGCCTCAATAATGCCACTTTCGGCATCCACCTGACGCTCCTTGAACTGGGGAATGGCGTCCCACTGCTCCGGTGTCACATTGAGGCGCACATCGCCATTGGTGGCGGTACGCACACCGTGGTGCACCAGTTCCACCCCGCTGATCTTGGCATCGCTGAACAGACCGTCGTACCAGTTGCTGAACACCAGGACATTGAGGCCGGGCGCCTCGAAGTATTCCGAATCATTGAGGGCGAGATCGGTACTGTCGGCGCGGGCACTCGCCGCCAACAAAATTAAGGTCGATAGGGCGATGGCGCGCAGGGCGCTATAAATATTATGGATTATCATGGCTTGCTCCTTATGGCAGCATAGACTTATAGTCTATAAGACTATTTTGTAAAGGGGCAAGTAAAGAAGCGGTAAGACGGACAAAAGACTCAAATGGCCTTATGGAACGGGGGAAATGCGCTCGGCGAAGACGCCAAGCTTCTGCCGCTGGGATGAAAGGTCGGCTAATCGTCGATGGTTTCAGCGTTAATCTGGGGGCGGCGTGTGTCCAAATAATAGAAATAGATGGGGCGCAGAACTTGGGGATCTTCCTGGGGGCAGCCAGCCTGGCTGCCCGCCACCCGCTCTCTCAGTGTCACCACCAAACGCGCGGTATCGTCGTTGTACTCCTCAGCGGCCACACGCCGTAGCTCCAGGCGGTGATTACAGCTGTTGTTTTCCCGCGCCCCCAGGTCCAGCAGCACCACCTGACCGGTATCAAAATCGGGCTCCTCGGTGGGCGGAGCATCACTGTAGCGGTCATAGTAGAGATAGTAGGTATCCTCGTCCCGCAGAATCAGGTTCTGGCGGTCGCCATCGATCAACAACAGGGTCTGATCATCGTGCAGGATGCGGCTGACGGTAATGGGTGTGCGATCCGGGTCATCATCATCGTCGCCACTGCCATTGCCCGGGTCAAAGGGCTCTTCGCGCTCGGAACCGCAGCCGGCCAATGCGCAAACCAGTAACAGGCACCATAGAAAATCAAGCGGCTTCATGCAGATCTCACCAGACAACCACTCTCACATGGAGAGGGCCATTAATTGACAGTTCAGATACCCAGATCCAGATAGGCTTGTTCCAGTTTGCCCACATCCGGAATGACAGCTTCCTCCCCGGCCCATACCACTGGGAGTTTATCAAAAGGCCCCGGGGGTGTCTGCTCGGCCACTGCCAACTCGTCGGCAGAAACGCGAGCCAGGCGCGGCAGACCCTGGGTCAGAATGGCCAGAAACCCCAGCGATTCGCTGCGGCCTGTGGTATTGAGCACAGCGATACGAGACCGACTGTCGACGGCGGGGCGCTCTCGTCCATTGATGATTTCCAGCGAGATGAGCGGCAAATTCAACTCCCGCCACACAAATTCACCCAGCAACCACGGTGGAGCATTTTCCAAGCCGATAATGTGCCCCACCGGTACAATTTCCGCCACGCTGGCATGCGGCAAAAGCAAGAGCCGATTGGCAATAGGCACCAGCAGGCTGGCCACCTCCTGGGGAGCCTGATCTGACTGTAGAAATTGACCTGCTCTCATGAGCCCGTTGCTCCTTCGCTGTAAAGTGATGTACCCACAAAGTCCACCAGCGCCTCGGCCAGCTCGCGCGGGGTACCCACGCGATCCACGCAACCGGAGTTAATCACCGCTTCCGGCATGGACGCAATCACACAGGTGTCCGGTGTTTGTGCCCAGACATGCCCCCGGCGCTGCTTGATCAACCGTCCACCCAGCACCCCGTCGTCACCCATGCCGGAAAACACAATCAACCCGGCCGGTACCCGCAGTGCCCTGGCCACATTGGCAGCCAGCTGGTTAATGCTGGGATGGTAGGGCCCGGCCCAGGGCTCCTCGTGCACCAGCAGTGTGGCGTTTTCCAGTACCTCCACCCGGTGTACCGGATCAATTACGGTGACGGTATCGCTCGCAATCACCGAGCCAGTAGCGGCCAGAACCGCCTGATAGGCACCCGTTTTATTCACCAGATTGGCCAGCACCGAGCTGTAACCCTGATCAATATGCTGAGCGTAGAGAAACCCCACTCCCAACTGTCCCGGTAAATGCTGCAAAAATTCCTTGACCGCCCCCACGCCACCGGTGGAAGCCGCCAGAATCCAGATACATTCAGCTCGTTTGTTATGCACCAGGCTGACATCGCCGCCCAGGCGCCGCAACCGCAACTTTAACTGACGTCGCCAGGTATCGCGCTCGGCGGGGCTGTCGACCAGTTCGCTGCTATCGCAGAACACCACCGGCACATCCACCGCGTCCAGCGCCTCCTCCAGCAGGCGCGCCAGTTCAGCATCCACAGGCTCCACGCCTTCCGCCAGCGCCAGGTCGGCCACCCAGGCATCCACCCGGGTATCCGCGGGCGCCTTGTCTGTGGCGGTATCCATCACCAGGGTGCGCACGACCTCGTGGCCAGACTCCAGTGCCGCGGCCTTGAGGTAGTAGAGCTTGTCCTCACTATCAACGACGACTCCCAGGCGCAGGCTGTGCACAGCGTTATCCTTTTTTACTGTCAATCAACTCGCGAATGTTCTTCAGCAACAAGTCTTCCTGATAGGGTTTACCCATATAGCGGTTCACGCCCAACCCCAGGGCGCGTTCGCGGTGTTTACTACCGGTGCGCGAGGTGATCATGATAATAGGCAGGTCCTTCAGTCGCGAACTGGTGCGGATATTTTTTGCCACCTCAAAGCCATCCATGCGCGGCATTTCAATATCCAGCAGCATGACATCGGGAATATGATCCTGCAGCAAGAGTATGGCTTCGGCCCCATCCTTGGCGGTGATCACGCGGTAGCCCTCGCGTTCGAGGAAACGACCCGTCACCTTGCGCACAGTGACCGAGTCGTCCACCACCATGACGGTCTGCTCGGCTTCATCTTCCTCCGGCTGCTGCACTTCCTGCACCGGCTCCAGCAAAGTGGTCGCTCTCGCCAGGCCCAGTGCCATCTGTTCACGAATCAGCGCGTGTAGATCGAGAATCACCACCACGCTACCATCCCCCATCACCGTGGCACCCGATACACCTCGCACGGCGCTGAACTGTACGCCCAGGGTTTTTACCACGATTTCGCGGCTACCCAGCAGACGATCCACCTGCAGGGCCACGGTATTTTCAGTGCTGCGCACCAGCACCACCGGTAGCGGTAAGGTGTGGCCATCCAGCTTGGGCAGGGAGTCACTGTCTAGCAAAGTGCCCAGATAGCGCACCAGATAATTTTCACCGGCGTATTCGAATTTGGCCTGCTCGTCCTGATAGTAGTGTTCGAGTTCAAAGGGGCTCACCCGCACAATACCCTCAATACTGTTGAGAGGGATCGCGTAGTTGTCGTCACCAATCTGTACCATCAACGCGCGGTTAACGGACACGGTGAAAGGCAGACGCACGGTAAACTCGGTACCCTGGCCCCAGCGCGAATTGATAAACATGGCGCCGCCAAGCTGTTTTATCTCCGAGTGCACCACATCCATACCCACGCCGCGACCGGATATCTGGGTCACCTTGTCGGCGGTGCTGAAACCGGCGTGCAGAATAAACTGCATAATGTCCGAGTCACTCAACTGGGCGTCGGCGCTCATGAGGCCGCGTTCTACCGCCTTAGCCTTGACCTTTTCCAGGTTGATACCGCGACCATCATCCACCAGACGCAGAATCACATCGCCGCCTTCACGGCCAAGACTCAGGGCGATGGTCCCGGACTCCGGTTTACCGGCTTGCTTGCGCTCCGCCGCTGGCTCAATACCGTGGTCCACGGCGTTGCGCAGCATATGCTCCAGAGGCGCAATCATGCGCTCCAGTACCGAGCGGTCTAGTTCCCCTTCCACATTGTCCAGTTCAAAGTTGACATCTTTGTCCAGCTCTGTGGCGGCCTGCCGCACAATCCGGCGCAGACGCGGCACCAGACGCGAAAAGGGCACCATGCGCGAACGCATCAGTCCCTCTTGCAAGTCGGTATTGATACGCGACTGTTGCAGTAACAGGGTTTCCGTATCGCGATTTTTGTCCGCAATGGTCAAACGCAAATCCAGCAAGTCCGAAGCCGACTCAATCAATGAACGCGACAACTGTTGCAGTTGGGAGTAGCGGTCCATTTCCAGCGGGTCGAATTCATCGTGTGCCGCCATCTGCTCCTGGCGGAAAATGACCTGCGCCTCTGTCTCGATATCCAGGCGGCGCAATTGTTCCTGCAGGCGCTCGATGGTGGAGTCCATCTCGTCCAGAGCCATGCCCACATCGCCCACTTGCTCTTCAATCCGCGAACGGGCGATGGAGGTTTCACCCGCGAGGTTTACCAGTTCCTCCAGCAATTCCGCGGAAACCTTCACCACTTCCTGAGGGCCGCTGCGCTTGGCCGCCAGATGCTGTGCCGCCTGCCCCGTGGAGGTGATCGCTCCCTCGCGGTCGCCACCGCCACTGGCGGGGAAACCGCCACCACTCGGCTGGGGTTTGGCTTTGGGTGCGAAGGGCAACACCTTGCCCTGATCACCCGCTGGGGTGGCGGGGGCGCTTTCGGTCGTGGCCTTCGCACCAGACTCTACACTGTCTTCCTGTGGCGGAGCCTCGGCGACCGGCGCCACAGGTGGCGGCGGCGCTTCACCGCGCAGGCGGGCTCGCACGCTCTCCACACCCTGATGGATGCGATCCTGATAGTTGAGCAAACGGTTAAACACGGACTGATCGAGGTCATTGCTGATGTCCATGTCGATCAACAGGGTTTCAAAATCGTGAGACAGATCGCCAATCTGGGTCAGACCCGCCAGTCGTGCACCACCCTTGAGGGTATGCAGGCTGCGCTTGAGTTCTTCCACGCACTCGGTATTGTTCCAGTCTTCCTGCCAGTCGTGCAGGGCGCGCTCGATATCCTCATTGAGCTCGTCGGCCTCCTCGAGAAAGATATCCAGAATTTCCTCGTCGAGCTCATCCTCAATTTCAATCTCGTCGGCCACTGCCGGCGAATCCTGAGACTCATGCAGGGGAGGCGTCTCGGCCATGGCCGGCGACTCGCCCTCATCGTCCGCCATTTCGATTGAAGGCTCTTCTTCCGCATCGGCGGTTTCATCGCCCGTCTCCGGCATAACCTCATCGCTCTCTGGCAAAGCGGGCATTTCGGCTTCGGCAGTAGTCTCAGGTTCTCTTTCCGTCTCGACTTCGGATTCCGATTCGGATTCTCTTTCCGTTTCGGAGTCTTTTTCGGTTTCGGTTTCGGTTTCGGTTTCGGTTTCGGTTTCGGTTTCGGTTTGGGCTAACAGGCTGCCAGCAACTGGGGCGTGGTCAAGCAGCTCCACCAATTTCGCGTCTACGGCCGGCGGAATGGGTTGCAGATTTTGTCCCGCCGCGATGGCGTCCACCATATCCAGCAACGCCGTGTGAGTATCTATTAATGCCCGACACAGATCGTCGTCGCAGGACAATTCGCCCGCTAAAATACGCTGGTATACGGCGTGCAGTTTGTCACCGAGGCTGGCCATGGGCGGCAAATTGGCATGGGCGGCCCCGCGCGTAAGATTGACCAGCTCCTGAATCACCGGCTCCAGCATGCCGATATTATCCGGCTGTTGGCGCCAGGCACTGATCACCTGGTCGGCGTCGAGGAGCAGGTTCATCTCCTCCGCCATAAAGATTTCCAACAGCTCTGGGTCTACCGGGCGCTTGCCGTTGAGATCGCTCTCCTGCAAATGGGCGAGCGGTGCCACGAAAATTTCGCGCAACTCGTGAACACGCGCCAAAAATTGATCCTGCCGGGGGATAACCACTTCCTCGCCATGACTAATGGCGTCCAGAGCACCGTGAATATAACTCACGGCATCGCGCAGTAATTGCAGAATATCCTCATTGATATTGACCTGATAGCTGCGCAATTCCTTGACGAATTTTTCCAGTGGTGTGGCCAGTTCGGCGATGGGCGTCACTTCGGCCATATGCGCACTGCCTTTCAGCGTATGCAGGGCACGCTGCATTTCATCACTGGGGGGCTCAAATAGTGGACTGGCCTCTTCCATGCGTTCGATATAGGCTTCAACGACACGCAAGTGAGACAGGGCCTCGCCACCAAAGATGTCCCACAGCTGGCCGTCGTCATCGTCTTCATCCGCCTCTTGAGCGGTGGGTTCAGTGCTCGATGAATCACTGCCGGTATCCACCGGCTTACTCATTAATTCCGGCAGGGGTTGCTGGGCATCCAGATCATCGGGTATTTCACCGCGCGACAGGGCCTCGCCCTGCTGGCGTAAACGCTCAATCTGCTCGGCGTTAGGCAAGGGCTGCTTCTGGGCAAAGGCCTCGATTAGGTCGGGCAGTTGCAGGCGGACGTTTTCCACCAGCACCACATGCGCTCGCTGCGGATCCACGGTGCCATCAATCACGCGATTCAGCATGTTTTCTACGGCCCAGGCCAGTTCGCCAATATCATTGGCACCCACCATGCGGCCACTGCCTTTGAGGGTATGAAAAGCCCGGCGGAATTCCGTCAGGGATTCTTCATCGTCAAAATTCTGCGCCCAGCGCGGGAAATAGGTATTGATCGCCTCGGTAACTTCGCCGGCTTCCTCGACAAAAATCTCCAGGATTTCATCGTCGATCTCATCATCGTCGTCATCGATATCAGTCTTGGGGGCGGCTGCCGTTGCACTGGCGTCACTATCAGCTGGCGCTGCCTCGTCAACACTGTCGGGCGCATCCTGCTCTTCCACTTCCATGGCAGGTATTTCGTCCGCCCCACGCTCACTGTCGTCGCTATCGTTTTCGGCAAAGGCTTGCGAATAGGCATCCTGCAGCTGCTGCGCCATATCTTCAGCCGAGGTGTCTTCCGCCTCAGCCGCGGGTGCTTCCGGTGCAACCGGCACGCGAGCGGTATTGGCACGACTATTGGAAAACTTGGTGACGGCATAGCCGAGGTCAGCGACGCTCTCCTCCGCCACCATCAACAGCAGGTCATTTTCCTCTTCACTGCTCTCGCCGCCAATACGCTCCAGATAATATTCCACGCTGGTAATGGCATCGGCGAGCGTATCCAGGGTGGACCACTCGGGCGTCAGCTCCCGGGCCTGCAGTTGCTCTTCAATATAGCGGGCGCAGGCACTGAGGATGCGCGCCGGACGGGGTAACGGCAGCATTTCCAGACTGCCGCGAATATCGCGCAACACCTGGGGCACATTTTGCAGATGCTCGCGATTCCACTGTGAAGCGATATATTCCACAATGGCATCCTTGGCGTGCTCCAGACCATTGCGCGCCTCGCGGATCACAGTGGTCTTGGCCTCCGACAGGGTAATGCCTGCCTGATCGGTCACGGCATGCGCTGGTGACTTGCCGGCATTGGCGGCAATCACATCCAGTTCGCCCTCAATATCGACGATATGATTGGCGATTTCGGTCAACTTTTCAGTGTCCAGTTCAGCACCGGATACCAACAACTCAAGCGCGGCGCCCTGCTCGAGAATAGCGCGACGCAAATTGCCCACCCCCAAAACCGCCAGGGTATCGGCAACCCGTTTGATGATCGCCACCGCCTCGCTCAGCACGTCTTTATCTGACTCGCCGGTCAAGGTGCGATCGAGCAGTCGTTTGACGGCCTCCATTTCCACCTTGAGCGCATTGATAACCGAGCGCATGGCTTCCGGATCGGGCGAGGCGAGCAAATCCTGCTGGCTGTCGGCGCCCTCCTTGCCTTCGAGCAAGGCGGACTCCAGAGCGTATTTCTCGTAGACATCCTGCAGGTGGGAATCCGCGGCGAAACCGGGCGCATGCTTACCGGAGCGCGCCACGTAGTAAAGCAGGTTGCGCAACAGCTCATCACTGGCGGGTACCTTCAGGGCACGCACTCCGTGCACCGCCATCACCTTGATTTCGCGATCCAGGCTGCGCAATAAATTTTTGACCGAGACACTGGACTCCACCGCATCCATTTCCAGCGCTTCCGCCAGTGCCAGGCTGATTTCCCACAGGGGCTGGCGCAGGGTGCCCGCCGTCAAGCGATACAGGCGGGTGAACACCTTGACCAGATACGCCAGATTTTCATCGGCATTGACAGACTTGATAAAACCGGCGGCCGCGTACTGGTACATTTGCCGCAGTTTTTTCACGGTGGCTTTGAACTCGGCGTCGTTATTGAGCAATGCCAGCCGCTGACCTCTGGCCACCTTGGCCGGCGACAGGTCGGGCATAAACAGGTTGGAATCCGATAGCAGATTCTCGCCGCGCACAGTGCGCAGATCGTTGAGCAGCGGCAGGACAACCAGCGGATTATCCTTGCGCGAGGTTTTGACCTGATTGAGGTAGACCGGGAATTGCAAAATCGCACGCATCAACACTTCCTGGCCTTCCGCCGGATTGTTGATAGCGTCGTTGAGCATCGCCTGAGTAAGCTGCTCCATTTCCTCGGCCAACATGGCGGCGCCAAAGAACTCCACCATCTGCAGACTGCCCCGCACCTGGTGGATATGGGTCAGGCAAAAACGAATGCGAGCCTTGTCACGCGGATCCTGCACATACAGTTCCAGCGACTGACGGGCCTGATTCAGGGTTTCGCCAATTTCATAGATCACCCAATCGAGCGATGCGAAGTTGCGATTATCGGCCATTGGGCAGTGTCCTCATGATGTTGGCTGCTCCAGCCGGATGTAGGCCTGAACTTTATCACTGTTGACACGGGAGACGGCGGGATTCTCCCAATCCACCACTTCTCCCAGGCCAACCACCAGCAAGCCACCGGGTTTCAAGCGTTCCACCAGATTATTGAGTATGTCGCGACGCAGCCAGCGGCGGAAATACACCAACAGATTCTGGCAAAAAATCACATCCATTTGCACCACAGGCATCTGCTTGATACTCAGCACGTTGCCCAGGGAAAAACACACCCGGTCTCGCAGTTTTTGCACAATTTCATACTGGCCGTCGACACAGGGCTTGCAATAACGGCGCGCCTCCTCTTCGGTCATCTGCGCAATAGCCCGTTCGCTATAGCGACCCAACCGCCCCTTGGCCAGGGCAGTGGAGCTGATATCCAGAGCGGTCACACCGTAGTAGGGATCGAGTTGGGCCAGTTCAAAGCAATCGTTAATCACCATGGCCAGAGAGTAGGGTTCTTCTCCCGTGGCACAGCCTACACTCCAGACGTCAAAGCTCTCGCGCAGGGACTGGTTGTTAATCTTGTTTTGCAGATAGCGGCGCACATACTCAAAAGAGTCGCGATGCCGGAAAAAGCTGGTTTCCTTGATGGCGATGCGGTCCACCAGAATAGACCATTCAATAGCGCCCTGCATGCCATCGGTCACCAGTGCCAGATAGTCGCTGTAATTGTCGTATCCCAGCTCGCGCATACGAATCGCCAGTTGTGATTGCAACAGAGACTTCTGTGTCGCGGCCAGTTGTATGCCCGCACGCTCTTCCAACAGTTTGCTCCACTGCAAGAACTCGGCTTCACTCAGCTCGGCAAACGACCGTAACGACCAACCCATAAATTATCCAGGCCCGCAATAATTGGCTGTCGTGCCTAAACCGTTTTACGGCTTGCGGTGGTGTCGAGGTCGTCCAGCTCCACCTCATCACTGAGATCCACGACATCCGATTCGTCAAAGTCCACCGGTTCGTCCATATCCACCACCGGCGCGTCGAAATCATCTTCGCCGGGCAGGCTTTCACCCGTGGTATCTTCTTCAGGCAGTTTGAAACCGGCCACCGATTCGCGCAGATCCAGGGCCATGGCGGCCAGGTTACCAATCGACTGGGCCGTGGCACTGGTACCCGCCGATGTTTGCGTGGTAATTTCCTGAATCACGTTCATCGTATTGGAAATGTGACCGGCGGACGATGCCTGTTGACGGGCAGCGTTAGAGATGTTCTGAATCAATTCGGCCAGAGAGGTGGATACGTTCTCGATCTCTTCCAGGGCCACACCGGCGTCTTGCGCCAGACGGGCACCGCGCACCACTTCAGAAGTGGTTTGCTCCATCGAGATTACCGCCTCGTTGGTATCGTTCTGAATGGTTTTAACCAGCGCTTCAATCTGTTTGGTGGCAGCGGCCGAGCGTTCCGCAAGGCGCTGCACCTCATCCGCTACCACCGCGAAGCCGCGGCCTGCATCACCGGCCATAGAGGCCTGGATCGCGGCGTTAAGAGCCAGAATGTTGGTCTGGTCGGCAATGTCGTTAATCAGCGATACGATGTCACCAATCTCCTGGGACGATTCACCCAGTCGCTTAATCCGCTTCGAGGTGTCCTGAATCTGTTCGCGAATGGTGTCCATACCGTGGATGGTGTTCTGCACCACCTTGGCGCCGTTACTGGCGATGGATACCGCGCGTTCCGCAACCGCCGCCGATTCAGAGGCGTTGGCGGATACCTGGTCAATGGTGACAGCCATTTCGTTAACCGCCGCCGAGGCGCCGGCAATTTCCTGCGCCTGGTGCTCAGAGGCCTCGGCCAGGTGCAATGCCGTCTGCTGGGTTTCCTGAGCGGCGGCGGATACATTCACCGCCGTCTCGTTGATGCGTGCTACCAGAATCCGCAGCTGGTCGATGGTGTAGTTAATAGAGTCGGCAATCGCACCGGTGAAGTCCTCGGTCACCGTAGCGGTAGTAGTCAAGTCACCATCGGCGAGGTCAGCCAGTTCATCCAGCAGGCGCAGAATCGCCGTTTGGTTGCGCTCGTTGGTTTCATTGGTGACCACCAGGCGTCGGCGTGTACCCAGAAACAGCAGGATACCGATAAAGGCCAGACAGGCGATAATTAAACCCACTAACACCAATAACACAGTATTGTTAAAGGGACGCTCGTCGGCGAGACCGCCGATCTGATCAATGATCTGACCCAGCGCCTGAAGCAGCAAAGGTGTCTCATCGAGAATAGCGGTCTCGGCTTGTCGGGCTTCAAACAGGGCAGGAGCGCCCTCCACCATTTCGCGAATCGAACTGCTGACCCCTTCAAACAGACTGGAAATATCTTCCAGGCTGGCGCGCGCCTCGGGGTCGGTGACTCGGGAGATACCCAGAATCTCACTTCCCGTACCTGTCTGCATGGCCGCCAGCACCCGGCCGTAGAAGTTGGCATCGATATTAAATTGGTCGGCGGCTACCGTAGCGCCGGTATCACCCCGAAGCATCTTATCCACGTTGCGGCCGATACGCTCGGCGAGCCAGGATTGTCTCTGCGCCTGGGAAACCTGGTCCGCGGGAGCACCGGACTCAATCAGAATCTCCACAATATTGGTGTGCTGGGCCTGCAGGGAGGGCAGGTTCTCATTCAGCTGTTCACCCACTCGGTTCAAAGAGACAATGGCTTCCCTATTGGTCAGAATCGTTTGCGCGCTTCGGCGAATCCGGTTCCAGACGTTGCCAAAGGCGCTGAACTCATCAGACAGCGCCTGGCCCATGGCCGGGTCAGAGTCGCGAAGCTGCTCCCAGGTGGTGTTCATGCTGGTGACCACCGCCTCCAGTTCCTCGAACGCCGCCTCGTTACCGGAAGTGGCGTCTCGCGTCAGAGAGGTCAGCTGGTAGGCTTGAGCGCGCAGTTCTGCCACTTCCTGCAGGTAGCGCTGGTCGCTTTCCACCCCTTCCTGAACTTTCAGGTAAACCACGATGGTAGCCACAAGCAGCACCACCAGTAGCAGTGCCGCGACCACCATGGCCGGATTGGCCTTCAGGCTCGCTGCAACAGTTCTGGACTCAGTTTTCATTTAAATACTCCCGACCGACATTGCATCTTGATTTAGGGTGATTCGGATCCACTCACAGGCTCAACAGCCCGTTAAATGCGCAAGCGATCACATCCCTCTGTTGTTGTTTATAGATCCTCAGACCGTCCCACCGACAGTCCCTGCCATCCGTTATTTGGCGGCGTTAATAAAATTCTCATCCTCTGCCAATAGCGACAGGCGAAATACATTCCACACCATATCCCCCACCGGATAACTACCGCGCACATAAGTCTGCAGGGCTTCCACCAAATCACTGCTTTGCGACTGGTATTCATCGACGGGGAAATGCTGCATGCCAAAGACCTGATCGACAATCAGGCCACTGTAGAGTGTCTCGGTTTCCAATACCAACACCCGGCGGCGCTTGCGCCCACCCACCAGACGCCCACCGCAAAACGCCGCCAGATCGAACAACGGCAGCAGGCGACCGCGCACATTGGCCACACCACGCACCCAGGGCTGAACGCCAGGCAAATGCGTGTAGCTCGGCACTTCCAGCATTTCGGAAACTTCATCCAGAGAGGCCACAAAATGACTGCCCAGCAACGTAAAGCCGATACCACTCCACTGGGGGCGGGTATCTATCTGCGCGGGCAGGCCGCGTGCCGCAGCCCGGCTCTGCTGAGCCAGCTCCGCCAACACTTCAAATGCAGATTGTTGCTCGGTCATCTATACAACCCGTTTGCCTCTGTTATTAACGTTGTTATCAGGCCGCGCCCGGCAGCACAGGCGCTGGTCACAATCTTCTTCTTGGCCAGCACCCTCTCCCGATGCTAGGCCGTCACCTCGGCAATGGTTTTCATTAGCACTTCGGCGGTAATGGGCTTGGACAAATAGGCGCGGGCCCCTTGGCGCATCCCCCACACGCGGTCTGTCTGCTGATCCTTGGTGGTGACGATAATGACTGGGATATTCGATGTCTCTGGGGCCTTGGTGAGTTGGCGCGTAGCCTGGAAGCCATTCAACCCCGGCATAACGATATCCATCAGCACCACATCGGGCAGCTCCTGTTTGGCGAGCGCGATGCCCTCTTCGCCATTGGGTGCGGTGAGCACGGCGTGGCCATTTTTCTCAAGCATGGTAGTCAGCTTGTAGGTTTCGGTGGGCGAGTCGTCAATAATAAGTACTCTTGCCATAAAGTCCCCAACTGGTTCTGGTTTGGTATTCTCTGTTTGGGTGCCAGCCCCCGCTTCAGGAGGCTTGCGCGGCCTTCACATGCTCCTCAATGGCGCCGAGCAGCTCACTTTTGCTGAAAGGCTTGGTCAGGTAGCGGTCCGAGCCGACAATACGTCCCTTGGCCTTGTCGAACAGGCCATCCTTACTCGACAACATAATGACTGGTGTCGATTTGAATTCAGTGTTGTTTTTGATCAGGGCGCAGGTTTGGTAGCCATCCAGGCGCGGCATCATAATATCCACAAAGATAATATCCGGCCGGGAATCGGCAATCTTGGCCAGGGCGTCAAAACCATCGGTGGCAGTAATGACGGTACATCCGGCTTTCTTGAGGAGGGTTTCCGCAGTGCGACGAATGGTTTTACTGTCGTCGATCACCATCACCTTCAAGCTTTCGAAACTAACGTCCATAGAGGCTGACCTTTACGCTTGTTATGGTTTGCAGAAGCTGCCGCCGCGAGCACAAATGACGCATAATACCACCTTAGTACGCATTTCGGCTTACCGCAATAGATCCCGCACAATATTCGTATGATCAACTTTTAACACAGTTTTTAAGGTTTATCCATAAGCCGCTGAATATATACAAAAATTAACGTAAATTCCGGCGCCTTATGCATTTGCTTAGCCGCCACTTTTAACGCTTGCGTTCGGGGGCGGGAGATAATAACTTTAGCCATCGCCGCTACCCCTCGGCAGGGTAGCGCCAACAAACAGACTCCAGGAGCCAGAGACGCTTTATGAGTAAACGCCTCGGCGTAGTGATGGACCCCATCTCCGCCATCAAATATCACAAGGACACCACCCTGGCACTGCTGCTGGCAGCCCGGCATCGAGGCTGGGAACTGGTTTACATGGAGCCGCAAAATCTCTACCTGAAGGGGCCGGAAGCGCGCGCCACGGCGCAGCAGCTGCAAGTGTTCGACTCGCCCGAACGCTGGTATGAGCTGGCGGCCCCCGAGGATATCGCCCTCGGCAACCTGGACGCGCTGCTGATGCGCAAGGACCCGCCTTTCGATACCGACTATATCTACAGCACCTATATTCTCGAGGCCGCCCTCGACCAGGGCTGTCTGGTGGTCAATCACCCGCGCAGTTTGCGTGACTGCAATGAAAAACTGTTTGCCACGCAGTTTCCCGAGTGCTGCCCACCCCTGCTTGTTAGCGCAAACATCGATCGCCTGAAAAATTTCCACAAAGAACAGGGCGACGTTATCTTTAAACCGCTGGACGGCATGGGGGGCAGTGGCATTTTCCGCTGTCAGCGCCAGGACCCCAATGTCAGCGCCATTCTGGAGACGCTGACCGATCACGGCCGGCACCTGATTATGGCGCAGCGCTACCTTCCCGAAATCAGCGCCGGCGACAAACGCATTCTGATGGTGGATGGCGAGCCCATCCCCTACAGCCTGGCGCGCATTCCCGCGCAGGGAGAAACGCGCGGCAATCTGGCCGCCGGTGGTCGCGGTGTCGCCCAACCGCTGTCTGATCGTGATCGCGAAATCGCCGCCCACGTGGCCCCCGCGCTCAAGGCACGCGGGCTGCTATTTGTGGGCCTGGACGTGATTGGCGACTATCTCACCGAAATCAATGTCACCAGCCCCACCTGTGTCAGGGAAATCGACAGGGCTTTCGACACCCGCATTGGCGAAAAACTGATGCTGGCCATCGAGGCCCGCCTGCAAGAGGCCCCGACCCACCCATGAGCCAGGGAGCCAATATCGCTGTCGGCGTCAATACCGCGGTAGGCAGCGGCGACCGTCTGGGTTTTACGGTCTTCCTGGCGATAGTGATGCACGCCATGGCCATCTTCGGGATTACCTTTACGCTGCCCGACCCCGACAAAATGGCCCCCACGCTGGAAATCACTCTGGCCAGCCACAAATCCGAACAGGCCCCGGAAGAGGCGGAATTCCTCGCGCAGCACAACCAGCAGGCCAGCGGCACCGAGGAGCAAAATCGCGAGCTCACAGCCGAGCAACCGGCCGAGTTTGCCGCCCCCGATGTCCGTCAGATCAACCCCGCCCCCCAGGTAAAGGCCGCCACCGCCACCCCGGAGCAGCAGCCACAACGGGTCACCACGGTGGCAAGTGCCAACCGCGAGATCAACACTGCCGATGAAGCCCCCCAGGACGCCGAGCAAGCCCGCGAGGGGGAGGCTGAAGACACACCCTTGGTGAGCCCGGAAATTGCCAGCCTGCAGGCCAAGCTGGCCCGCCAGCGCCAAGAATACGCCCAGCGACCGCGCATTCGCCGGCTCACCTCCGTGGCCACCCGCAGCTCCACGGATGCCGCCTACCTGCACCAGTGGACCACCCGCGTGGAACAGGTGGGCAACCAGAACTACCCGGAGGAAGCCCTGCGCCAGCGCATTACCGGCAAGCTGCAGATGGCTGTCACCCTCAACCCCAACGGTACCATCCGCGAACTGAAACTCACCGAGCCCTCCGGCATTCGCCTTCTCGATGAGGCCGCGCTGCAGATTGTGCGCCTGGCTTCGCCCTTTGATCCTTTTCCTACGGAAATGCGTAAAACCACAGACCAGCTGGTCATTATCCGCACCTGGTCCTTTGAGATCGACGGCCTGTCCACTACCGGACAATAATCGGCATAAGTCGTCGTTCGCCCTTGAGTTTATCCGGCAAAACCACCATATTGAACTTATGAGTAAAGATCACGATACCAGTCCGCCACTCAGCCTGCAGAACCAGTTCCTGGTGGCCATGCCCGGCATGAGCGATCCCACCTTTGCACACACGGTGACCTATATTTGTGAACACACAGACGAGGGCGCCATGGGACTGATCATCAACATGCCGCTGAACCTGTCGCTGGCCGACATCTATCACCAGCTCGATCTGGCCACCAGCGATACTTCCAGCGAGGTACCGGTACTGGCCGGTGGGCCGGTGAGCGTGGAGCGGGGCTTTGTGCTGCACCCGAGCCGCGAAGAGGACAATTGGCTGTCCACCATTCATGTTTCCGACACCATCAGCCTCACCGCTTCGCGGGATATTCTCAGCGCCATGGCCGAAGGTCGCGGACCGGAGCGCTTTTTGATTGCCCTGGGTTACGCGGGGTGGGATAGCGAGCAGCTGGAGCGCGAGATTGCCGATAACGCCTGGCTCACCGTACCCGCCGATCAACAAATTCTGTTTCACACCCCCTGCGAGCAGCGCTGGCAAGCGGCCGCGCGCAGTATTGGCGTCGACCTCAATCTGATCTCCCACACCGCTGGCCACGCATGAGCGGAACACAAACGCTGCTGGCCTTTGACTATGGTCTCAAGCAGATTGGCGTCGCCAGCGGCCAGACCGCCACCGGCAGCGCCTCCCCCCTCACGGTACTCAAGGCCCGCGACGGTATCCCCCAGTGGGATCAGGTGGAAAATCTCCTGCGGGAATGGCAGCCGGATCGGGTGTTGGTGGGCCTGCCCCTGAATATGGACGGCAGTGAAAGCGAACTGAGCACCCGTGCGCGCAAATTCGCCAACCGCCTGCACGGACGTTTTGGAGTAACGGTGGAGATGGTGGACGAGCGACTGTCGAGTTACGCCGCCAAAACGGAACAGCGAGCCGCCGGCGGATCAAGCGACTACCGCAAAAATCCCGTGGATGCCCTGGCG
>CBFGUT010000023.1:0-18991 GCA_965652265.1 uncultured Cellvibrionaceae bacterium | reverse complement strand
GGGCGTCAACAGCGCCCAGTTGCACTACCTGGACGCCTTTTTGCTCTACTGCCTGTTACAGGACAGCCCACCCACCACCCACAGCGAGTACCTGGAACTGCAGGAGAATCAAAAGCGTGTGGTCTATGCCGGGCGCGATCCGGCGCTGACACTGCAGCAGGGAGGACGGGAGGTACCGCTGAGTCAGTGGGCAGCACAGATACAGGCAGGTGTCGCCGAGTGCGCGCTGTGGCTGGACGATGCCAGTGGCGGGGAGCACTACCGGCAAGCGGTAGACGCCCAGCAGCAGGTGTTGCGGGGCGAAATACCCACCCCGGCCGCTCGACTGATTGCCCGCATGCAGGAGACGGGGCAGGGTTATTACCACACGGTGCTGGCGCTGGCGCACGAACATCGACAGGCGTTTGCAGCACGGCCCGTTGACACCGCCAGCGAAGCGCAATTCGCCGACCTGGCGCGACAGTCTCTCGCCGAACAAGCGGCGGTGGAGGCCGCTGACTCCCGGGATTTTGACAGCTATCTGGCTGCCTACTATGCCCAGTATGGAGACTGTGCCTGTGGGGCGGCCGTAGCCGCTACTGCTGGATAATCAGGCTGTTGAAATAGACCTCGGTAATACCGGGAATGGCGTTTTCGCTGTCCAGCAGCTCATTGAGCTCCTCGCGCGCCGTCTGTCGCAACTGCTCCACTCCCTCCTGGGTGGACACCGTCTCCTCCTGTTGACGGCTGAGCAACATCACCATGGCATTGCGCAACAGTGGCATGTGGTGTCGCACGGCCGAGGCGGTATGCACATTATTCACTCGCAGCGATACCTCGGTTTTCAGATACTTGAGCCGCCCCTTACCGCCGTAGTTGGCCACAAAAGGGGGCTCCATGGGAATATAAATGCTGTTGGTGTCAGCGCCCGGCTCTTGCTCCTGTGCCGCCAGGGGCGGCAACAGGCACAGCAGGCCCAACAACAGCCACAAGTGTTTGGGGGGGTAAAATCTGGGCATAAAGTGTCCTCAATTGAGGCTTTAATCATACGCCATCCGACGTCCAATGCCAGGGCGCGTAACAGCTTGTCGGCTGATACCACGACTCCTTTAAAGGAGGGTGCCAAAGCCCTACCCACATCCAGACAGTGGCTGCCGCGGGGATTTTCTCGTGTTAAACTGGACGGCCACCAAGCTGCTGGAAGTCGAAAAACATGCTGGAACATTGCCAAGATGCCAAAGAGCGCTGGGGAGGCGTCAGTCAAATAATTGATCGCTGGTTGCAAGAGCGCCAGGAAATGCTGATACAGTACTGCGCCTTGTCGGACACCAATGGTAGCAGTGCCGAAGAGCGCGGCCACCGCCTGCGCAGACTGTGCCAGATTATGGTGGACTATGTGTCTGCCGGGCACTTCGAAGTCTACGACCAGCTGATTCGCGAGGGACGCGACTTTGGTGACGAAAATGGCCTCAAGGAAGGTGCACGCCTGTTCGCCGAGGTGGATGCCACCACGGAATCCATTCTCGACTTTAACGACAAATATCTGGAAACCGACGACCTGACCACCCTCAGTCAGGATTTATCGGTGCTGGGCGAAACCCTGGAGGCCCGCTTCAGTGCCGAGGATCGCATGATTGCGGTGCTGCACAGTGCCCACAAGGACCTGGTGGAGTAATCCACTACACTGTGGGTAACACCGGCAACGGAAGATTCCCATGAACACACACCTGCCCCTCCTGCTGCTGGCCGCTGCGCTGATTGCCACTGGCTGCAGCCGCCCCCCTGAACCCAGCCAATCACTGGAAGTGGCGGCGCGCACGGTACACAGCGGCGCGCTCTCACGCGACGGCCATCTGGCGGTGGTGGGTTCGGCGCTGCACGGCGGCAGCCTGTGGCAGGTGGACACCCGCGAACGTCGCTACGACTGGAACCACCAGGAAGGTGAACTGACCCTGCTACAGGCCACGGCCATTTCCCCCGACGGGCACTGGGCGGCCACCAGCGATGGCCAGGCGGTGGTGCTGTGGTCCATCGACAGTGGCGAGGCCGACAGCTTCTGGAACATGACCGGCGACATTCGCCAACTGGCGCTGGGCCGCCACGGTAATGTGGCCGCACTGGTGCTGGAAGACGGGCGGGCCGCTCTCTACGATTTGCGCGCGGGCAATCTGCTGGCCAGCTTTACCCATCGCGGCCCGGTAAACACTATCGCCGTCACCGACGATCTGTCACTGACCATCAGCGGCGGCGACGACAACCGCGCGCGCGTCTGGCACAACAACAGCGGCGAAGCCGTAAGCGAGCAGACCTACACCGATCCGGTACAGTTAGTTGCTATCAGTGCCGACGGTAAACGCGCGCTAGCCGCCGCCCGCTACGACCGGGTGGATGTTTTCGATCCGCATACCGGCGAGCTGCACTGGCGCTTACCCTTTACCGAGGAGCGTACACGGCGAGGGCTGACCATCAGCAGCGCGCGCTTCAGCGAAGACGGCCAGTACCTGCTCACCGGACGACCCGACGGCATCGTCCAGCTCTGGGATCTCGCCGAACAGCGGGAAATCTATCGCTGGCAGCTGGCCGGCCGCAAGGCCTGGCAGCCCGTGGCCACCATAGCCCTGGATGTCAGTTTTAGCGCTGACCCCAGCAAATACTTCGCCCTCAGCTCTGATGGTTTTGTGCATACGTTAAGCTATTGAACGGTGAACGGTGAACGGTGAACGGTGAACGGTGAACAAGATTGGTCGACTTTTGGTAGAGCTTTGTCAACAACCTGCTATGTCCGCTCAGCGTCGGGGTTGTGTCGGGGTGTTGTCGTGGTGGTGACAGGCCGATCCAATCAGACTGGCCCCACCTTGAAGAGACGCCGTGGGAGAGAGAGATGATTGTGAAAAAATTGCGGTTGCAGCGGGGCTGGTCCCAGGAACAACTGGCGGAAATGGCCGGTGTCACGCCGCGTACCATTCAGCGCATTGAGCGGGGTCAAAAACCCAGCCTGGAAACAGCACGGGCCCTGGCGTCGGTTTTCGAGGTGGATCAATCCACATTTAGCGAGGAACCGATTATGGACTCATCGACAGACAAAACCCCCAGCGTGACGCTGGATGAACGCCTGGCCATGGACTATGTGAAGAACCTGAAGGAGTTCTACAACCACTTGCTGATCTACGCGGTGATGACTGTTGTCTACCTGGGCTTTTTTGATTTACCACGTATTTTTCTGTTTTTCTGGCTGGGCTGGACAGTGGGCGTGGTGGTTCACGGCCTCAGGGCTTACGAAGTGATTGGCTTTATGAACCCCCAGTGGGAAAAGCGTATGATTGAGAAACGTCTGGGGCGCAAACTATAGGAGCGACAGACACAAAAAAGCCGGGGCTGGCCCCGGCTTTTTTTGCGCTGAATTTCTACTCTTCAGCGGCTTCCTCGGTTTCCGTCTCTTCCGGCGTTTCGGCCGGCTCCACCTCCAGTAACTCCACTTCAAAGATCAAGGTGGAATTGGGCGGAATACCCTGGTTGCCGCCAGGGCCGTAGGCCAGATCGGAGGGAATGTAGAATTCGTATTTGGCGCCGGTCTCCATCAGTTGCAGGCCTTCGGTCCAGCCGGCAATCACCTGATCGAGACCAAAGGTCGCCGGGCGGTCGCGCTTGTAAGAACTGTCGAATTCTGTGCCATCCAGCAAACGGCCGCTGTAGTGTACGGTCACCGTATCCTGCGGGCCGGGCTTCACGCCGTCACCGGCTTCCAGCACCTTGTACTGCAGGCCACTATCGGTAATCTGCACGCCTTCTTTGGCGGCATTTTCCGCCAGAAAGTCCTGGCCTTCCTGACGATTCTTTTCGGCCATCTCACGCTGCTTTTGTTGTGCCAGTTGCATTTGCTGCTCCTGGAAAGTCTGCATGGTCTCGCGCATTTCCTCTTCGCTGAGGCGCAGCTCGGTGTCGGCCTGTACATCGCGCAAAGCTGCGGTAAAGGCGTCGATATCGAGGGTAATCTCGCGCTGTTTAAAGTTGCTGGCAATGTCGGCGGCGATGGTGTAATTGACCTTTTGCTCCAGTGTCTCCAGGGCGACCTCTGTCTCGGCGGTTTCTTCCGCACCTTGATTACAACCTGCAACGAGAGCGGCGGAGGCGATTACACCAGCCATGAGTAAGCGTTTGTTAATCATAAAATACCTTTATTTATTGGTGTGCTAGCCAGCCGCAAACCAGTGCGGTGGCGTGCCGGCCCATCCGGCTAGAGTCAGTTGGCACCCGACAGGTACAAAGCCAGCGCCAATGGTATACCAATACGCCCCGCCTGTGTGAGCCAGCGGCAAAAAAACCTGCTATACAGGCTCTGTCCATCGCCATTAGAGCCGCGCCGCATCAATTTGGCGCACTCCGCGGAGTGCCCATCCCCTTGCGCAGCAGCGAGGTTCGCGCCACACATTGGCGATGGCTTGAGGCCGGCAGGTGAGCGCATCTGGACCCGACATCACGCTCGGATAACAGGTGCGGTTGTTGACCGCCAGCTGTCTCTCGGTCACAAATGTAAAGACGCGGTGACGTGTGCGGGGAACATACACTTTTTCCCACAATCTGTTCTACAATAGTGGCGGGCGTTCTGCCGTTTACTCTTCCATCCAACTTATACAAACAGGTGTTCAGTTATGGCTGCTAAAAGATCTTCTGCCATGACCGTTGCGCAACTGGAAAAACAAATCGCAACGGTCAGTGATAAGCTCGACAAAGAGCGCGTTAAAAAAGTAGCGGCTGGCAAGGCCGCGGTCGCCAAAGCGAAAAAACAACTGGATGCGGCGCGCAAAAAACTCGCCACCCAGCGCAAGCAGAAAGCGACCGCCGCCAAGGCTAAAAAGACCGCCGCCAGCAACAAACGTTTGCAAACCGCCGAGCGTGCGCTGGCAGCGCAACAGCAGGCCGTCAACAACGCCCAGGCGGCACTGGAAACCGCCAAACTGGAACTGAACAGCGCCAACGAAGCGGTCAAAGCCGCCAAGGCTCGCGAGCAGGCTGTCAATAAAGCGTTGCGCACCCTCAAGCCAAAGCGCAAGAAAAAGGCTGTGAAAAAATCGAAACGCACCGCTGCTGCCGCCACCCCCGCGACCACCCAGGACAAGAGTGCCCCCGCTTCCAGCAAGCGCAAAGCGCCCGCCAAGAAGGCCACTAAAAAAACCAGCGGCAGCGCGCCTGCGAAAACCAAGCGCAGCACACCGGCCAAGACGACAAAAAAACAGGCGCCAGCCCGTAAAAAATCGGCGCCATCCTCGGCGCGCCCGGTGACGGCACCGCCCATCAGCACACCGCCGGCAACACCCGTCAAGGAGCAACCTATACCCAGCCACCTGGGGACGTCCATGATCGAGCCACACAGCGAAACCCTGCCCAAGGCCAAGCCAGTGCCCGAGGCTCCACCGGTACCGCGCCCGGAAGATAAGCAGTCGTAAGCCGTAGTTAACTGGCCCTAATGGGGCGCCATCTCCATGATGGCGTCCTGCAGTACCTCCAGAGCGCGTTTTTGCGCCGCTGCCGGCACTGCCAAAGTTTGCAGGTAATACTGCACCGCCGGCAGAGCCAAGTCTGTCTCCAGCGTGCGCGGCCACTGCCGCACCAGGCCTTCAAAGCACTGCAGTTGCCACTTCTCAGCCGCCAGCTCCGCTGATTTCACCCCTTGGCGACAATCCGCCAGCTCATCACTGTGGAGCGATGGCTCCCGCAAAAAACGTCGCACCTGCCGCAGCGGCGATACCACGGCTCGCTGCCACGGCCGGGCAATCTCATGCAGGGCCGACAACCGCGGCTGATTGAGGGCCACACCGCGGACATCGAGCCAGACTGCACACAGCAACAGGCAGACGTCCACACCCGTGTCATCCTGCAAGCTCAGACACAAGGCCTCCACTCCCGGCTGACGATAAAGTGCGAGAGTAAAGTCCCAAAGGCTGGAATAATTTGTTGTGCTCATGTCTTCCACCTTCATATGCCCACCAGCGGCCCGAAGTCGAGCCGGGCACACTCCTGTGCTCATTCAAAATTTCAGCAATGGAGACATGCTTCAGGTTAGAATGCGCTCCCATGATTACTCTAGACAATATCAGTGTTCAGCTCGGCAGCAAAACGTTATTGCAGCATACCGGCCTGACCCTTTATCCCGGCCAGAAGTTGGGGCTGATTGGCGCTAACGGCAGCGGCAAAACCACGCTCTTTGCGCTCTTACTGGGCGAAGTGAGCAGCGATACCGGCAGCGTGGACATCCCTCGCCACTGGCGGCTGTCGCACATGGCCCAGGAGGTGGGCAACACCCACCGCTCGGCGCTCGACTATGTGCTCGATGGCGACGAACAACTGCGGGCACTGGAACAGGCCATTGCCGAGCACTCAGGCGACGGTGAAGAACTCGCCTCCCTCTATGCCGCTATGGAGGAGGCGGATGCCTATACCGCGCCGGCACGCGCCGCCCAGCTGCTGACCGGTCTCGGTTTTGCCACCTCCGATCACGTGCGCCCGGTCAGTGATTTTTCCGGGGGCTGGCGCATCCGGCTCAATCTGGCGCGCGCACTCATGTCGCCCTCCGACCTCTTGCTGCTGGACGAGCCCACCAACCACCTGGACCTGGATGCCACCCTGTGGTTGGAGCAGTGGCTACAGCGCTATTCCGGCACACTGATGATTATTTCTCACGATCGGGACTTTCTCGATAATGTGGTGGAGCGTATTGTCAGCATCGACCAGTGCCAGCTGGTGAGTTATACCGGCAATTACTCCGCCTATGAGCGCCAGCGCGCCGAACGCCTGGCCCAACAGCAGGCCGCCTTCAGTAAACAACAGGAACGTATTGCGCATATCGAAAGTTTTATCCGCCGCTTTCGCGCCAAGGCCACCAAGGCCAAACAGGCGCAGAGCCGTATCAAGCAACTCGAGCGCATGGAATTAATCGCTCCCGCCCATGTGGACTCCCCTTTCAGCTTCAGTTTTACCGCCAGCGACAAGGTATCGGACCCGCTGATTGTGCTCGATCATATGGACATTGGCTACGGCGAGACCCAGGTGCTGACGTCAGTCGAGCTGAATATTTCCCCCGGCAGCCGCATTGGTCTGCTGGGCCCCAATGGCGCCGGCAAAACCAGTTTGATTAAAACCCTGGCGGGGGAACTATCTCCCCTGGCCGGTGAGCGGGTGACAGGCGAACACTTCCGACTGGGTTACTTTGCCCAGCACCAGATGGAGGCACTGGACTTTAAGGCCTCGGCGGCACTGCATGTGCAGCGGTTATCACCCGAGGCACGCGAGCAGGAGATCCGCAATTTCCTCGGCGGCTTCGATTTTATGGGTGATCGCGCCTTTGAACCTATCCGGCATTTTTCAGGGGGGGAGAAAGCGCGCCTGGCACTGGCATTGATCGCCTGGCAGAAACCCAATGTACTGCTGTTGGACGAGCCCACCAACCATCTGGATCTGGAAATGCGCCAGGCGCTCACCATGGCGCTTCAGGATTTTGCCGGGGCCATTATTCTGGTTTCCCACGACCGGCACCTGCTGCGCAATACCGTGGACGACTGGTTGCTGGTGGCCGATGGGAAGGTGAGCACCTTTGATGGCGATCTGGATGACTACCACCGCTGGCTGAAGGAGCGCAAGCAGGATGCCGATCTGCCTGCGGCGGCGACCGCGGCACCATCACCGCCCCCGGTGGTGGACAAAAAGGCCGAACGCAAAGCCGCCGCCGACCGTCGCGAAGCCCTGAAACCGCTCACCAACAAAATCAAGAAACTGGAAAGCCGACTGGAAAAACTGCAGACCGAACTGACTCAAGTGGAGACGCGCCTGGCCGATACCGCCCTCTACGAAACCGCCGGTAAGGATGATCTTCAACAACTTCTCCAGCGCCAGGCCGACCTCTCCGCAGAAATCGCGGCGAGCGAAGAAGCCTGGTTGCTCGCACAGGACGAGTTGGAAGCCCTGCAGTCTGATGTCTGATGTCTGATGTCTGATGTGAGCAGCTTGTAGCTGGGGGGGTCTGTCAAGTATGAAGATCTAACTTTAAACCCTGTTACAACTGATGTGCAGAACGTCAAATCGACAATCGTCGAATCATTGATCGCCGATTCGACTTTCGCACCACGTTGGACGCCCGACTTTTTATCCTTTGTGTCAACACCAAAAACCCACCCCACCTGAAAGCGGGGGTGGGAGCTTTGCTTCAACGCTCAGAGGTTAACGAGTAGCACCGCGTCGGACGTCAGACATCAGTCGTCTGACTTTTACACCTTAAACTGATGCATTTCATCCTGCAGCGTGTGGCTCTCGCGGTCCAGCAGTGAACTGCTTTCGCGCACCACTTCGGCGTTGTGAGAGAGGTTTTCCGTGAGATCGTGAATGCGGGTGATAATGGCACTGACTTCACTGGCCACAGAACTCTGCTCGGCCGAAGCGGTAGCAATATGATGGTTCATGGAATTGATGGACTGGACATTCTTGCGGATGTTCTCCAGGGCGGTGTCTACCTTGGCGGAGGTTTCGATGGTTTCACGCACCGCGCCCACGCTGAACTCCATGGACTTGTGGGCGTCATCGGCAGCCTTTTGCAGCTGAACGATAATCGACTCAATCTCCTCGGTGGACTGCTGGGTTTTCTGGGCCAGTGAACGCACCTCGTCCGCCACCACGGCAAAGCCTCTACCCTGTTCGCCGGCGCGCGCTGCCTCGATGGCGGCATTGAGCGCGAGCAGGTTGGTCTGCTCGGCAATGGAGCGAATCACTTCCATCACTGAGCCGATGCTGTCGCTGCGCTCGCGCAGGCCGTGAATTTTCTCGGCCGTGGTTTCAATCTGACCGGTGAGACGGTTGATGGTCTCGGTGGATGTTTTCACCACATCCGAGCCCTCGTCGGCGAGCTTCATGGTTTCTTCGGTATCGTGCGCCGTGGTTTTGGCATGCGCCGCCACTTCGTCGGCCGAGTGGGACATTTCCTGCAGCGCAGCGGCTACTTGTTCAATTTCCTTCACCTGCTCGGTCACCGAAGAGGCAGTGCTGTTGGCCGCCGTGGACATTAACCCGGTGTGCTGAGTCACGCTCTGCGCGGTATGAGTAACCCGCTGAATAATCGAGGCAATCTGTTCCATCACCTGGTTGTAGTTGCCCGCCAGTTCGGCGATTTCATCGCCGCTACGGGTGGGCAGGCGCCGGGTCAGATCACCACCCCCCGCAGCAATCTCCGCCAGTGACTGGCTGATTTGCTGTACCGGCACGGAAATCATCCGCTTGGCCAGAATGGCCACAGTAATCAAACCTGCCAGCAGCAGAGCCGCCACGGTGACCACGGTGTTGCGCAGCTGATCGGAGAGCACGGATTGCATTTGCTGTTTGGAGAAAACCGCGTCGATATAGCCGATAAGCTGATCCTCACGCTCAATGCGAATCCGCGGGCGCTCCAGGGTACCCACGTCAGGATTTTCATTTCCGGACGCAGACGCCAGGGGCTTGTCGCGGTGATCGGTAATATGAATCGAGGCAATGAGCGGCGTGTGCGCCAGGGACTCACCTATTGCCTCGATCTGGGGCAGGTCGTAGGAGAAAACCGGCTCGGTCAGTGCAGAGATGGCAAGAGCCACCTGACCTTCCACATTCTGTTCAAAAGATGCCTGCTGCCGCTTGCTCTGCAAACTGTAATTGATAGAGACAATCATGACTGCCACCAGCACCAGAATGACGGTCAGCGCCAGCATCAGTTTAATTGTCAGGGTTTTTCTCATCATGGCCTTGCCCTGTCTTATTGTATTAATGAAATATCAAACCACAGTTCTGGTCGATCCAGAGGTGTCGCAGCAGGCAGCATCGGGTTTTCCAACTCAAAGGCCCGCCGATTGGCAATATTGCCCCGCTCGATCACCATTTTGACCATAGGGTCATTTAAGAGTAGCTCATCAAAACTGCCATCGTTAATCGCCATCATCAAACCGCGCTCAATAGTTTCGGCCAGTTCGGGGCGGGTAGGTGATACCAGCAGATAAAAGGGCATGCGATAGACCAGCATGACATGCGGGTCCACGGTCAACTCCAGCTCGGGGCGGACTTCGATTTCTCCCCACGGCTCGTTGATACCGCGCGGAAAGGCATGGAATCGCTGACCGTCGGCCATTAGAAACAGCCCTTCGTAAGTGCCGGTTTCCACTTTGAGGCCATTGTGACGAAGAATATCGGTATCGGGCCAACCGCGCCCCTGGCCAAATACAAACTGTTTCAAATCGTCAAAGGTCTGCACATTGGCGAATAAGTCGCGATTATCCTCGTGGACAATAAACACACGATGGCCCAGTAAACCTTTGTACAAGGGAATGCGGACGGGAATCAGCAGGTCTTCTACTTCCTGGGTGGTGGCTGCCCAGATCACATCGATCTTGCCCTCCACGGCGTCCTGTTGCTGGCGCGCTGCGGTAAGCACGCCCTTGGCGACCCGCAAATCGTAGGGCTCACCCGCCTTTTGCATGGCCAGTTCGATCATGCCGATGGCATAGCGGGCGTTACCATCATCGCGAGAGACGAGATTAATCACGGTTTCGGCGCTGAGGCTGGCGCTGAGCAATATACCGATCAGTACTGACAATAAGCGCTTCACACGCCCCCCTTCCAAAGACACAGATACCTGTGATGAGTTTAGTACACTCTAAATGTGGCGCATAAACCATCATTTGGCAAGTGGAATTCCCGCTCTCGACGCCTCCTAGACAATTCTTAATAAAACCGCGAATACACTGGACCCCTGTGCCGCATAACGCGGGCAAGAGCACAGGGGCCCAGCCCTAGGGTTAACGGCTATTCTGGAAAAAGTTTAGGGCAGGTCTGAGTTTATCGCTGCACCTTAGCAATTCTTTATTGCTGAGTCGCATCGACGGTACACCCAGGCCAGCGTACCATCCTGCAAACGCAACCGCTCTCGCCCGTAGCGCACCCCCAGCCGTTCATAGCGATCCAGACGCCGCAATTGTTGCTGGCTGACAGTCAACAATAGCCCTTCCACCTGCCCCTCGGCCTCCGGCCTCAGGTCCAACCCTTCGCGACGAAACCCCTCCAACACAGCCGGCTCGACCTCGGAGCCGGAACGCATAACCAGGAGACGCACCAGCGGATACCGCAATGTGCCGTAGACAAAAACCGGCGCCATCTCCGATGGCTGCTCAGCGGGCTCGGGATAGTACTCTATGGGATAGTCGAAGCCGAAGGGGGCGACTAGCAACAGCCATAAATAAACCGCTATGATGAAAAGCAGCGTCAGCACAATCGCTGCCGCTTGCCGTAGCCGCCGCTTGAAGAGCTGCATTCTATGCCCCTTAGACCATTAAGGACCGTCATTATGTCAGCGCCCACGACCCCGCTACAAATGCCTCCCCGACGCACCACCGCCTCAGGTGAAGAGCGCCGGGTGGGCGTGGAGCTGGAAATGAGCGGTCTGTCGCTGGAACGTCTGGCACAGCGGGTAGCTCAACAGCAGGGGCTCGCACTCACCGCGCCCAGCCGCTACGAACGGGTCCTCACGGGCGATCCGGCAGGGGACTGGATCATTGAACTGGATTTTGCCCTGCTAAAGAAAATGGGGCGCGAGTCGCGCGACCAGCAAAGTGTAGTCGACGAGCTGGAGAGTGCCGCCGAGCAGATACTGCACTGGGGTGCCGAACAAGTGGTGCCACTGGAGGTCGTCAGTCCGCCACTCACCCTCAGTCGTCTGCAGGAAGTGGAAGCCTTGATAGCCACCTTGCGAACCAGCGGTGCCCAGGGAACGGCCGGCAAGCTCTACTACGCCTTCGGGCTGCAATTTAATCCCGAAGTCCCCGCCGAGGATGCCGCCACCCTCACCGACTATCTGCGGGCTTTCCTGTGCCTCTACGACTGGCTCTACGAGCGCGCCGAGGTCAATGCCACCCGCCGCCTGGTGGCCTACGCCGACCCCTTTCCCCGGGACTATGTCGCCCAGGTGGTAAACCCCGACTATCGCCCCAATTTGACAGACTTTATGGACGATTATCTGCATCATAATCCCACTCGCAACCGCGCCCTCGATCTGCTGCCCCTGTTGCGCCACCTGGACGAGGATCGGCTATTGCGTCATATGGATGGACACCTGGTAAAGGCGCGACCCACCTTCCACTATCGCCTGCCCAACTGCGAGATTGACCAGCCCGGCTGGGGGCTGCATACGGCCTGGAATGACTGGGTGGCGGTAGAGCGGCTGGCCGAGGACAAGCCCCGGCTCCAAGCCTGTGCCCGCGCTTACTCCAAGCTGTTGGCACAGGCCGTGAGCCTGCCGGGGCAATGGCGGCGCGAACTGGAGCAGCAATGGCTGGTGTGAAGCCCCGGATCGGTATCACCGGGCCGCGCCGGCGCGCCCTGCTGCCGCGCCGCCTGGTGGCGGCGGCCTTGCGGCTCAACGGCGCCCACCCGGTGCAACTGCGTCCCGGTCAAAGCGAGGACTTCGCTGGACTGAATGCGCTGGTCATCACCGGCGGCCACGATATTGACCCAGTACTCTACGCCGCCGAACCGGAAGTGCAACCGCGCTATGACCGCGAACGGGATACTTTTGAAAGTGCCGCCATAGATTGGGCACTGCAACATCGGCTGCCACTGCTGGGATTTTGCCGCGGCGCCCAGCTGTTGAACGTGCGCCTGGGGGGCAGCCTGTTTCAGGATCTGCAGAGTCAACGTCACCGCACCTCGCATCGACGCACCCTGCTACCGCTGAAAACCTTGCTGATAAGCGACCACTCCCGACTGCGCACCCTGCTGGCATGTCGCGAATGCCAGATCAATTCCCTGCACAATCAGGCTATAGACAGAGTTGGCGACGGGCTGGTGGTCAGCGGACGCGATCTGGACAATATCGTGCAAGCTGTGGAGCATCCGCATCATCCTTTTCTGCTCGGCGTGCAGTGGCACCCGGAATTTCTACTCTTCAGCCGCCGCCAGCGACGTCTGTTTACCGCGCTGGTGGCGGCCACCCAACTGACCGTGGAGGACGCCTGAATGTCTGTCGATCAACTTGACCCCGAAACCCGCCAGGCCCTGGAGGCCGCCGCCTTTCGCCGGCTGGTGCATCACCTGCAGGAGCGCAAGGATGTTCAAAACATTGATCTTATGAACCTGGCCGGCTTCTGTCGGAACTGCCTGAGTAAATGGTATCGAGAAGCGGCGGTGGAACAGGGCATCACCCTGGCGGACGAAGCGGTCCGCGAACATGTGTACGGCATGCCCTACAGCGAGTGGAAGGCGCACTATCAGCGTTAGCGCTAACATTCCATATACTGTAATTCCTTCAAATATAAAAAGTTTTTATATCGTTAACATTTCTTGACTGTCTAAAATGACAGCGCTATCATGCGCCGCCCATCACCTCGATAACGGCCATGGCATGATATACGCTTCCGATTACGGCGCTCGCTGGAACCTGCAGTCACCCACCCAAATGCCAGACGCGGCGGGGGAATTGTGGAACCGTCGGCGGCGTTTACGCGCCTTCTGTCGCGGCTATGTCCAGAGTGAATGCCTGGGCGAATCGGGCGGCGAAGAGAAGGCACCGCGGCTGGAACGTTTTGTCTATATCCGCGATGAAGATAACGGCGAGCTCTACTCGGCGTTTGCCCGAGCTGTTTAACTTTTCGGTGGGGCAGGGTGACATCCTCTGGGATGCCTGCTTCGACGGTATTGATGTTCGCCTGCAATTGCTGCTGCCGGAAGACGAGGATCTGGAGCTGTGGAGCATTACCCTGGCCAACCGCTCACAGACCTCCCACCGGCTGAGCTTTTATCCCTACTTTTCGATCGGCGCCGCCAGTCCCCTCCATCAGGCAGCCGAGTATCGGCCCGATCTGGAAGGCATCGTCGCCCGGGCTCTGCAGCCACTGCCATCAGCCCAGGGTGGCTGGCTGCCCGCTCCCGCCTTACACAAGGCGTTTTTACTGCACGAGCGCACCCCACTCGCCTGGCAGGTGCAGGCGGATGCCTTTGCCGGGGAAGGGGGGCTGCTCAATCCCGATGCCCTTGTCCTCGCTGAACTCGCCTGTGACGACGCCCACCAGGAAGCACTTGCCGCCGTCCTGCAATATCGGCTGAACCTGGAACCCGGTCAGAGCGAGACCTATCGCCTACTGGTAGGCAGTGCCCGCGACAAACGCGAGATCATCGACCTGCGCCAGCGCTATTTGTCGGCTTCGGCTTTCAGCCGTGTTCTCGCCACATCCCGTACTGCCAGCGACGATATGCGCGGCAGTGTTCACATCGACACCCCGGACGAAGACTTCAATCACTTTGTCAATCACTGGCTGGTGCGGCAGCTGCGCTATGGTGCCGATGCCAGCGCCGTGAACGATGAGCCGACCACGCGTGACTACCTGCAGGATCATCTGGGCGCCATCTATACCCAGCCGGCACGGGCGCGCACTGCCTTGCTGCACGCCCTGGCCCAACAAAAAGACAGCGGCGCCATGCCGGTCACCCTGCGCCGTGTGGTAGATGAGCCTCTGCCGTCCATTGGCCAAGCCTCACACAGTGATGATTGCCTCTGGTTGACGATTTTTCTGCGCGCCTATCTGGATGAAACTGACGATTACGCCCTGCTACACCTGCCGGTAACAGACACCACGGGATACACCCAAAGCGTTTTTGAGCGGGTCAATCGCGCCATGTACTGGATATTGCAGTCACGCGGCTTCCGTGGCCTGTGTGATCTCGCCGACAGCAGTCTGCCTCCCCTCGGCAACCGCGGGATCGCGGTGTCCGCCACACAGTCGCTCATGGCGGTCTACGTCTTTTACTGCTGGGCGGATATCTGTGAACAACAGTTACTGGAGAGTCTGGCGCGGCAGTACCGGGATGAGGCCCGCGAACTCACCGCCGCCGTCAACAGCCATCTCTGGGACGGCGACTGGTATGTGCGCGGCCTCAGCCGCAGCGGACTCAGCCTGGGCAGCCGGCGCGACCCTGAGGGACAACTCTATTTGACACCCCAGTGCTGGGCACTTCTGGCCGATACGGGTAGCGAGCTGCAACGCAACAAGATACTCGGCGCGGTTGAGCGGCATCTGCTGACACCCCACGGGGTGATGAATTTGACTCCCCCCTACCAGCGGCCCTGCGAAGAGGCCGGAGCCCACAGCCTCTGGCATCCGGGTACCGGGGAAAACGGCTCATTGCACAGCCACAGTGCCGCCTGCTATGCCTATAGCCTCTATCAGATCGGCGAAACCGAGCGCGCCTATCAGGTCCTGCGAACATTGATTCCCGGCCCCGAAGAAGGAGCGGCGGAAGCCTCGCAGTTGCCTCTTGCGTTATCGGCCTGGCGTTTTGGGGCCTGGGAGCAATTCCCCAGCCGCACCGGCCGACCTTCCACCACCTCCGGCAGCGATGCCGCCGCCTGGCTTTACCGGGCCATTATCGAGGGCTTGCTCGGCCTGCGCGGAACACGGGAGGGCCTGCACCTCAACCCGCAATTACCGGCGCATTGGACTGGAGCCAGGGTAGTGCGGCGCTTTCGCGGCGCCACCGTGTATATCACCATTGAGCGCGAGCACCATGTGACCGGCACCCATATCACCCTCAACGGCGAACCACTGGACGACGACGGCATTATTCGCCATTTGCAGGCCGGCAAGCGCTATCAGGTGGACATTATTGTCGGCCGCCCGGCGCTCTCGCTGGCAGCGGAGACACTGCTGAAGGAAGGTGCAAAGAAGCGCGCATAAGCGAATCAACGAGTCATCGAGTCGTTAATCGTTGACTAATTCTTCGCCCGGTGAATCCTGATCACAAAACTCAGGTTGCGCAGGCGGCGCATGATATTGGCCAGGTGTATGCGGTTTTGCACACCGATACACAGATGAATCACACTGTTGTGGGCATCGCGCTCATTGACGTTGATATGCTCGATATTGCCCCCCTGCTCGGTAATGCGGGTGGCCAGGGTGGCGATAATACCGCGCTCGGATTCCACTTCCACCCGCACATCCACCAGAAACTCGCCGGTGACATTGGGCGCCCAGTTGACGTGACTGATTTTCTCGGGGTTGTGGCGTATCTCGGCGATGTTGTGGCAGGTCTCCTGATGAATCACCAGCCCCTTGCCGGAACTGATATGCCCCACAATGGGATCCCCGGGGATGGGCCGGCAACAGCGCGCGAAAGTAATCAACACGCCGTCGGCGGAATCGATGGTCAGCGGTGAATAGATGCTGCCGCCCTTGGGCTTAATCTCGGCGTCGGGCCGCAGCAGCTTGGCCACCCCGTAGGCGATGCGATTGCCGAGGCCGATATCCTCGTAGAGCGCATCCAGCGAAGGCATTTGTGTGGACTCCAGCAGAGTCTTGATGTGGGCCTCGCTGAGGCTCTCCAGGTCCAGATCAATATCCGTCAGCGCCCGCGACAGCATTCGCTTGCCCAAAGCCAGCGAATGATGATGGCGCTGGTTTTTGAGGAAATGGCGAATGGCGCTGCGCGCTTTGCCCGACACGGTGAAATTGAGCCAGTTGGGGTTGGGCTGGGCGCCGGGCGCGGTGATGATGGCCACCTTCTGCCCACTTTGCAGCGGCTGCGACAGCGGCGCCAGTCGGCCATTGATACGACAGGCGGCGCAGGAGTTGCCGATATCCGTGTGCACGGCGTAGGCAAAGTCCACCGCCGTGGCACCGTGGGGCAATTCCACAATCTTGCCCTTGGGGGTAAACACGTAGACCTCGTCCGGAAACAGGTCGATTTTGACGTTTTCGATAAACTCCAGTGAATCCCCGGCGCGCTGCTGCATCTCCAAGAGACCCTGCACCCACTTGCGGGCGCGGTTGTGGCTGCTTACCAGGGTTTCGTCATTGCTGGATTTATACAGGAAGTGCGCGGCGATACCGGTGTTGGCCATCTCGTCCATTTCCTTGGTGCGGATCTGTACCTCAATGGGTACGCCGTGCATACCCACCAGCACCGTGTGCAGAGACTGATAGCCATTGGCCTTGGGGATGGCGATATAGTCCTTGAACTCACCCGCCACCGGTTTGTAGAGGTTGTGAATCACCCCCAGGGCGCGGTAACAGGCGTCCACGCTATCCACAATAATGCGGAAGGCGTAGACATCCATAATTTCTTTAAAGAATTTTTTCTTCTGCCGCATCTTCTGGTAGATGCTGTAGAGGTGTTTTTCGCGGCCGATCACCAGGGCATTGAGCCCCTCGCGCACCAGGCGTTTTTCAATGGCCGTCTGGATCTGCTCCACCAGTTCCTTGCGGTTGCCGCGGGCGGTTTTCAGCGCCGCCTGCATACGCGTGGCGCGCAGGGGGTACATGGCGTAAAAGCCGCGATCCTCAAACTCCAGGCGCAAATCGTACATGCCCAGCCGATGGGCGATGGGGGCGTAGATCTCCAGGGTTTCCTTGGCGATGCGGCGTTTTTTCTCCGGGGGCATGGCGCCCAGCGTGCGCATGTTGTGCAGCCGGTCGGCCAGTTTCACCAGAATGACCCGCAGGTCATTGGCCATGGCCAGCGCCATTTTCTGGAAGTTTTCCGCTTGCTTCTCAGCGTGGGATTCAAACTCGATTTGCGTCAGCTTGCTGACGCCATCCACCAGTTCCGCCACCGTGTCGCCAAACTGGCGGGCAATGGCTTTTTTGGCAATACCCGTGTCTTCGATGACATCATGCAACATGGCCGCCATCAGACTGGGCGGGTCCATGTGCATACTGGTGAGAATATCGGCCACCGCCAGCGGGTGAGTGATATAGGCTTCGCCGGAGCGACGCTTCTGGCCATCGTGGGCCTGCTCGGCGTAGTAGTAGGCGCGTTTGATCTGATCGACCTGGGAGGGCTCCAAGTAAGACGACAGCCTGTGGCCTAATGTCTCAATGGTGAGCAATGTGGTCCTCCCAGGTTGGCGCGGCGGTGCGCGCCGCGCGGTTGATTACATCTCGGTATCGTAGCCCGCCTCGCTGTGCAGGGGGGCGGGAGCGGGTTCGTCGCGCTCCATCAGAATGCTGGCGTCGATAAAACCCTCTTCAATTTCGCGCAGAGCGATAACCGTGGGCTTGTCGTTTTCCACCGCCACATGTGGGTCCTTGCCCCCCACAGCCAGTTGACGGGCGCGTTTGCTGCCCACCATTACCAGCTCAAAGCGGTTATCCACGTGTTCCAAACAATCTTCTACAGTAATGCGTGCCATAAGTGTTCCGTATTGATCAAGGTTGAGCAGTGTCTGCCCGCGATGGCTATTATTATGCGCCACTTAGGCGCCCAAGGCCAGTGGGCGGGGGCGACATTGTACACATTTTGCCCAGCGGAAAAAGAGGTTTTTCAGGAAGTCGCATCAAATGCTATGCAGCTCCCACACACAGGATTGAGCCAGAGAGGCGGATTAACCTGATAGCAGTTCCTTCAACAGAGCCTGGTGACGGTCGGCCTGTACCTCACGGCGCAAATGCTGGCTGGTTATCAGCGCCTGGAACTGAGCCAAAGCCAGAGTAAAATCGTCATTAACGATCAGATAGTCAGCCTCGGCGTAGTGGGAAATCTCATTGATGGCCTCGCGCATACGCGCCTCGATCACTGACTCGTCGTCCTGGCCTCGGCCGGTGAGACGCTGGCGCAAGCTGGACAGGGACGGCGGCAGGATAAACAAACTGACGGTGTCGGGCAGCAGGTGGCGCACTTGCGCGGCACCCTGCCAGTCGATCTCCAGAATCACATCCATGCCCGCTGCCAAGGTCGCCTCCACCCAGTGCTGGGAAGTCCCATAAAAATTGCCAAATACCTGCGCGTGTTCCAGGAAGGCGCCCTCGCCCAGCATCTGCTCAAAAGTCTGGTGGGAGACAAAATGATAGTTAACGCCGTCCTCTTCGCTGGGTCGCCGGGGCCGGGTGGTATGGGATACTGAGACGCAAACCTCCGGGTTGGATTTCACCAGGGCATTCACCAGACTGGTTTTGCCGGCGCCCGAGGGGGCCGACACGGTATAGAGAATGCCTTTGCTCATGGGACGCTCGCGCTCTGGGTT
>CBFGUT010000022.1:0-19005 GCA_965652265.1 uncultured Cellvibrionaceae bacterium | reverse complement strand
TTTTACTATTTCTGGAATTTTATTAATATCTACTACACTCGAATGACAATTAATATTAAAACATGAGCGCCCCATAAGAGGATGAACACTTACCCAACCACCAAAAAATGCTGTGTTTTGGATAAATGACGGCATGGGGTTGAGCAGAGGCCCATCTGCAACAATATTAATATCACAAGGGAAATATTGCTCCCAGGATTCAAACTTAGTATCTGCAAATTGGCTCAACAACTCACCCGACTCACCCGTAGCATCAATAAACAGATCGGCATTAATAATTGCACCGCTAGTCAATGCAAGCGATTGAATCTTTTCACCATCACATTCTATCTTTTCTATCTCTGCAGGCGTATGTTTAATGCCAGCCTTTAAAGCGAGAGTAGCGATTATTTTAAGATATTCCAGGGAAGAAAGATTATATCCATGACTGGCACTACTGAATGACTCCGTACTGTCGGTAAGCAATGCAGTCCTTCCCCGTTTCGCGCTAACAGCTCCGAAAGAAAATTCCTCTAGAGGCACCCTTAAACCTTTGTGTTGCGCCTTTATCCAGTACTGAAAGAAATCGATATCATTCAAAGGTGTTCCCGCTGTATCGTAGACATTCATATACTCACTATTCTTCTTTGCCCAATGGGAAAACCGCTGCCCAAATGAAAGCGCACCCTGGCATCGGGAAAGAATCTCACCCTCAGACAATCCCAGAAGTCCGTGAATTGCCCTGTGTGAAGGGAGAGTAGAATAGCAATCTTGCCTGGTGATTTTTGAAGGCAATTCAATTAAATGAACTGAGACATCCGGATGACCGTGAAATAAGCCTCTTTGTAGAAATAAAGCCGTTAACCACGCATCAATATCTTTACCAACAATGACTACTGTTTTAATCATTACACCTTCTCAAGTTATAAATTTGCAGCACAATAGTGACTAACAAAATCCTCATGCTTCCCTTTTGACGCCAATTTACTGGCTATATTTTCGTATATATTAATCAATTCATCATCTACTCGCTGCTGCGGAACCACATGCGATAAAGGCTCAACAAAATCGGGGGGCACTCCTTGCCCCATCAAAACCGACAGCCAACTCGGCGGTGAAAACAACCCAAACCGATATTGATCGATGTAACCTCGGCGCCTGAACAGCTCAACTTTTTGCTGCAAAGATGATGGCACCTCCATGTCCCTGCATTGCCTCCAAAAATCGCTGTCATCACGGCCGGTTAGCCAATAATGCATAATGAGAAAATCTCGTATACGCTCGTATTCCACATCTACCAAGCGATTAAATTCCTTTTCCAAAGCTTCATTGCCAACTTTATTGGGCATCATTTTAATCAAGTGAAAAATGGCCACCTGAATTAAATAAATACTCGTAGATTCTAATGGCTCCAGGAAGCCACTGGACAAGCCCACCCCAAGGCAGTTCTTATGCCATGATTTTAGCCTTCGCCCTGCTTTGAAATTAATCGTACGTGGCTCGGCTGCGGGCCTTCCATCCAAATTTTCCAGCAGGGAATGGGTGGCTTCATCATCGCTCATATGAGCGCTGGAAAACACATAACCATTGCCTGTCCGATGCTGCAAGGGTATTCGCCACTGCCAGCCAGCTGATTGCGCTTTAGCCTGGGTATATGGCGGATAGAATTCGTTGCGCTCACTGGGAACCGCCACGGCTCGGTCACACATAAGCCATTGCTCCCATGATTCAAACTCAACACCCAAGGCATCCCCTAACAATAGTGACCGGAATCCTGAGCAATCGAGGAAAAAGTCTCCGGATATTTTTTCACCAGAAACCAAATGAAGCTGCTTGATATTGCCCGTGCTGTTATCCCTCTCCACTGAAGTGATTTTTCCTTCAACACGTTTTGCGCCTTTTTGTTCAGCGAACTGACGGAGATATTTAGCATACAAAGTTGCATCAAGGTGATATGCATAAGCAAAACTCGAATCTATCGCCGACGAATCAGTCGCTGGAAAGTCAAATTTTTGTTGCCGCGCCATCTGCACTGCAAACGAATAATTTTCCAAGGGTTTGGCCGTTCCCTTTTGCCAGTTACGGAGCCACTGCTGGTGAAAATCGGTTCCAGCAATCTTTTCCCCAAATGTTCCGAAAGGGTGTATATAGGAGGCCCCTGTTTTATACCAGTCAACAAACTCAATACCCAGTTTGAATGTGGCCCCTGTTTTTCGCATCATGTCGGCTTCAATCAGACCCAGGCGATCATTAAACTCCTGTATTGCGGGAATAGTCGCTTCCCCCACCCCGACGGTCGCAATTTCATCCGATTCAACCAGCACAACTTCACACACTTTGTCGGTGGCAATACATGTGAGAGCCGCAGCACTCATCCATCCGGCCGTACCACCGCCAACAATAACGATTTTTAATTTTTCAGACATTTTCTTCCACCAATAAAAAATGCGCTGCTATGGGCATAGCAGCGCATTTTTTTAGTGCTACTGACTGTTTCGCATTATTGGAATACGAAACGCAGACCTACAGTAAAGCGACGATCCTGCTGGAATCGACCGGTAGGCAGCAACAGACCACCATCGTCGATATTGGTTACCTGTTGACGGGTAACCGTCTCTTCGTTCAGGAGGTTACTGCCTTGGAAGGTAATATCCAGGTTATCGGAAACGCTGTACTTGATAGAACCATCAAGCGCACCGTAGGCTTCGTTCCAGACCGGGTAGGCAACACAGCAGTCAATGGCAGTCACCATGTACTCGTCACGCCAGCTGTAGGCCAGACGTGCCTGCCAGTTACCCTTCTCGTACATACCCACCAGGTTGAAGGCGTGATCACTCAAGCCTTCCAGACGGCCTGTCTCTACCTGGTCAGGCGCCTGACCAGTAATGGTGGTACCCTCACCGCCCACATTAGAGACGTTGGTATTGGTGATACCTTCATTATTAATGTAGGTGTAGTTAGCCTGAATACCCAGACCATCAAACGGCTCGGGCAGGAAGTCGAAGAATTGCTGGTACGCCACTTCGAAACCATTAATTTCCGCGCCTTCACCGTTGAGCGGACCGCGAATCTCAGCGGTTCGAGTCACGCCATTGTTGGTGAATTGACGATTGTAGGTTCCAAACTGAATATAGTCATCGAACGACTTCTGGAACACTGTGAAGGTAAATGAACCTACGTCAGCAAAGTAGTATTCCAAGGCCACGTCGAACTGGGTTGCTTCGATGGGTTTCAGGAAGGGGTTCTGTGCGCCGCCGTTGTAATCCACTTCCACACCGGTGATCTGGCCGTTGGAGTCTCGGATCCACAGCGGGTTGCTCGGGTCATCGGCGGCCGGCAAGGTACTGCCTACACTCACATAGTTGCGCAGGTTGCCGATATCCGGACGCGCCATGGCTATGGAGCCCGCCAAACGCAGCACCAAGTCCTCAGTCAAATCAAACTTGACGTTAATACTGGGCAGAATATTGGTGTGATCTTCCTCGGTGACACTGGTAGCATCGGCGCCGTTCATGAAGGCCACATCATCCGCACTCAGATAACAGCCCACGTTGAAGGCCACTTCCGGCGTACCGCCACCCTGGGTAAAGCGTGGCTCACAACCCAACTCTGTGCGGCCATTCGGCACACGCTCGAAAGTGGGGTTGCCAAAGTCGTCGGTTTCGCCCGTGGGTACTGCGTCGAAGAAGTACTCGTCACCCAAGCGCGGATAGGCAATACCGCCGGTACTGGTGTTGGTGGTACCCACGTAGCGGACACCGATATTACCGGATACAGGCACATTGCCGATCTGCAGATCGGGGCCGCCGAAGTTGAATTGCAGATAGAAGGCTTCAGTGGTTTCGGTAATATCTACAATCTCAGCCGGGGTGAAGCAGGTGCCTGCGATTTCATCGCCGCGGTCGCCGGTGTTGGAGCACACGGGATCCCAGCCTACACCACCTTCCAGACCCAGCGCGGTAGCGCCAAAGGAGTTGGCCATCAGCTGCTGGTCCTGCAACAAATCCATATTGGCAAACACAAACTGATTGTGGCTGATGTTGTGGTAATCCGAGGTACCGAAATCACGTACTTCGTAGAAACCTTGCGGATAACCGGTGAAGTTGGGCTGTGCACCTACGTCATCTGGCGCCGGCTCATGACGGTCCAGGTTATAGTAGTGCGCTTGATTTCCGGTCCAGGCGTTGGCCACGTTCTGCCAGTTGTAAGCAGTCCAGCGCACTTCCTGATCGCGCTCAGCCCAACGAACACCGGTCTTGATGGACTCCAGCCAGCCGTTGTCGATATCAAATTCAATATCGCCTCTGGCCGCCAACTGATCACCTTCACTATCTTCGTAGTGATCCATGATGTAGTGAATGCGATAGTTGTTAGGATTGGCGAAACCACCCGGCGACAGGTTGACATTGGTGGGATCGGCGAGGCCCAACCACAGCTCTCCATCATTGGTCATGGTGACATCGGGGTTGGAGTAAGTGGTAAAGGTCATATCAATATCGTAGTTGTCCACCTCAGACTGGACATACTGGACATCGAAATTGGTGCGAATACGATCAGTTACCGCCCATTTCAAATTAATGGAGAAGTCCTGGGTCATATTCTGATTATTGTTGGAACGCGTGGTGGCAGAGGTATCCATGCCGCGCAGCGTAGGCGAGCAGGCATTGACACCATCCCATCCGTTGTCGCCGTTGTTATAGCAGGGCACAACCAGCGGCTCGCCAGCGGCATTGGCCGCAAACAGCGCGGCTTCATCGCTGTTACCGCCCCACCAGCCAGTCCCGGTAGTGAAGGTACCCGATTGGAACAAGCCATTCTCGTCAAACTCAAACGGACCGGTACCTGGTGCCGGTTGCGGCAGGGTATTGTCACGAGCTTCGGCGCCTGTGAAAGGCGTTAACTCGTAGAACAGACTCTGGGAGAAAGACAGGTCCGCCAGCGCTGCCCCTACCACATACTCTTCCCAGGCATTATCGTACTCTGACCGGTTGTACTGAGTGGTCAACACTACGGTTTCTGCGGGGTTCTGGTACTGGAACGCCAGTGCCAGACCTTTACGCTCGCGGTCGTATTCGTTTTCACGCATATTCACGTTGGCCGGAATATAGCGCAAAGTATTATCCCCGAAGACATCGCGGAAGCGGTTGGCGCGATAGAACTGAATACCTTCTGTGCGGGTCTGCACATCGGAATAGGCAAAGTTACCCAGGAAGCCAAACTCACCCACACCGGTTTCCCAGCGGTTGCTGTACAGGCCGGACAGCTCAGGAGTGACTTCCTCAATCAGATCGCCGTAGTTGGCATTGACGGTCAGGGCGACCATCTGGCCATCCTGGTCAAAGGGCACACGGGTACGCATGTTCACAGTACCGGCGATACCACCCTCGATCAATTCAGCCATTTGGTTCTTGTAAGTGTCTACGCCCGACATCAATTCCGGCGAGACGTCACCCCAGCTCAGACCCCGAGACGAGTTGGCACTGAAAGACGTGCGACCATTGAACTCAGTGCGCACCTGGTTCAGACCACGCACCACAACGCCGGAGGGCTCGGCGGAGAAGTGAGCGGTATCCGAAGAGGCCGCAAAGCGGTTGACGGTAATACCAGCCACACGCTGAAGGGCTTCTGCCACGGACTTGTCAGGGAAGGAACCCAGGTCTTTGGCGGTAATTGAATCCACAACGGTGGGTGCATTGCGCTTGATGTCCTGGGCTGTTTCCAGGGATTGGCGCATACCTCTTACAACGACCTCCTCGATGGAGGCATCCTGCATTTCATCTTCATCGTCTTCCGCTTCCTGAGCAGAAGCCACGACGCTGGTGAGTACGAGCAGGGAAGAGGCAAGGGTTACAATCCCGGCCTTCATGCCGGGTCTACGGGTACGAATTGTCATAGCATGATCTCTTTATATTTATTGATACATGAGCTTTAGCATGTGGCGACGAGACCCCGGCTACCCGATACAGCAGCTTTATCACCTGGGCGAGGAGATAAACCGCCTTGAGCACCGGAAAACCGAGGTACGCTAGTGCCAAATAATGCTCGATATACAACTAATAGTCAAACCTAAACACACCCGCCTGCCTGGAAATTAATCCTTCTTGAGACTGGCAACAGGCGGAGTCGGCCTCCGAGCCATTGTCTATTTGTAACGCATTTCATTAATATAGTCAATATGACAATATTAACAGGTAAGAAGGGTGTTTTAATAGCAATTTGAAATAACGGGACGGGCTGTGGCGAGAGCGCCCGGGCGCCCCAAGGGTAGGGGCGCCCGGTACGTCTTTAGCGGATATAGCGGTTGACAATGTTCTCGTAGAGTTCCTGTTGGCCGCTGATTTGCTCGGGCTCGCCGATACTGTTACCAATTTCGGCCAGTTGCTCCAGTGACAGCTTGCCCTTTTCGAAGTCGGCACCCTTGCCGCTGTCGAAAGAGGCATAGCGCTCCTTGCGCATTTTCTCCAGGGGAGATTTGGTCAACAGCTCGTCGGCAATAATCAGGGAGCGGGCAAATACATCCATGCCGCCAATATGACCGTGGAAGGTGTCCACCAAGTCAGTGGAGTTACGACGACGCTTGGCATCGAAGTTAACACCACCGCCGGCCCAGCCACCCGCACGCAGCATCACCAGCATCATCTCCACGGTTTCGTTGATGTTGTAGGGGAACTGGTCGGTATCCCAGGCGTTCTGGTAATCGCCGCGGTTGGCATCGATGGAACCCAGCATGCCGGCGTTGGCCGCCACTTGCATTTCGTGCTCCATAGTGTGATTGGCCAGGGTGGCGTGGTTGGTCTCGATATTCAGTTTGAAATCCTTGTCCAGACCATGGTGACGCAGGAAGCCAATCACCGTCTCACTGTCGAAATCATACTGATGCTTGGACGGCTCCATGGGCTTGGGTTCGATCAGGAAGTTGCCCTTAAAGCCGTTCTTGCGACCGTAGTCGCGCGCCATGGTCAGGAAGCGCGCCATGTGCTCCTGCTCGCGGCCGATATCGCTGTTGAGCAGACTCATATAGCCTTCGCGACCGCCCCAGAAGACATAGTTTTCCCCACCCAGGGCAATGGTGGCATCCAGCGCATCCTTCAACTGGGCACCGGCAAAGGCCACCACGTTGAAATCGGGGTTGGTAGAGGCGCCGTTCATAAAACGGGGATTGGTGAACAGGTTGGAGGTACCCCACAGCAGCTTGACGCCGGAGGCCTTCTGTTTTTCTTTGGCCCACTCCACCCACTGGAACAGGCGCTTGTTGGTCTCCGCGCGGCTTTCCCCCTCCTCAATCACATCCACATCGTGGAAGCAGTAAAAGGGCGTACCCACCTTGGTGAAGAATTCGAAGGCCGCATCCAGCTTCAGGCGCGCGCGGGTTTCGGCATCTTTGCCCTCGCTCCAGGGAAAGTGAAAGGGGCCGGGGCCGAAGGGATCGTGACCAGCACCGCAGAAGGTGTGCCAGTAACAGGTAGCAAAGCGCAGATGCTCTTTCATGGTCTTGCCCGCTACCACGCGATCTTCGTCGTACCACTTAAACGCCAGCGGGTTGTCGGACTCGGGCCCCTCATAGGCTATCTTGCCGACGCCTTTGAAAAATTCTCTATCGCCAATAATTACACTCATAGTTTTCACCTTTCCAGTTTGCCGCGGGCTCTCGCCCGCTCATTTTTTAAATGCTGTTATCGGCTGCACGCCAAAACTGGCCCGATAACCCTGTCCGGGCGCCAGGACCACCAGGCCCGCACCGGTATTAAATGCATCTATACCACAGCTCATGGGCTCCACCGCGATGGACTGGCGGTCAGGTGGTATATATAGCTGCATAAAATTCATAGAGGCCTCACCGGCCTGCTGCCAGAACGACAAGCCGAACTTATCCAACTCCGACCAGAGCGTCGCCTGTTGCCGGCCCGGCTCAACCTCAAAACAGTCGTCAAACGCCGTATCGCCCAGCAACGCCGGCTGGGCAAAATGCGTTTCCGCCACCGTTTCTCCCGTGGGCAGCATACGCTCGTCAATCAATATCCGCCGGGAAGGCGGCATCTGCAATACGCACTCGTCAACGGGCCGCCCCAAAGTGTAGTACGGGTGCCAACCAATCCCAACCGGTATCGGCCGGCTGTCAGTGTTTTCAACATCCATTGTCACCTCAAGGCCGCCGTCGGCCGCCAGGTCATAGGTCATGGCGACACGAGCACTGAAGGGGTAACCCGCCTCTGCACCATCGCACTGGTATTCCAGCGTGGCGCCATGACTTTCCTCGCCACGCGATTCGTCCACCACACGGGCCGGTACTCGAAACAAAAAGCCGTGCAGTGCCGTAGCCGTGGCAGTCTCATTGACGGCGAATTGATAGTCCCGTCCGGCAAATTGATAGCGCCCGTCGCGCATGCGGTTGGGAAACGGGAAAAGCACCGCACCGCGATAAGCGGGATTGGCCGGCAATTCGGCGGGATCCACCCCGGCGATAACATTGCGTGGACCCGAAGGAGTGGGCACCACCAGGGCGTTGATCATACCGCCATACTGGGGGTAGAGCGTCAGCGAGGCCTCGCCCGCCGCGAGCTCCAGAGCATCCGGCATCACAACCTCAGCTTGTCGCCAGCAGGGATTGCTGCCAGTACTCATAGGCGCGCTGATACTCCTCGGCGCAACTGGCATCCGGCTCCACCACACCCAGGGACTCCAGGCCCGCAAAAGTCTCCTTGGCCGAGGCATAGAAACCACTGCCCAGTGCCGCACCCCGCGCCGCGCCGGCGGCACCGTCGGTATCGTAGAACTCCACCGCCGCCTGGGTGGTATTGGCAAATGTCTGGGTAAACACATCGCTCAGAAACATATTGCCCTTGGCCACCTTGACCACCTCGCAGCTGCCGCCCAGCTCCTTGAGCACATCGAAGCCCTGATTGAGCGCGAACACAATACCTTCCTGCGCCGCACGCACCATGTGACCGAGGCCGTGGCGATTGAAGTCGATATGGCGGATATGTGCCCCCAGGTTGCGGTTTTGGTAAATACGCTCGGCACCGTTGCCGAAGGGGTGGAAAACCAGACCCTCGCTACCCACCGCCACGGCGGCGGCCAGATCATTGAGACGCGGATAACTGACCTCACCGCCAGTAGCCAGCAACTGGCGCAACCAGCTATACAGGCGGCCGGTGCCATTGACGCACACCAATACGCCGTTGCGCTCGGCCGCTTCGCTATCGGTCACATGCACAAAAGTATTGACCCGCGATTGGCGGTCGGCAGCACGGGCGTCGGTGACGCCGTAAATTACACCGGAAGTGCCGGCGGTGGCGGCCACCTCACCGGGTTCCAGTACATTAAGGCTGAAAGCGTTGTTGGGCTGGTCGCCGGCACGATAACTGATCTTGACGCCGCTCTTAAGGCCCAGTTCGGCAGCGACACTGGCGCTCACTTCACTCTGAAGACCAATATTGGGGACCAGTGGCGGCAAGAGCTCGGCGCTCATGCCCCAGTGTTGCAATAGCTCGCTGGCGGGGGCCCGCCGCGCGTAATCCCAGAAGGTTCCCTCGGACAGGCCGGAAGCGGTGGTATTGATCTCGCCGGAGAGTTTCATGGCGATATAGTCACCCGGCAACATGGCCTTGTGGATACGGGCAAATATATCGGGCTGGTTTTCCTGCACCCAGCGCAACTTGGCCGCGGTAAAGTTACCGGGCGAGTTGAGCAAATGCTCAAAACAGTAATCCTCACCCAGCGCACCGAATGCCGCCTCGCCGTAGGGCACTGCCCGGCTGTCGCACCAGATAATGGCAGGACGCAACACCTGCTGGTCGCTGTCCACCAGCACCAGCCCGTGCATCTGGTAGGAAATGCCGATGGCATCGATCTGTTTCAGGTCTACACCTTCGCGCTGGCCCAGCCGGGCCAGACCCGCTTTCACACAATCCCACCAGGTTTCCGGGTTCTGCTCGGCAAAACCGGGGGCGGGGCTGGCAATGTCCAGTTCCGATTCCGGGTAGGTCTGCGAGGCCAGGGTACGACCGCTGTCGCCGTCGATAACCGCCAGTTTGGTGGAGGAGCTGCCAATATCCAGTCCGAGAAAAAGCATAGTATCCAACTCAATTGATAGATTGCCCAGTGAAGCCAAGACTTCAATTTGGCGGTGAGTATAACCTTATTGTCCAATTGACAACAAGATAGCCCTTGAAATTTTCCGCGCTTTCGTACACATTAGCGCCCTTGAAAGCGCCCGGCGCACACTTTACATGCCTGAGCCGCGCTTTGCACATAAAAAAGAATTCATATATAAACAAGGCTGTCGCATAAAAACACTGACACCCAAGCGGACAACCCAGTGACCTCAAAAAACCATAGATACCACAGCCACCTCGAACCTTCCAAGACTCCTGAGAACGTTATCAAGGCGCTCTCCATCGATAACCTGATATTCGGCCTGGATCACGGAGAGCTGAAAATCCTGCTGGTCAAGCACAGTGAGGGCGAAAGCAAGGGCCGCTGGGCACTGCCGGGGGGATGGATACGCTACGACGAGAACCTCCGCGACGCCGCCTCGCGGCTATTGCAGGAGCTGACCGGGGTGCATGACCTCTATCTGGAGCAGTTGAAAACCTTTGGCAAGGTAGACCGGTTTCCCAACGAGCGGGTGGTGACCATCGCCTACTATGCGCTGGTGAGTGCCGAGGACTACCCCGCCGTGGCGGGCAGCAACGCCGCCGAGGCTCAGTGGTTTGGGGTCAACAACCTGCCGGTGCTGATCTACGATCACCCGGAGATACTGCGCTACGGCATTCGCTTTTTGCAGCAACAGGTGCGTATGCGTCCCATCGGTTTTAACCTGTTGCCGGAGAAATTTACTCTGCTGCAGTTACAGGAACTTTATGAGGCCATCCTGGACACCAAGCTGGACAAACCCAACTTCCGTCGCAAGATCATGAAGATGAACCTGCTCTCCGCCTGCAATGAAAAGCAGACCGGGGTGGCCCACCGCGCCGCCCAGCTCTACCGCTTTGATCAGCAGGCCTATCACCGCCTGACAGAAAAAGGCTTTGCTTTCGAGATATAAGAAAGCGCCCTTGTTGGAGCGCCCTCTTGGTCAAGTAAATGGAACTTACGTTGCGACTACGGCTGTTAATGTCAGTAGAGCGTTTTCGCCTCAAAGTGCTCCCAGGCGATAAAAGGCTCCGGAGCCCGCTCCGTGTTGATATGGAAGAAGGGAATTTGCCGCTCCCCATCGGGGGTGTCGATCTCCCGATAGACCAGCGAGTCGTCAAAACCGGCGGCAGCCGCCTGATGGCGGGTAGCGGCATAGTAAACGGCCTCGGCCCGCGCCCAGTAGATAGCCCCCAGGCACATGGGGCAGGGTTCGCAGCTGGAATAGATAATACAGCCATCCAGTTGATGATGGCCCAGGACCCGGCAGGCCGCGCGAATGGCAGTGACTTCCGCGTGGGCGGTAGGGTCGCAGTCGGTAGTCACCCGATTACAGGCTTCGGCAAGAATCTCGCCCTCGCGCACCACCAGGGCGGCAAAAGGGCCACCACCACTGCCGGCGCTGTGGCGGGCCAGTTCAATGCACCGCTGCAGGTAGCCCTCATGGATCGAACTCATATCACCCCTCAATGAATCGTGAGAGCTGGGTAAATTTGGCCTCATCATTGTCCACAAAGCGCACAACCAGCTTGATAATGCGGGTTTCGGGTCGGCTCTCACCCGCCTGCAGTGCATGGATATAGCCATTTAATTGCAATGGCTCCTCGTCCTCCTCACGCATAATATGCACCGCCACCTGATCAAACAGGCCCGGCAAGGTATCCGGGCGCGGCATCAAGGCTGTTAACGCCTGTAGTGAAATCTCTTTGATGACACTGGCCAGCGGCGCCGACTGGCTGCTGAAACGCAGCTGCGCCTGCCCCTTGTCAGTAGTGGCCCTGGCGGTAGATTTACTGGTGGGGGGGGGCTCCTGCCCGCCACCACCTGTCAATACATCCACCGATCCAAAACCCGTCGCTTGCGCTTTCACGGGACAGCCCAGTTTTTCCGCGGGGTTGATACCCGCTTTTTGCAACTGGCGCACCACCTTGCGAATCAACTCCTCGGGGGTAAAGGGTTTGGTCAGGTAATCGGAGACTCCCGCCTGCACCGCCTTGACCACATGGTCGCGCCCGCCGCGACTGGAGATCATGATAAAGGGTACGGTTTCGTAACGGCTGTCGGCGCGCAGTTTGCGCAGCAGTTCTTCACCACTGACATTGGGCATCTCCCAGTCGGATAGCACCAGATCCATGGTTTGCCCCCGCAGCAGAGCCAGGGCGCGACTGCCGTCCACCGCCTCGTGTATTTCCACACCGGGGAAGTGCTCCCGCAGGTGCTTTTTCACCAGGTCGCGGATAAAGCTGGCGTCATCGGCCACCAGAATGCGTAGTGCCATAAAGGCTCCTCTCTCAGGACTCGGGCTCAGAGCTTTAACTTAAGCCTAGCAGGCTATGGCTGCCGGCGGGTAAAAACCCATTCGGCGTCATTCGACAGTTCGGGCTGGTAACAGTAGCCACCACTGTCGAAGTCCTTGATACCCTCAACACGCTTGATCCGGTTTTTAATGACATAGGCACTCATCATGCCGCGCGCCTTTTTGGCGTAAAAGCTGATGACTTTGTACTGGCCGTTTTTCCAGTCCCTGAACACGGGCGTAATCACCTGGGCATCAAGCTCCCCAGGTCGCACCGCCCCGAAGTATTCATTGGAGGCCAGGTTTACCAGTACCCGCTCCCCGCGCCGGGGCAGTTGCTCTCGAAGTGCCCGAGTGATGCTATCGCCCCAGAACTCGTAGAGGTTGCGGCCGCGGCGGTTGGCAAAGCGGGTACCCATCTCCAGCCGATAGGCCTGGATCAGGTCCAGGGGTCGCAATAACCCATAGAGCCCCGAGAGAATGCGCAGGTGTTGTTGGGCAAACGTCATATCCCCACGTGTAAACGTCTCCGCCTCGAGTCCGGTGTAGACATCACCCTTAAAGGCCAGTACCGCCGGCTTGGCATTGTCGAGGGTGAAGGGTCGCTGCCAGTGTTGGTAGCGATCAAAGTTGAGCAGCCCCAGCTTATCGCTGATCCCCATCAGGCCACTGATATCAGCGGGTGAAAGCGCTTGCAATTCCTCGATCAGCGACGCCGCCCGATCCAGAAATTGGGGCTGGGTCGCCTCGACGGCGGGCGCCGGGGATTCAAAGTCCAGCGTCTTCGCCGGGGAGATCACCATTAGCATCCGCGTACCTCTTTTAACTTTTAGAATTGGGTTAACGTTTGGTTACTGGAGTTCACGTTGATTACTCGGGCTGCAGCAGCGGTTGCCACCAATTGAGCGGTGTTTCGCCATCCGCCGGGTCGTAGACATTGGCGTACTGCCACTGGGTGTCGGCGTCGTTCATCGGGTTGAAAATCGCCTCGATGGCCGCAAAGCCACAACTGACATGAATACTGAATACCAGCAAGTGCGGCGACTGCAGGTCCAGTTCTCCGCCCAGCTTGGCCACCGGCCCCTCCAGCGCCTCGGCGAGGGGCGCCGTGTCGCCGCGGGTAAAGACCCGCACGCAGAGGTTGCCACTGTGCTGCACGATCTCGAATTCGCGACGATCGGGATCGGCGCGGATGATATCGCCACTGGCAATGCCCTTGACGAAGGCCGGGGAGCGCACGAGTTGCAGGGTATTGTCGGGCAAAAGTTTGACCGGCAGGCGTTCTACGATAGGCTGACCATCTGGCCGGACCCCGGCGAACAACTCAATGGCCTGAAGTGCGGACATAAAAACCTCATGGACGATATCAACAGGGGCGCTATTATACGCAGACTGGCCTCTGTTTTGCGCCCGCCCCGAGACCACACTGAAAAAGGAGAAGCCTGTGAAAAACCTCAGCTCACGCATCACCATGTTGCTCGCCCTGCTATGGCTGGGGGCCTGCTCGGTCAACCCGGTAACCGGCGAAAACGAACTGTCACTGCTCTCACCCCAACAGGAAATTGCCCTGGGCGAGCAAAACTACGGACCCGCCCAACAAATGCAGGGCGGTCGCTATGTGGTCGACCCCGGCCTCAATGACTATGTCAGCGCTGTGGGTCAAAAGCTCGCCCGCGTCAGCCACCAACCTAAACTGCCCTATGACTTTACCGTCCTCAATAACGGCGTGCCCAATGCCTGGGCCATGCCCGGCGGCAAGATCGCCATCAACCGCGGCCTGCTGACCCTGCTGGAGGATGAATCGCAACTGGCGGCGGTCCTGGGCCACGAGATTGTGCACGCCGCAGCACGCCACACCGCGCAACAGCAGACCCAGAGCACATTGCTGGGCGTGGGCGTGCTGGCCACGGGTATCGCGCTCAGCAACAAAGACCCGGAAATGGGCGCCCTGGCCACCGGCGTGCTGGGTGTGGGCGCTCAGGCCTGGCAGGCCCGCTATGGTCGCCAGCAAGAGCTGGAGGCGGATAAATACGGCATCGAGTATATGGTTAAGGCCGGTTACGATCCCCAGGGGGCCGTGGAGCTTCAGCAGACCTTTGTCAAATTGTCCGAAGGCAGGCAGTCCGGCTGGCTGGACAACTTCTTCGCCAGCCACCCGCCCTCGGAGGAGCGGGTGGAAGCCAACCGCCAGTTGGCGGCCCAATACAATGGCGGCGAGCGCAATCGCCAGCAATACCAGCGCGCCATTGCCCAACTGAAAGAGGACGACGACGCCTATGAGGCCTATCAACAGGGGCTGGCCGTCCTCAGTGAAGGGAAACTCGACCAGGCACGAACGCTGGTGGAAAAAGCGATAAAACAACAACCCAAGGAGACGCTTTTCTGGGAACTGAAGGGCCGTATCGCCGCCCAGGAGAAAGATTATGGGGCAGCTCAGCAGGCCTTTGATCGCGCTGTGAAGGCCAATCCGGCATTTTTCCGGCCCCTGGTCTACCGTGGGCTGGCCCAGCGTCAGCTGGACAATCACGACGACGCCGAAAATGACCTGAAGGCCAGTATGCAGCTGCTGCCCACACAGATTGCCAGTTTCTATCTGGGCGAATACGCGCTGGCTAAAAACCAGCGTCAACAGGCTATTGAATACTTTCAATTGGCCGCCCAGGGCGGCGGGGAAATCGGCCAGGCGGCCCAGGCACGGCTGCAGGAACTCCAGCCCCAAACACAGCCATAACGTGTTTGTCAGACGTCCGACGTCGGACGTCTGACGGTCAGCCCCTCGCATCTTGAGCGATTTATAGGGATAATGGCGCTCCGTTACCCATAACAATAACCGCGCCGACACCATGGACTCCCCCGAGACTGCCCACAAGATGCCGTCCTGTGCCGACAACCGCCTGCTGCGCGGCCTGGAGGCAGTGAATCTGTGGCTCGCCCGCCCGATTTTCTGGCTGACTCTGTTGATGGTGCTGACCACCTGCGCGGTGGTGTTGATGCGCCGCCTGCTGGGTCTCGGCTCGGTGGCACTGCAGGAAGCGGTTATCTACATGCATGCCGCCATGTTCCTGCTGGGCAGCGCCTCGGCACTGCGCGCTGGCGCGCTGGTGCGCGTGGATATTTTCTACCGCCGCTTTTCGGTCACTGCCCGCGCCTGGGTGGACGCTCTGGGTACACTGGTATTTTTGCTGCCGTTCTGTGTGTTTGCGGGCTGGATCAGTTGGGACTTCGTCACCCGCGCCTGGGTGATCGCCGAGCGCTCCAGCGACGCCGGCGGCCTGGCCTATGTGTATCTGCTCAAGTCCCTGATCCACGTTTTCGCCCTGAGCCTGGGCCTGCAGGCGCTTGCCGAACTGGTGCGCGCCGCCTGCATACTCATTCAGCCACCTCGCGAGGCCGCCGATGCTGGTTGAATGGCTACCCCTGATTATGTTCGCGGTGGTCTGTCTGGTACTGATGCTGGGCTACCCCGTGGCTTTTACCCTGGCGGGCGTGGCCCTGGTGTTTGCCGGCATGGGCATTGCCACCGGTGTGTTTGACCCGGCACTGTTGCTCACCTTCCCCAACCGACTGTTCGGCATCATGACCAATGTCACCCTGGTGGCGGTCCCCCTGTTCGTGTTTATGGGTGTCATGCTGGAAAAGTCGCGCCTGGCGGAGGAACTGCTCACCAATATGTCCCGCGCCTGCGGGCGTCTGCCGGGTGGTCTGGGCCTGTCGGTGATTCTGGTGGGCGCCCTGTTGGCGGCCAGCACTGGTATCGTCGGCGCTACAGTGGTGACCATGGGCCTGATCTCGCTGCCCACCATGCTGCGCAATGGTTACCAGCCCAGCTTCGCCACCGGCACCATTTGCGCCACCGGCACTTTGGGGCAGATTATTCCCCCCTCCATCGCCCTGGTGCTGCTGGGTGATGTGCTCACCAGTGCTTACCAGCAGGCGCAACTGCGCCTGGGCGTGGTCAATTTACAGACTGTCTCCGTGGGCGACTTGTTTGTGGGAGCGGTCATTCCGGGCCTCCTACTGGTCTCCCTGTATATGGCCTATGTGCTGTTTATGGCCACTACCCGCCCCCGATTGGCGCCCCCCGCCCAAACCGATAACGCGCCGGTAACCGGCCTGCGGCTGTTGCTTAGCCTGCTGCCGGTGCTGCTGCTGATTACGCTGGTACTGGGGTCCATCATCACCGGTGTCGCCACCCCCACCGAGGCCGCCGGTGTAGGGGCGTTGGGAGCACTGGTGCTGGCGGCGGGCAAAGGGGCGCTGACACTGGCGCGGCTCAGGGAGGTTATGCGCAGCACCTGTCATGTGACTGCCATGATTTTCACCATACTGATCGGTGCCTCTCTGTTCTCCCTGGTGTTTCGCGGTTTCGGCGGTGAGGAACTGGTTCACCACCTGTTCGAACAGCTGCCCGGCGGTAAGATGAGTGCCATGCTGCTGGTGATGCTGGTGATTTTCCTGCTCGGTTTTATCCTCGACTTTATCGAAATCACCTTCGTGGTGGTGCCCATTGTGGGGCCGGTGCTGCTCGCCATGGGGCTGGACCCCGTGTGGCTGGGGGTGATGATCGCCGTCAATCTGCAAACCTCATTCCTGACGCCGCCTTTCGGTTTTGCCCTGTTTTATCTGCGCGGGGTGGCCCCCGACTCGGTGCGCACTGCCGACATCTACCGCGGCGTTGTGCCCTTTATCGCTCTGCAGTTACTATTGTTACTGGCACTGGCGCTGTGGCCGTCGCTTGCCACCTGGCTGCCGGGTAAACTGTAACCGCGGAAAGGCCACTCCCCCAATGACTGACTTTAATCAACAGGTATAGCTATGGCCATGCACGGTCTCGACGACGACCCCACACCCCACGGCACACTGACACTGCAAACACTGTCCATGCCCGCCGACACCAACCCTTATGGCGACATTTTCGGCGGCTGGTTGATGTCGCAAATGGATATCGCCGGTGCCATTCTCGCCCAGGATATTGCCCGCGGACGCGTCACCACCGTGGCCGTCAGCAGTATGTCCTTCCTGCGCCCGGTACCGGTGGGCGCCACTGTCAGCTGCTACGCCGAGCAGGTGGAGGTAGGCCGCTCATCGATTCGCATTGTCATTGAGGTGTGGATCAAGGAGACACTCAGTCGGGAAATTGCCAAAGTCACCGAGGGTGAATTCGTCTATGTAGCCATAGACGACAATGGCCGCACCCGTGCCGTCCCCCGCAGCTGACTCCGGGGGTTTGGAGCCGCCTGCCAGCCCCTGTCACAAGTGACAATTTTTTTACCTCACTACCATGACAGGGGCCGGTTTTTTCACACTTCTTGAGTACCTCGAAGCGAGTTAGTCTGCTACCGTGTAGGCATCGATCTGTTGGCAGGGAGTGATTGCAGATGTTGCAAGACCGCGCTCAGGGTTATGGCCTGGTAACCATTATCGTGCATTGGGTCAGCGCCCTGACCATCGTGTTTTTGTTTGCCCTGGGCGTCTACATGGTGGACCTGGGCTACTATGACGACTGGTACCACAAGGGGCCGGCCCTGCACATCAGTGTCGGTCTGCTACTGCTGGTACTGATGACTTTCCGCCTGCTCTGGCGTCTGCTCAGTCGCCATCCACGGCCACTGCCCAACCACTCCCTGCTGGTGAGATTTTCGGCCACCGCCGTGAAAGTCATTCTCTACGCCTTGATTTTTACCGTGATGATCACCGGTTACCTGATTACCAGCGCCGAAGGCCGCGGCCCTCTGCTGTTCGATTGGGTGCGCTTCCCGGTGTTCCTGCAACTGGAGAGTGATGGCGTGGACCTGGCGGGTGAAATTCACGAGATATTTGCCTGGCTGATTATTATTTTTGCCAGCCTGCACGCCCTGGCGGCACTGTTCCATCATTTTGTCATCCGCGACCGCACCCTAGTGCGTATGTTAAAGCCTGTTTCCAAATCCGATCATTAACCAAGGAGTTATGTTATGAAAAGCAGTAAAGGTTTCCTTCGTACCACCCTGGCCGGCGCCCTGATTGTCGGCGCGGGCTTTATCGCCGCGCCAGCTTTGGCCGCTGACTATGTAATTGACACCCAGGGCTCACATGCTTCCATCAACTTCAAAATCCAGCATTTGGGTTACAGCTGGCTCACCGGCCGTTTTAACCAGTTCAGCGGTGATTTCAGTTACGACCCGGACAATGTCGCCGACAGCGAGATCAATGTCACCGTGAAAACCGACAGTGTGGACAGCAACCACGCCGAACGCGACAAGCATTTGCGGGGCAGCGACTTCTTGACCGTCTCCGAGTATCCCCAAGCGACTTTTGTCAGCACCAGCATAAAAAATATTGAAGACGGCGGTGAAGAATTCGACGTGGTGGGCAACCTGACCCTGCACGGCGTCACCAAGGAGATCACCATCGAAGTGGACAAAGTGGGCGAAGGCAAGGACCCCTGGGGCGGTTACCGGGTCGGCTTTGCCGGCGAAACGGAAATCCGCTTGAAAGACTTCGGTATCGACTACAACCTGGGCCCGGCTTCAGAGGTGGTGGAACTGGAACTGCACATCGAGGGCGTTCGCCAGTAATGACCAACGGCGTCAGATGTCTGAGGTCGGACGTCTGAC